>NZ_LJJX01000049.1:0-46606 GCF_001421075.1 Frankia sp. CpI1-P | reverse complement strand
ACCCGGCGGTCGTTGACCCGCGGTGCGGTGACCTCGACCGCGCCGGCGGCGGTCATCACCTGCCGCGGCTGCGCGTGACCGTTACGGACCACCAGCCGACGGCCACGGGCGTCACGCTGGTCGGCGAGCTCGGCGATGTAGGCGTCGACCTCGGCTTCCAGGGCGGCGGCGAGCATCCGCCGGGCACCCTCCCGGACGATCTCATCGATCAGCGACGGGCTNNCCGCCGGACCATCGGNGGGCGTGTTCTCCTCGGGTACTACCGTGAGCACGGGCGTGCCTTCCCGACCGACGCGTCAACGTCGGCCTGACTGAGACCTCAACCTCGATCACCGGGAAGGTACGCCCTCCCCAGCCGATCCACAGGTCTCAACCATTGCTCTGACATAACATCAACTGGCCGACCACGAACACGAGGAGGCAACCGATTGTCGCCGAACAGTGCGCAGACCGGCGATCGGTCTGCGACAATCATGTGATCAGGTCGTATGATGGGGAAAGGATCACAGCCGCGGAAAGTGCGGAGAAAATCGGCAGAGCTGATTCCCTACTTTACCGCCTGGCCGGCCCCGAGGACCGTGAGATCATCGCCGCCATCGACGGATCTTTCACCTCGAACTCCATATTCGAGGTGACGGCGACCGGCGAGGGATTTTCGATCTGCGAGAAACCGGCGACCCCCCCGATCCACAAGTTATTTCCCGCGGAGGACTCCGACGAAGTTCAGGAGGGCGACGATCCCGCGCTGGCCCGGACGGTCGTCGCCTGCTCCGGAGAAGAACTGTGCGGGTTCGTCGCGACCTCCTTCGAACCCTGGAACTCGCGCCTCACCATCGGCGACATCGAGGTGTCCCCTGGCTATCGCCGGCAAGGGGTCGGCCGAACACTGATGAACTATGCATTCGACTTCGCTCGGGAGTGCGGGGCGGNCCATGTCTGGCTCGAAGTCACCAACATCAACGCCCCTGCGATCCGCGCCTATCTCCGTATGGGATTCACTTTCTGCGGCCTCGACATCCTCCTCTATGAAGGCACCGAATCGGCTGGTGAACGAGCTCTGTTCATGAGCCAATGCCAGTGAATTAAGAACAGCATCAGCAAGATCCACTTTGGATATTGATCTTGCAGGTGCGGTGTTGGCGTCGGAGTGCCTTTTCCGGTCACGGTAGAATTAGGTCGTGGTACTTGAGAACGGGAACGCCGGGCCAGGCGGCCGGTTGACGGATCATATTTCGCTCGGGGTGCTCACGGGTTTCGTCCACCATGATCTGGTGGACGATGTTCTGGTCGCGACGGGTCGGGTTGAGAAACGGTCCCGGAAGCTGCCCGCGCGGGTGATGGTGTATTTCACGCTGGCGATGTGGCTGTTCTTCGATGACGACTACGAGGAGGTGATGGAGAAGCTTGTCGCGGGTCTGAAGGTGTTCGGCTGGTGGCGGGACTGGGAGGTCCCGACCGGGAGCGGTATCACGCACGCGCGGAAACGGCTCGGGGAGGAGCCGCTCCGGGTGTTGTTCGAACGGGCAGCGGAACCGATCGGGCATCCCGGGCTGAAAGGGGGGTTCCTGACGGGTCGGCGGTTGATGGTGATCGACGGGTTCAGCCTGGACGTCCCCGATACTGCCGCCAACCGCGAGGAGTTCGAGAAGCTCCAGGACGGGCCGAAGGCCAGCGCCTACCCGAAAGTTCAGGTGCTTGGGCTCGTCGAGTGCGGCACCCGTGCGTTTCTCGCCNCCGCGCTGGGTGGATGCCGAACGGGTGAGACCACGCTGGCCCGCCAGATCCTGGGCCGGTTGGAACCCGGCATGCTCGTCATCGCCGACCGAAATTTTTACGGATACGACCTGTGGCGCGCCGCCGCGGAGACCGGCGCCGACCTCATGTGGCGTGTCAAGGCGAATCTCACCCTGCCTGTGCTGGAGAGCTTCGCCGACGGCTCCTACCGCTCCGTCGTCCTCGCCGGTGGCCTGTCCGCCGGCCGTCGACGTAACCTCGTGGAGAACGCCCGGCACGGCGTCGAACTCGACTCGGCCGAGGCGATGACTGTCCGCGTCGTGGAATACGAAATCACCGACCGCGGCGACGGCGACGGAACAGAAACGATCTGCCTGATCACCACGGTGCTCGACCCCGCCGACACCCCCGCTCCACTGCTCGCCGCCGCCTACAGCGAGCGCTGGCAGGAGGAAATCAGCATCGGGGAACTTAAGATCAGTCAGCGTGGAAACGGACGTGTGCTTCGCTCAAAAACCCCGGAAATGGTCCGCCAGGAAGTCTGGGCCATGCTCCTCACCCACCACGTCATCCGAAAAGTCATGGCCGACGCGGCCGAAGAAGTCGATATAGACCCCGATCGGCTCTCCTTCACCCGCGCACTCCGCGTCATCCGCCGCCACATCACCGGGCCGGCGGATTTTTCCCCCTGACGACCAGAAGAAGACCCTCACACGGGTCCACCGTGACATTCGCCGTCGGAAGAACCCCATCCGCCACCGCACCTGCCCCCGCGTCATCAAACGAGCCCGCCACAACAGCTACCTCGTCAAACGCGACATCCACATCACCACCCGTCACACCGGGCCACCCACCGTCACGCTNCCGCGCGTCGCCTAATTCACTGGCATTGGTTCATGAGCAGACAGCTCCCCTGACGACCGCGAAGCGCCGTCCTGCGCCCGCCGAGTCGAGCACCACATGAGCGATCAGGCCCAGGGGCGCCCAAGCCGGGTTGCCCTCGCCTCCATGGCGTAGTTGGTCGGGTTGGGACAGACGGAGCTCGCCGGACCGCCTGCAGCAGAAGCCGGAATGATAGACCTACTCTTGACGCACTCGCACGCAGCGTGATGCAATAGGTGCACTGGGTCGTCTACGTAAAGGTTGGCCCCCCGTGTCGCAATCAGACCTGCGTGCACTCTTCCGCTCTAATGATCGCGAACTGAAGGCGGTCGACTTCTTCGCCGATCGGCAGGACGAGTGGGCGACGGTAGCGACAAGTCTCATCCGCCACACGCAGNGGATCCGAGACTCCTCCTTCGACGTGGAGGATCTGGAAAGTCCCCGGCGGAACGTCCTCGTCTTCTACGGGGTCGGTGGGATCGGTAAATCCATGCTATCGCGCGGCCTGGCCGATCATCTGGCTACGGGCGATTCCGCGAGGCCCGAGTGGCCGCCACTGGAACAGGACGTGGGCACGGTTATCCCAGTCCGCATCGACCTGTCCAGAGGCGTAGGTAGCGACTTCGAATCACTGGTCTTGGCCCTTCGGCTGGCCGTCGCAGAAATTGGACGGCCGATGCCGGCATTCGACCTCGCCTTCCAACGCTACTGGAGTCGAAACCACCCGGGCGAACCTCTCGAGGAGTACCTTCGTCTCCGGACGTGGTTCAATCGGTTCCCTGGCGCGAAATCGCTTTCCGATCAAATGCAGTCGGCCTTGGCCGACGTGGCACAGGCTGTCGCCTTTCCGGGAACCGTCGGTGCGCTGGCCGGTCAAGGGCTGCTTTCGGTCATCCGAGGGCTACGAGAACACCGACATCAACTGCGTGCACTGGCAAACTGCCAAAGGCTGGCAGATCTCCTCGAAGCCGAGCCGAATGTGGAGGCACTCAGCTACTACTCCCACTTGCTGGCCTGGGATCTTAGTCAACTTCCTCCAAAGAAAAATGTGGCGCTTGTCGTACTGCTGGATACCTTCGAAGACGTAGGAGATCGCGTACACCGCGACCTCGAACGACTGATCCAACGCATGGTATGGCTGATGCCGAACACGCTCTTCATCGTGACGGGTCGCAATAGGCTCGAGTGGGCCGAGAGCAAGCTCGAAGGCCAGCTGGATTGGGCGGGGNGCGATTTCTGGCCTCTGCTAGCCGGCGGCGCGACCGACGAACCGCGCCAGCATATCGTCGGGTATCTGTCGACCGAGGACTGCGACACTTATCTTTCCGAGCGCCTCACCGTGAACGAACAACCTTTGATCAACGAAGCAACGAGAGCGCTGATCACCGCGAACTCCCATGGCTTGCCGCTGTATCTCGACCTCGCGGTCATGCGCTTTCTTGACCTCTATAGAAGGCACGGTCGAATTCCAACGCCACAGGAGTTCAATCTGGACTTTCCCGCTCTTGCCGCCCGCACGTTCCGCGACCTCACGCCGGATGTCCGACGAGCCTTGCGGGCGGTAAGCCTGCTTGACTCCTTCTCTGTGGAGCTCGCCGCCGCCACAGCGGGACTGGATCAGGACGCTCCAGTCCTGGAACTGATCGAGCGACCGTTCATCGACGAAGACCGGGAGACCCTGTGGCCTTACCGACTGCACGATCTGATCCGCGAGGCGGTACGCGAGGCCGACTCGGTTAGCGAGGACCGCTGGAGCCCAGCAGACTGGCGGCGCGCCGCTATCCGAGCATTCGAGGCGTACGGCGGCGAGTCCACCGCAAATCGCAGCCAGCTGGTGGCGGCGCTGCGGCAGGGTATGGCGTTGGCCCGGTCCTACGGCCTGCCACTCGGCTGGCTGGAAGACGCCGCATTCCGCTACGTCCAGGACTACATTTGGGAACCGATCGATCTCCCACCCGCCCCGGGGACACGAAACAGCGTCGAGGGGGATATGAGCAACGCCGTGGATGCCCTTGCTGCCGCCTTGACCACCATCGCCCAGCGGCAACATCGGCACCGCGGCCAGACTGCTGATCGGCTTCGGGACGTCTTGGCCTCCGGCCAGTTGCCNCCTTCTCTCCTGGAACTGCCGCGCTATTTTCTTGCGGAATGTGAACGCGATCTTGGAAATGTGCAGCAGTCCCTGGACGGCATGCAGGAGGTAGTCGACTCCGGTGGCCGTCTTGCTCCCACCGCGGCTCGCGGGCTTGTGCATCTTGCTCGCCGACTCGGACGCTTTCCTGAGGTGCTGGCCGGAGCCGAGAGGCTCGGACCGGAAGGCCGGCGAGACCGCACACTCGGCGACCTCTGGTGGACCCAGGGAAACGTTACTCTCGCTTGCGCGTCGTACGCCGCGAGCCGCGACGAAGCGATTGCCAACGCACAGCCGGGTGAGGCGGCCCTTTCGCAGGCCTGTCTGGCCTTCGCGGCCGGGCTCCAGGACAGGTCCCGGGCTACCGAGCAGATCGCGCGCGCCGATGCTCTCTTGGCCGGGGTCTCGCTTCGATGGGCCGAGATTCAAACGCGGGCCGCGGAGCTCCTGCGTGACGCGGGCGTCGCTGCGGACCTGCCGGAGCGTGCCGAGGAGCTTGCAGAGACGGCCCGCGAGGCGGGCCTGACATCCTCTGTTGCCTACATCCGATTCGCGGCGTGTCTACATGCCGTGGTGCTCAACTCGCCGACCTTGTTGGCCGACGCGAGACCACGACTACATGCCTGTATCCTGGGTGCAGAATTCGCCTATCTCGCGGAGCTGACCTATCTGATGACGGGTGACGAGCCGCCTTCCGATCTACCTCTGGCCCAGTGGCTGGACGNGTCCCAACTGGTCCGTGCCCGTTGGAGCGCCATCGTCGACGATCGACGACTGGAAGTCGCAGGGCGACGAGGGGATTGATTCCGTATGGCAAGTTATACAACGGTAGATCAGGTCGATCTGGCGACGGTCTCAACGCGGTACGCACTCGACGAGCCCCGGCTGGCTTCTTTGCCGGNGGGTGCGGCGAACTCCAGCTTCCACCTCTCAGCCAGCAGCGGTGAGTTTGTCCTGACCATCCTTGACAACCATGACATCTCTAGTGCCAAACGACTTGCAGCACACACCCAAGCCGTATTCGAGCTGGGCGTTCCAACCACGGAGGTTGTTCCCACCGTCAATGGCGATCTGGTCACCATACTCGAAGGCCGACCCGCCATCCTGAAGTATTGGATAGCCGGCGAGGTGCAAGATCCTCTCCCGTTGTCGCTCCTTCCCGCCGCCGGGCGGATCCTCGCTCAGATCCATCAGCTAGCATTTCATGTACCGGAACTGAGGGACATTCCACCTGGGACCCGTAGGCTCTCGGTCACGCACGAGTCCGCCATTCCTCACTTCGCCGACAAGGAATTCGGCTTCTGGCTCTCCGCACAGCTGGAGCGGGTCCGTCGCGCGGAAGCAAATCGCGAACCCGCGAAGAAGCTCGTGCATGGAGATCTCTTCGCAGACAACCTCGTCGTGTCCGGCGACGGTCAGATCTCCGTCTTGGACTGGGNGACCATCTCTCTCGACGATCCTCTGCTCGATCTCGGGATGACNATTGTCGGGCTTGGNCAAGAGGGTGGCCTCCTGTCTCCGGTGCGCATGGACGCACTTGTCGCCGGCTACCGGGAGATCAGAGCACTCGACGAGGCGGACCTCATTTTTCTCCCAATAGAAGTTATCAACGCGGCCGTAATCATCGCCTACCACCGCTACGTTCGCCACAACATTCGATTCCCGGATCCGAGCAAGAGCGAAAGCTACCTCGAGATGATCAAATTCGTGGGCTCAGTAGAAGAAGGCCTGCCGGCGTCAGCATAGTTGAGGATCCCGCTTCAGACGGCCCTCGATTGTGAGTCCAACCGCGTCAGAAGACAGCACTCCAACGCGCGATGAGCGAGTCGACGAATGTCGGTATTTCGCGATAATACCCTTGCTTTCCGCTGGCACGGTCCGCGATCTCATGTTTGAGGTATCGGTGATATGCAGTGAAGACAGCGGCATAGATGATGGATTCAAGAAGACGATCAGGCGATAGCCGGACGACACGCTTCGACTGATAGCCCTCAAGAAGGAGTCGGGCTCGATTCGCATCGAATATCGCACCGACTCCAGTCAGACCAAGAACCGCCATACCTAGATCAAGAACATGATAGTCATTTGCACCGTTTTCCCAATCCAGGATCACGACATCGCGCCGAGGAGTGACAATCATGTTGTCCGCAAACAGGTCGCCGTGAGTCAGACCTCGCGGCAAGCTATCGTCCTCAGTGACGTAGCAAACCTTGTCGTGCCACTCAAGTAGCCAGGACGAGAAGGTCGAATCGCTAAACGAATCGATGTGCTGGAGATCGGACTCTCCAAGCCTCACGACCGGATCCGGAAGAAAGTCCGTGCTCGAGTGTGCGTGAACGCTGGCCAGTGCCCTTCCGGCCACAGGAAGGAATTCCGATGGAAGTACATCATGGCAGTGGCCAGATATATGATCCGACACGATGACGGGCTTTCCACGGTGCACCGAAACATGGCCGCCGTCACGCCTTCTCCAAATACGTGGCATCGGAATACCGCTCGCATGGAGGCGGGCAAGTAGCCCGGCATATGCCTCAGCCGAGGAGAGATCTCTGTTCTCCAGGACCGTCAGGACACCATCCTGGAGCCTGCCGCGTGTCCTGACACGATAATTTGTGTTCTCCACTCCTGCCGACAGGTGGGCGTGCGATATGGGCTCGCAGTCGTATGGTTTCAGTATTTTTGAGAGATCGTCGAGAGTGAGTGGGGTGTAGAGCGGCACGACGCACCTCCTTGCAATCCTCGCTATCTTAATCGGTCCCGGGGCCATGCTCGTTCGCTGCCATGGGGCGAATGTGCTGGCAGCAGACCCGGACTGGATCNGCGAGCACGGGCCGGCCGGGAGGCGTTGATGGGGTCAGGTCGGCGCGCCGGAGCGGGAGGCGTAGCGGCTGGGTGGGCGCGGGAGGCCGAGGTGTTCGCGCAGCGTGCGGCCGGTGTAGGCGGTGCGGAACAGGCCGCGGCGGCGCAGCTCGGGGATGACCAGGTCCACGAAGTCGTTCAACGCGTCCGGCAGATACGGGAAGATCACGTTGAAGCCGTCGGCGGCGCGCTGCTCGAACCACTCCTGGATGTGGTCGGCCACGGTCGTCGGCGTGCCGACGAGGGTCCGGTCGTCCCGGGCGATCTGGTCCGCGAGCTGGCGGATGGTCAGGTTGTCCGCCCGAGCCTGGTCGAGAATCTGCCGCTGGCCGCTGAGACTCTGGTTGGACGGCGGCAGCTCGGGCAGCGGTCCGTCCAGGGGAAAACGGGTGAGGTCGAACCCGCCGAGCCGGTAGGTGAGGTCGGCGAGCGCCACCCGCGGGTCGAGCAACGAGCGCAACGCGGCGATCTTGTCTTCCGCCTCGGCCTGGGTCCGCCCCACGATCGTGGACAGCGCGGGCAGCACGATCACGTGGTCGGGGTCGCGTCCGGCGGTCGCAGCCCGCGCCTTGATGTCGGCGTAGTACGCCTGCGCCGCCGGCAGGGTCGGATGCGCGGTGAAGATCACCTCGCCGACCCGGGCCGCGAGGTCACGGCCCGTCTCGGACGCGCCGGCCTGGACGACGACCGGGCGGCCCTGCGGCGGCCGCGCGATGTTCAGCGGCCCGCTGACCCGGAAGTGCGTCCCGGCGTGGTTGAGCCAGTGGACCTTGTCGGCGTCGAAGTAGACCCCGCTGGCCTGGTCGTGGCGGAAGGCGTCGTCGTCGAAGCTGTCCCACAGCCCGGTCACCACGTCGTGGAACTCGGCGGCCCGCGCGTAGCGCAGCTCGTGCTCGACGTGGCTGTCCAGCCCGAAGTTGCGCGCCTCCGCGTCGTTGAGGGAGGTGACGAGATTCCAGCCGGCCCGCCCACCGGACAGGTGGTCCAGCGAGGCGAAGATCCGGGCCAGGTGGTAAGGCTCGTTGTAGGTCGTCGACGCCGTCGCGACGAGCCCGATGCGGGTGGTCGCGGTGGCGAGCGCGGCGAGCAGGGTCGTCGGCTCGAAGGAGTCGTTGACGACCGAGACGCGGGAGAGCACCTCCTGGCTGGTCAGGGGCACGCCGACCAGGTCAGCGAGGAAGATCGCATCAAACGTCCCCCGCTCGGCGGTGCGGGCCAGCTCGATCACGTGCCGGATGTTCACCCCGGCGTCGGCGACGGCGTGGGGGTGCCGCCAGGCGGCGAGGAACTCCCCCGGCGGCTTGAGGAAGGCGTTGAGATGGACCTGANCGCCGCGGCGAGGCTGCGTGGACGTCATCGGGATCCTGCCCTGCTCGGTTCGTCCGCGAGAGGCTCGCTCGGGTGGGTGAGGTCGTCCCGCCGCGCGATGGCGACCGGGCGCGGCAGGCCGAGATGCCCGCGCAACGTGGTCTCGGTGTAGGACTCGCGGAACAGTCCGCGGCGGCGCAGTTCCGGCACGACCTGGTCGACGAAGTCCTCGGCGGCGCCGGGCAGGTAGGGGAAGCCGACGTTGAAGCCGTCCGCCCCACGCCCGGTGAACCATTCCTCGACGTGGTCGGCGATCGTCTCCGGCGTGCCGGTGATCATGCCGCCGCCGGAGGATCGCCGGGCGAGCCCGCGGATCGTCAGGTTCTCGCGGCGGGCGAGGTCGAGCATCTGTTCGGAGCGGCTGCGGCTGCGGTTCGTCTCACCGACCTCGGGCAACGGTCCGTCCAGCGGATAGCCCGAGAGGTCGACGTCGCCGACGGTGTCCTGGACGAGGCGACGGGCGACGTCGTCGTGGATGAGCTCCAGCAGCTCGTCGCGCCGCGCGCGGGCGGCGGCCTCGGTGTCGCCGACGATCGGCGCGAGGATCGGCCAGACCAGCAGATGGTCCGGGTTGCGCCCGTGCGCCGCGGCCCGNGCCTTCACGTCGGCGTAGAACCGCTGGGCACCGGCCAGGGTGCCCTGCCCGGTGAACACCACCTCGCCGTAGCGGGCGGCGAAGTCCTTGCCCGCCTCCGACGAACCGGCCTGGAAGATGACCGGGTGGCCCTGCGGGGGCCGGGAGATGCTCAGCGGCCCGCGCACGGCGAAGTGTTCGCCGCGGTGGTGCGGGGTGCGCAGGCCGGTGGGGTCGTAGTAGCGACCCGCGGCGATGTCACGCCGCACGGCGCCGTCGTCGAAGCTGTCCCACAGCTCGCGGACGACCTCGACGAACTCCTCGGCACGCCGGTAGCGCAGCCCGTGTTCGAGGTGGGCGTCACGNCCGAAGTTCGCGGCCTCCTGCGGCAGCACCGAGGTCACCGCGTTCCAGCCGGCGCGCCCGGCGCTGAGATGGTCGAGCGAGGCGAACTTGCGGGCGACGTGGAACGGCTCGTTGTAGGTCGTGCTGGCCGTGCCGACCAAGCCGATCCGCTCGGTCACCGTCGACAGCGCGGCCAGCAGGGTCAGGGGCTCGAACCGGACCGACCGGGCGGTGCGGTGCAGCGCGTCCAGGTCCGTCCCCGAGATCGCGACGACGTCGGCGATGAACAGCGCGTCGAAGGTGCCGCGTTCCAGCGTCTGGGCGACCCGGATGTGATGGGCGAGGTCGAGTTCGCCGTCGGGCGGGGACAGCGGATGGCGCCAGCCGGCGATGTGACCGCCGGCGCCCTGCAGCACGGCGCCGAGCGTCAGCATCCGCCGCGGACGCCCGTCGGGGGTGGTGGTCATCGGTTCCTCTCCAGTGCGGCGCGAGCCTCAAGTTCGGCGGGAGTCCCCAGGCCGGCGGGAGTCCCCAGGCCGGCGGGAGTCGGCGGGTCGGCGGCAGTCGGCGGGTCGGCGGCAGTCGGCGGGTCGGCGGCAGTCGGCGGGTCGGGCACGGGTCCGGCGGCGGGCCGCCAGCCCAGCGCCGGGGCGATCTCGGTGGCGATGAGCTCCATGCGGCGCAGGGTCGCGTCGAGGTCGGCCGCCGCGCCGGTCTCGCCCTGCACCGCGGCGATGAAGTACGACACGGCGGCGGGGCCGACCGGGTTGGTCGCGAGGCTGTGGATCACCACGCCGACCGGGCCGTGGTGGACGTTCATCGCGTCGAGCGCGGCGCCGTCGTCGAGGTCGGCGGGGAACCCGAAGTTCCCCAGCCAGGGGCGGAACCGGGCGATGTCGGGAGCCAGGTCCACCCGGGCGGCCAGCCGGTCCGGCCCCGGGAACACCCCGTGCGAGACGGCGAGGCGCGCGCCCGCGGGCGCCCGGCCGGCGGCGTGGTGGGCGGCGAGGTAGACGTCGGCAAGAGGTCGCTGCGCGGAGCCCGCCGGGCCGATGCCGAGCAGCAGCCCGTCGCCGGCCCGCGCCGCCGCCCGCGCCCCGTCGACGCTCGTCGTCGAGTCCCAGAAGCGGCTGGTGAGGGTCGGCGCCGGCGGGTGCAGCCGCAGCCCGTCGGTCCCCGCGATCGACTCGCCGGCGAGCAGCTCCCGCAGCCGGCCGCGCGCCTCGTCGAACAGCTCCCGGCGGCGGGCGACGTCCCGGTCGAAGGCGCCGAAGGCGGGCGCGCTCGGCCCACCGGTGCCGAGCCCGAGCTGCAGGCGACCGCCGCTGAGCGCGTCGAGGACGGCGGCGTCCTCGGCGAGGCGGATGGGGTCCTCCAGCGGCAGGACCACGACGGCGGTGCCCAGGTCGATGCGCCGGGTCGCCTGGGCGGCCGCGGCAAGCAGCAGCAGCGGCGACGGCAGCCGGCCGTAGTCGGGGGAGAAGTGGTGCTGGGCGAGCCAGCCGCCGTCGAACCCCAGCTCCTCCCCGGCGACGAACAGTTCCACCAGGTCGCGGTAGACGGCGCCGGCCGGCCGTCCGCGGCCATGCACATGGGTGAGGAAGCCCAGCCTGAACGGGCCGGGGCCGCCGGGTGCGGGCATCGCGTCCTCCCTGGTCGTACCTCATCGGACTGCGGCGAACCTCGGCGGGTTCGGCTCCCGTCTCGTCGACGGTCGGGTCCACCAGCATGCGCCGGTCAGGGCGGCGGCAGTCGTGGCACGGCCGCGAGCAACGCCCTCGCGTACGGATGGGCCGGCCGGGACAGCACGTCGGCGGTCGCACCCTGCTCGACCAGCGTGCCGCCGCGCATGACGGCGATCTGGTCGCAGAGCCGGGCGACCACGCCGAGATCGTGGGAGACGAGCACGAGGCCGAGGCGGTGCCGTTCGGCGAGCTGGCCGAGCAGGTCGAGGATCTGGGCACGGACGGAGACGTCCAGGGCGCTGACCGGCTCGTCGCCGACGAGCACCCGCGGCCGGGGCGCCAGCGCCCGGGCGATGGCGATGCGCTGGCGCTGACCGCCGGAGAACTCGTGCGGGTAGCGCCCGCGGACGTCGGGATCGAGGTCGACGGCCCGCAGCACCTCGTCGACCCGCTCGTCGTGGTCGCCGGGAACGCCGAGGCAGGCCAGCGGTTCCGCGACGGCCGCGCCGACGGTCATCCGCGGGTCGAGCGAGGCGGCCGGATCCTGGAACACGACCTGGACCTCGCGGCGGAACCAGCGCAGCGCGCGGGGACGCCCGGCGACGACCGGCCGGCCCCGGTAGCGGACGGTGCCGGCGTCGGGGCGGTCCAGTCCCAGGAGCAGGCGGACGAGGGTCGACTTGCCCGACCCGGACTCGCCGACGATGCCGAGCGCCGCCCCGTCGGCGAGACGCAGGGTCACGTCGCGCACGGCGTGGCGGACGCCGGGCGGGCCGAACGGCGAGGTCCGCGCCAGGCGGTAGCTCCGCACGAGCCCCGTGGCCTCGAACAACGGCTCGGCGCCGGTCGCGCCGCCGTCGGCTTGCTCCCTCACCGCGGTCACGGGCTCGTCCTCGCCGCCGCGGATCCGGCGGCGGGGAGATTCCACTGGGTCAGCCGCGCCGCCGCCAGCAGCGCGCGGGTGTGCGGGTCCGCGGGGGCCCGCAGCACGTCGTCGGTCGCGCCGGTCTCCACGACCCGGCCACGGCGCAGCACGGCGAGTCGGCGGGTGACGGCTGCGACCACCGCGAGGTCGTGCGTGATGAACAGCAGGGCGGTGCCGGCCTCGGCGACGAGCCGGCCGAGCAGGGCAAGGATCTCGGCCTGGACGGTGACATCGAGCGCCGTCGTCGGCTCGTCCGCGAGGAGCAGCGCCGGCCGGCACGCCAGCGCCGCGGCGATGCAGACCCGCTGGCGCTGACCGCCGGAGAGCTCGTGCGGATAGGACCGGACGAGNCGCTGCGGGTCCGGCAGCCCGACCGCCGTGGCGAGTTCCACCGCGGCCCGCGCCGCCGCCTGGCGGGAGTACCCGCGGTGCAGCCGCAGCGGTTCGGAGATCTGGCGGCCGACCCGCATCAGCGGGTTCAACGCGGTCGACGGCTCCTGGAAGATCATCGCGAGGTCGCGGCCGCGCAGCCGGGACAGTTCCCGGTCCGAGCCGCCGAGCAGCTCGCGGCCCTGCAGGCGGACGCTGCCGGTGACGCGCGCCCCCGCCGGCAGCAGGCCGAGCACGGCGAGCGCGGTCAGCGACTTGCCCGACCCGGACTCGCCGATGAGCCCCAGCCGTTCGCCCGCGGCCAGGGCGAAGCTGACGCCGTCCACCACGTCGACGCCGCCGAGACGCACCCGCAGGTCGGTCACCTCCAGCACCGCCGCGTCGGTCGTCATGCCCGGCCCTCCCCACGGACCCACCGCAGTCGCGTTCGCGGGGCGGAACCGGCCGTGGGCGCCACCGCGGCCATGGGCGCCGGGGCTGGCGGCGCCGGGGTCGTGGACGCCGGGGTCGTGGCGGCGGCCGCTGTGCGCGGGGCGCCGTCGGAGCCCCCGGCCGGGCGCTCGCGCAGCCGCGGGTCGCCGGCCTCGCGCAGGCCGTCCCCGAGCAGGTTGAAGCCGAGGACCGTCAGCACGACCGCGAGGCCGGGCCACAGCAGCGTCAGCGGGCGCAGGGTGAGGTACGGCTGGAGCTCGGAGAGCATCCGTCCCCAGGACGGGGTGGGCGGCGGGGTACCGAAACCCAGGTAGGACAGTGCCGCCTCGGTCAGCACGGACAGGCCGAGGATGAGCGAGAGCTGGACCCACACCGTCGGTGCGATGTTCGGCAGCACGTGCCGGCGCACGATCCGACCGGTGCCGGCGCCGGCGGCCCGCGCGGCGAGCACGTAGTCGGCGCCCAGCACCCGGCGGACCTCGCCACGGGTGACCCGGCCCAGCCCGATGCCCGCCCCGACGCCGATGGCGACGATCGCGGTCCAGCGCGAGCCGCCGTACACGGCCGCGAGCACCATGGCGAGCAGCAGCACCGGGAACGCCAGCAGCACGTCGACGAGGTGCGCGACCCCCTCGGCGACCAGGCGCGGCGGCAGGGTCGCCAGCAGCGCGAGCCCCACCCCGACGGCTGCGGCGATCGCCGTGGCCGCCACGGCGACGACCAGGGTGGTGCGCGCGCCGACGAGGACCTGGCTGAACAGGTCCCGGCCGAGCCGGTCGGCGCCGAACCAGTGCGCGGTCCCGACCGGCGCCCAGGACGCCGCCGGGTCCACCCGGGACGGGTCGTAGGGCGTCCAGACCAGCGACACGACGGCCGCGACGACGACGAGCCCGGACAGGACCGCGCCGAGGCGGCCGGACCGGCTGCCCCACACGCCGCGAACCAGCGCCCCCACCGAGCCGGTCACCGGGCGCCGCGCAGCCGCGGATCGAGCAGCCGGTGCGCGAGGTCGACGCCGAAGCCGACGACGAGCACGGCCGCGGTCACCAGCAGCACCGTGCCCTGGACCTTGACCAGGTCACGGTTGCCGATGTCGGCGACGAGCATCTCGCCGAGCCCGGGCAGCGCGAACACGTTCTCGACCACCACGGCGCCGAGCAGCAACGTCGCGAACTCCAGGCCGAGCATCGACACCACCGGCAGGGCCGCGTTGCGGATCCCGTGGCGACGCAGGGCCTGCCCGCGGGTCAGGCCCTTCGACCGGGCGGTCCGGATGAAGTCGGCGTGCAGCACCTCCAGGGTCGCTGAGCGGACGAAACGCAGCAGCACCGCGGCTTCCACCACCGCCAGGGTGACCGCCGGCAGCACGAGGGCGCGCACGGCCGCGACCGGATCGGCCCAGCCGTCCGCGGGGAACCCGCCGGCGGGCAGCAGCCGCCAGTCGACCGCGAACACCGTGACCAGCATCAGCCCGATCCAGAAGGCCGGAACCGCGAGGCCGAGCTGGCTCAGCGCCGACAGGGCGACCCCGGACGCCCGCCGGTGGCGCGCCGCGGCGAGGATGCCCAGCGGCACGGCGACCGCGAGCGCCAGCAGGGTGGCGCCCCCGACGAGCGGGGCGGTCACCCTCAGCTTCTCGGAGAGCTCCGCCGACACCGAGGCGCCACTGAGCGCCGAGACGCCGAAGTCCCCCGTCAGNACGCCGCCTATCCAGTGCAGGTACTGGGCGGGCAGCGACCGGTCGGCGCCGATCTCGTGGCGGATCCGCAGCACCTGGTCGGGCGAGGCGGACGTCCCGGCCAGCACGTCGGCGGCGTCGCCGGGCAACAGCCGCAGCAGCGCGAACACCAGCAGGCTGGCGACGAACAGGGAAACCACCAGCAGGCCCAGCCGCCGCAGGACGATCACCGCCATCGGACCGCCGCCCCGCTCCGGCCACTCCGGCTGCCCCAGCCACTCCGGCTGCCCCAGCCACTCCGGCAACCACGGCCACCCCAGCAACCACGGCCACCGACCGGGCGTGTCAAGACTTCGCCACCTCGATCTTCGACAGGTCGTAGGTCGCGGAGACGTTGTCGGTCGGGTAGCCGGTGACGCCGACCCGGGCGACCTGCCGCGCCTTGCCGAGCAGCAGCCAGTCGGCGATGGCGTCCTCGGAGTAGCGGCGGGCGAGGGCGCGCAGGGCCGTGTCGCGGTCGGCGTCGGAGGCGGCGGTGGCACCGGCCTTCGCGAGATCGCTGGCCTGCGGGGAGCGGTCGCCGAAGTAGTAGCCGGGCTTGACGTAGAAGGCGAGGTCGCGCGCCTCGGCGTGGTCGACGATGCTCAGGTCGTAGTCGTGCTTGGTGTAGACCCCGGTGAGCCACGCGGGGAACTCGACGCGGCGCAGGTCGACGGTGACGCCGATCTCGCGTAGCTGCGAGGCGACGTAGTCGCCGATGCTCTGCGGGTAGATGTTCGGGATGGTGAGGCCGAGGCGCAGCCCGCCGCCGTGCCCCGCCTGCGCGAGCAACCGGCGCGCGCTCGCCGGGTCGTACCGGTCGATGCTCGTGAGGTCCTCGTACCAGGGGTCCAACGGCGGCACGGGTGAGCCGATCCGGGTCCCGGCGCCGAGCACCTTGATCAACCCGTCCTTGTCGATGCCCTGGCGGATCGCGTGCCGGACCCGGGCGTCGNCCAGCGGCCCGCGGTCCTGGTTGAACGCCAGGGTGAACTTGTCGGTGGTCGTGCCCTCGGCGATGAGGAACTTCGGGTTGCCGCGGTAGGCCTCGACCAGATCGTTGTCGGAGATCACGCCGACGTCGACCTGGCCGGTGCGCACCGCGTTGTTCTGCGCGTTCGGGGCGGTGAGGTAGCGGAAGACCACCCGGGCGACCTTCGCCTTCGGCCCGCGGTAGGCGTCGTTGCGCACGAGGGTGATGCTGTCGCCGCGCCGCCAGGAGTCGAAGCGGAACGGCCCGGTGCCGTCCGGATGACCGTCGAGGCCGGTGGCGCCCTCGCGCACGACGACGCCGGCCGGTCCGGTCAGGTTGAACAGCAGTCCGCTGTCGCGCTCCTTCAGCGTCAGCACCACCGTGTGCGGGTCGGGGCTNGCGACCGCGGAGATGGAGGCCAGGTCGCTGGCGTGCGGGTTCGTCGAGTTCGGGGCGATCACCTTGGTCAGCGACGACACCACGTCCGCGGCGCGCACCGCGGCGCCGTCCTGGAAGGCGGCGTTGTCCGCGAGGGTGAACGTGTACGTGCGACCGTCCGGGGAAATCTTGTAGGACGTCGCGAGCGCCGGGCTCACCACCCCCTTCTGGTCCCGTTTCACCAGCCCCTCGTACACGTTGCCGAGCAGGATCTGGCCGGGCGCGACCCCGCTGGTCCGGGTGATGTCGAGGCTCGTCGGTTCGAGGACGGCGCCGATGGTGACGGTGGCGTCGGGATTGGCGCGCCCGCCGGTCGACGCCGACGCGCCGCTCGACGCCGATGCGCCGTCCGCGTCGCCCCCACCGTCCGACCCGCAGGCCGCCAGCGCCAGGCCGGTCACGGCGACGGCAGCGGCGAAAGTTCTGATTCTCATGAAGCGCCCTTTGCGAGGCAGCAATGATGCCGACGGACGCGCGGAAGTCAGCGCCCGGCGACCGGAAGGATGCAGGCGGCGGGCCGGAAACGGCCGCGCCGAGAATGCGCGGGGAACTCGCCTGCGGCACCTCGTCCGTCAGCGGTAAGTCCGTCGACGCGGCGGGCACGCGCACAGCGAGGTGGACGGNGTCGGGGCACCGAGCCGGTGGACGGCAGCCGGCCGACCCGGGCAGGCTCGCCGTCAGGCGTTGATCAACAACAGATCTGGTCGAAGTGGTGCGCGCGACGGGAACTCCAGAACGCGTCCAGAATCGCCAGCCGTGGCGGCTGCCCAGTTCCCACGGCCTGACTGTAACCAGAGGCGCGGCAATCGGTCCAGAGGCGCGCAGAACGCCCCGGAACGCCTGGGACGTGGTCGGCGCGGACGCCGCACGGACCGCGCCGCCGCCTGGCACAGTGGCAGGGTGGCTTCGCGCATTCGGCTCACCCGGCGTCGCCCGGTCGATCTCATGCTGGTGGCCAGCCGGCTCTGTCCCTGACTGCCCGCGCCGTCCCGAGACCGCCCGCGCCATCCTTCGACTGCCCGCGCCGTCCCCCGACGCCCGCGCCGTCCCCAGATGCCAGCGCCGTCCCCAGATGCCAGCGCCGTCCCAGACGCCCGCGCCGCTTTTCACCCCGACACCGACGCGCCGGAGGCGAACCCACCGTGACCAGCGCCCGTACCTTGCCCACTCTCGACATCGGCCCGTTCCTGGCCGGCACCGCCGATCGCGCGCGGTTTCTCGCCGACCTGCGCGTGGCCTGCCACGGACCCGGCTTCTTCTACCTGACCGGGCACGGGATCCCCGCCGCGCGGACCGCCGCCGTGCTCGACGTCAGCCGCCGTTTCTTCCACCTCGACGAGGCGGCGAAGCTGGAGATCGNGAACGTTCATTCGCCGCATTTTCGCGGCTACACCCGACTCGGCCACGAGATCACCCGCGGCAATCCCGACATTCGCGAGCAGATAGACATCTCCGACGAACGCCCGGCCCAGGTCCTCGGCCCCGACGACCCGGCGTACCTGCGGCTCGACGGCCCCAACCAGTGGCCGGCCCAGATCCCCGAGCTGCGCGCGAGCGTGCTGGCCTACATGAACGAGCTCGGCGGGCTGTCCCGGCTGCTGGTCCGGGCCTTCGCCGAGTCGCTGGGGCTGCCGGCCGACCATCTCGACCGGACCTTCGCCGACGAACCCCGCTCGCACCTGAAGCTGATCCGCTACCTGACCGCTCCCCCGGCCCACCCCGCCGGCTACGACCAGGGCGTCGGCTCCCACAAGGACGGCGGCTTCCTCACCTTCGTCCTCCAGGACGACGTCCGGGCGCTGCGCGAAGGAGGCGACGGCGGGAGCAACGGCGGCAGCGACAGCAGCGGCGGCGGTGGGAGCGCAGACGGCAGTACGGGTGACGAGCACCGGGACGGCGTTGCCGACCGGCCAGGGGACGCCGACCGACCGGGGGACGCGGTCGAGCCGGCCGCGGGGCTGCAGGTCGCCGACGGCTCCGGCGGCTGGATCGACGCGGTCCCGCGGCCCGGGACCTTCGTCGTCAACATCGGCGAGATGTTCGAGCTGGCGACCCGTGGCTACTACCGTGCCACCGTGCACCGGGTCGTCAGCCCACCGCCGGGCCACGAACGGCTGTCCGTGGCGTTCTTCTTCGGCCCGCGGCTGTCCGCCACCCTCGAACCCGTCCCCCTGCCCGAGGAGCTCCTGCGCGAGATCGGCGACGCTCCCCCACCCGACCCGCACAACCCGATCTTCGCGCAGCACGGCGTGAACACGCTGAAGAGCTGGCTGCGCAGCCATCCGGAGGTGGCCCGCCGCCACTACGCGGACGTCGAGCACCCGACCGCCGCTCAGTCCCCCGCCGCTCAGTCCCCCGTCGAGCAGCCCACCGCCACGCAGCCCACCGGTCCCGGCACCCACTGATCCACACGAGAGGAATCTCCGCGTGACTACCTCCCCGACCGGCTGGAGCTTCGAGACCCGGCAGATCCACGCCGGGGCGGCACCCGACGCGGCGACCGGCGCCCGCGCGGTGCCGATCTACCAGACCACGTCGTTCGTGTTCGACGACACCCGGCACGCGGCCGACCTGTTCTCCCTCGCCGAGGTCGGCTTCACCTACACCCGGGTCGTCAATCCCACCCAGGACGCCCTGGAGCAGCGGATCGCGGACCTGGAGGGCGGGGTCGCGGCGCTGGCGACCGCGAGCGGCCAGGCGGCGCAGACCCTGGCGGTGCTCAACCTGGCCGGCGCTGGCAGCCACCTGGTGTCGTCGACGTCGCTGTACGGGGGGNCGTACGCGCTGTTCAAGCACACGCTGGCCGAGCTCGGCATCACCACGACGTTCGTCGACGACCCNGACGACCTCGATGCCTGGCGGGCCGCGATCCGCCCGAACACCGTCGCGCTGTACGGCGAGACGATCGGCAACCCGCGGGGGAACGTCCTGGACATCGCCGGCGTCGCCGAGGTCGGGCACGCCGCCGGGGTGCCGCTGATCGTCGACAACACGCTCGCCTCGCCGTACCTGAACCGTCCCCTCGAACACGGCGCCGACATCGTGCTGCACTCGGCGACCAAGTTCATCGGCGGGCACGGGACGACGATCGGCGGGATCATCGTCGACGGCGGGCGGTTCGACTGGACGGCCGGGCGCCACCCCCGCTTCACCACCCCCGACCCCGCCTACCACGGCCTGGTCTTCCACGAGGCGTTCGCCGAGACCGCCTTCATCGTGCGGGCCCGCGCCCGGCTGCTGCGCGACCTGGGCCCGGCGCTGTCCCCCGTGAACGCGTTCCTGCTGCTGCAGGGGCTGGAGACGCTGTCGCTGCGGATGGAGCGCCACAGCGCCAACGCGGCCCGGGTGGCCGCCTGGCTCGCCGAGCGTCCCGAGGTCACCTGGGTGGCGTACCCGGGCCTGGCGGACAGCCGCTGGTACCCGGCGGCCCAGCGCTACCTGCCCCGCGGGGCCGGGGCGGTGCTGGCGTTCGGGATCCGCGGCGGCGCGGCGGCCGGGCGGGCCTTTATCGAGGGCCTGGAACTGCACAGCCATCTCGCCAACGTCGGCGACGTCCGCTCGCTGGCGATCCACCCGGCGTCCACGACGCACGCCCAGCTCACCCCCGACGAGCAGGTCGACAGCGGGGTGAGTGAGGAACTCGTCCGGCTGTCGGTGGGCATCGAGGGCGTCGAGGACATCCTCGCCGACCTGGACCGGGGCTTCCGCGCCGCCAAGGAACGCTGACCCGCCGGCTCCTCGGGGTTCCCCGGCGGTGGCACCGCCGGCCGACCAGCGGGATTGGATCCGCCTTCGCCGGGTGATAACGGACGCGGGTCGGGCGCCCTCCCGGGCCGCCGCCCGCCCACCGCGGGCGGCCCGCCCGACGGGTCCGTGCGGAGCTGGCGAGGAGATGGCGTGTTCGGCTTCAAGAAGATCATCGGTCGGAGTCGGGAAATGGTCGAGCCGTCCGTGCGGCTGATCCGGCCGGGTCTCGGGGGCTTCAAGCAGTTCCTCATGCGCNGGAACATCGTCGACCTGGCCGTCGCCGTGATCATCGGTACCGCGTTCACCGCGGTGGTCAAGGCGATGGTCGACGACCTGCTCACGCCGCTGATCGCCGCGGTGGGCGGCAAGCCGGACTTCGCCCGGCTGTCGTTCACGATCAACCACAGCGTGTTCCGCTACGGCCTGTTCCTCAACGCCGTGGTGGCCTTCCTGCTCGTTGCCTCGGTCGTCTACTTCGTGGTCGTCCTGCCACTGGCGAAGGCGAACGAACTGCGCAGGCGCGGCCATCCCGTGCCCGAGGCGGAGCCGGCGATCAGCGACGAGACGCGCCTGCTCACCGAGATCCGCGACCTGCTCGCCGGCGACGGCCGGCGCCTGCCCGACCAGCCGAGCGAGGCGGCGCAGGCGGGCGCGGTGATCGCCGCACAGGACACCGAGCCCTGACTCTTCAAGCCACCAAGAAGGACCCCTGCGGCAGCAGGGACGACTCAGGCCCGGGGTGGCCGCGCCCGGCGCAGCTCGGGAAGACCCCCGCGCGGGCGGGGACGACTCTGGGAGCGCGCTACCGCTTGCGGGCGATCAGGGCGTAGGCGCTGATGTCGGCGTCGGAGATGAGATCGGGGTCGCTGCCGGGCTCGGGGCGCCAGCGGTGCAGCACCTCGACGCCGGGCTCGACCAGCTCCCACCCGGCGGGCAGCAGGGCGGTGAGCTCGGCGCGGTCGCGGGTCTGGAACGGGATGCCGCGGCTGTTGTAGACCTCGACGACCCGCGCCGCGGCCTGCGGCGCGAGCTCGGCCGTGCCGTGGCTGACGACGAGGAAACTGCCGGCGGGCAGCCGCTCGCACAGCCGGGCGACGATGTCCGCGGGCCGGTCGGCGTCGGGGAAGAAGTGCAGGATCGCGATGAGCGACAGCGCGATCGGCCGCGCCGGGTCGAGGGTGGCGGCGAACTCCGGCACGGCGATCATCTCGTCGGGGCGGCGCAGGTCCGCGTCGACGTAGGNGGTCCGGCCCTGCGGCGTTCCGGTCAGCAGGGCCCGCGCGTGGACGAGCACGATCGGGTCGTTGTCGACGTAGACGATCCGCGCGTCCGGGGCGACCCGCTGGGCGATCTCGTGCAGGTTCGGCGAGGTCGGAATGCCCGTGCCCACGTCGACGAACTGCCGCACCCCGGCGTCGGCCGCCANGTACCGCACGGCCCGGTGCAGGAAGGCCCGGTTCTGGCTGGCGTAGGTGCGCAGGTGGGGAAAGACCGCCAGCGCCTGCTCGGCCGCCTCCCGGTCCGCCGCGTAGTTGTCCTTGCCGCCGAGGTAGTAGTCGTACATCCGGGCCGAGTGCGGGATGTCCTCCCGCAGGTCGACCGATCGCGCGCGTCCGCTCGTCCCCGCGTCTGCCTGCACGTCCGCCCCGCCTCTCTGCTCCCCGACACGTGGCTGCGGCGTCCACGCCCCGGCGCGCGTCGCCCGCACAACCGGATCTTTCCATCCCCGCGGGCGGCACGGTCCACCGGGCAGGAACATCACATCCGCGACGTCCGGCCGGGGTTCGGAACCACTCGTCTCGAGGCGACCACGGGCACCGCCGTCGCCACCCGGCTCGGCTCGGCNCGGTGACTGAACCCAGTNGGCCCACGCACCCCGTGGTCCGCCGGACTCCAGCGGGCCTATGGACATAGTCGACTTTCGCGATTAGCTTGACCCTGGTCAGGCCGCTGCGCCGGGCCCGGGGGACGCCTCGCCGGACTGCATGGTTCGCGGTCACGGCCGGCCGGTCGTCGGCGTGCCCGTGGCGGCTTGGCCACGTTCCCCAGCGGCCCGCGCACGAACCGGCTTCGTGGCCCGGGTCGAACGCAGGCCCGAGTCGAGGGAGTGGTGCGATGCCGCCGGCACCCGATCGGCGTCCCGCGAGCGCACGGTGGGGCCTGCCGCGCAGCCGGTCCGCCCGGTGGCGGNTCACCCGGNGGCTCGTGATCGATCTGCGCCGTTCGTCCAGCAGTCGCTGTCCCGCTCCCTGACCGGTCCGATCCCGCGGTCCGCCTGCGCCGCATCGCGGCCGCAGCCTCGGTCACGGTCCGCTCCGCCGCGCCGCACCGCCTCATCCGACCGCTCCGGACCGTCCCGCGGGTCCAGGCCGCCGGCCGGGGAGCCCCGCGACACGATCGGCCAGGGCCCGACAGCGCGGGACCCGCCGGATCGGCGGCCGCCGACTGGACCGCCCGGATCGCCAGGGCCGCACCGGTCTCCGGCCGGCATCCCACACCACCGCGCGGAACCCACCCGGACGGCTGTCGGGACGATGCCCACGGCTCGGGCGGGGGCCCACCGCGGGAGCGGCCCGGCGCCGGCACCAGCCCCACCCGCCTCGACCGAAAGGCCAGACATGGCAGACATCCCGTTGGCCGTCCTCGATCTCGTTCCGGTCAGCGCCGGTGACACCCCGAACGACGCGCTACGCAACACCGTCGACCTGGCCCGGCAGGCGGAGGAGTTCGGTTATCGGCGGTACTGGTTCGCCGAGCATCACCTCAACCCCGGCCTGCTCGGCGTGTCCCCCGCGGTGGCGATCGCGCTGGTGGCCGGGGCGACGTCGACGATCCGGCTCGGCTCGGCCGGCGTGCAGAGCGGGCATCGCACCCCGCTGTCCGTCGTCGAGGAGTTCGGGCTGATCGACGCGCTGCACCCCGGCCGCCTGGACCTCGGCATCGGCCGCTCACCGGGCCGGCCGGCACCGACGAACGGCGCGCCCCGCAACGGCTCGTCCCCGGCCGGCGCGGACGGCGGAACCGGAGACGGCGGACCCGGGGACGGCGCAGCAACACCCACCCCGGCCCCGGCCCTCGTCACGGCCGCGGCGGCCGCCTACCAGGCCAGCCTCGGCGGGGTCGACCACAGCACCGAGCAGCGGGCCGCCAACGGCCTGCTGATCCCCCGCCGGTTCGACTTCAGCCGGCTGCTCGGCTCCCCCCGGCTGGGGGTGACCCTGTCGCTGCTGCAGCAGCCGGGCGCCTACACCCCGGAGTACGCCGACCAGGTCGACGACGTCCTCGCCCTGCTGCGCGACACCTACCACACCGCGGACGGCCAGACGGCCAGCGCCTGGCCCGGGGCCGGCGCGGCGCTGGAGGTGTGGATCCTCGGGGCGTCCGGAGGGTCGAGCGCGTCCGTGGCGGGTTCGCGGGGGCTGCGCTTCGCGGCGTCCTACCATCACAGCCCCAGCACGGTGCTCGACGCGGTCGAGGCGTACCGGGCGGCGTTCGAGCCGTCGACGGATCTCGCCGCCCCGTACGTCTCGGTGTCCGCCGACGTCGTCGTCGGTGAGGACGACGCCAGCGCGGCCCGGCTGGCCGCCGGCTACGGGCTGTGGGTCCGCAGCATCCGCAGCGGCGCGGGCGCGATCCCGTTCCCCACTCCCGAGCAGGCCGCCGCGCACACGTGGAGCGACGACGATCGGGAGCTGGTCGCCGACCGGGTCGCCACCCAGCTCGTCGGCTCCCCGTCGACCGTCGCCGACCGGCTCGAACAGCTCGCGGCGGCGACCGGCGCGGACGAGCTGGCNGTCACCACGATCACCCACCGGCACGCCGACCGGGTGCGTTCCTACGAGCTGCTGGCCGCGGAGTGGGCCCGCCGCCACGGCTGAGGCGTCCCGGGGCGATCGGGGCCGAACCGGGCGGCGCGGTGACGGGTCCGGCGCCCCGGCTGACGATGCGGAAGGCCACGGCGCCGGCCGTTGTTGAAGCGAACCGTTGAAGCGGGATCGTTGGACAGGACCGTTGGCCAGGACTGTGCGGCGGTCCGTTGACGTCGACCAGTGACGAAGGGATGGACTGCGGTGCCGAAGGCATACGTCTATACCGCGAACGGCGGCCCCGAGGTGGAGACGTTCACCGATCTGCCGGCGCCCGAGCCCGGCCCGGGTCAGCTCGCGATCGCGGTGCGCGCGGTGGGCGTCAACCCCGCGGACTGGAAGCTGCGCGACGGCTACTCGATACCCGGCCTGCCCGACCCGGTGTTCCCCGTCGTGCTGGGGCTGGAGGCGGCCGGCGTGGTCACCGGCGTCGGCCCGCAGGTGGCGGGATTCGCGGTGGGCGACGAGGTCCTCGGGATCACGGTCGGCGGCGCCTACGCCGAGTACACCCTGCTCGCGGCCGCGCTGGCCACGCACAAGCCGGCCGCGGTGAGCTTCCGCGACGCGGCCGCCCTGCCGGTCGCGGCGGCGACCGCCTATGACGGCGTGCACCAGTTCGCGCTGCCGCCGGGCGCGACCCTGCTGATCACCGGCGTCGGCGGTGGGGTGGGCGTGGCCGCCGCGCAGATCGCCCGGCACGCCGGGCTCACCGTCGTCGGCACGGCGAGCGCCGGGAAGAAGGACCTCGTCGAGTCCCTCGGGGTCGCCTGGGTCGAGCCGGGCCCGGGCGTCGTCGACCGGGTCCGCACGGTCGCGCCGCAGGGCGTCGACGCGGTCTACGACCTCGTCGGCGGTGCGGCGCTCGAGGAGATCGCCGGGGTGCTCACCCCGCCGGCCTCCGCCGCCGACGCCCCGCCGCGCCTGGTCACGGCCGCGGACACGGCGACGGTCACCCGCCTCGGCGGGGTGGCCGTGCAGCGGGCCCGCAACGCGGACGTGCTCGACGCCGTCGCCGGCCTCGTCGCGGCCGGGGTGCTGGACCCCCAGGTCAGCGACGTCTACCCGCTGGACCGGGCGGACGCGGCCCTGCGGGCGGTGGAGACCGGTCACGCCCGCGGCAAGATCGTGATCGAGGTCGCCGGGTGACGACCCGGCATGTCCTGGACAACCCCGCCCGCTCGGCCCTGCTCGGCCCGCACGCGCACCTCGCCGAGCGGCGTGGGGAGGTGCTGCGCTATCCGGCGGACGTCTGCCCGTTCATCGCCCTGCCGGACGAGCCGGACGAGAACACCTGGCGGGACCTGGCGGCGTTGCTCGGTCCGGGCGCCCTGGTGCCGTTCACCGGCGTCGACGCGGCCGTGCCGCCTGGGTGGGAGGAGGTCGGCTTCGGCCCGGGGGTCCAGATGATCGACGCCGGGATCGATGCGGTCGACGACGACGACGCGGTACGCCTCGGTCCGGCGGACGTCGCGGAGATGCTCGACCTGGTGGCCCGCACGCGCCCGGGCCCGTTCCTGCCCCGCACCATCGCGCTGGGCACCTACCTCGGCATCCGCCGCGGCGGGGCGCTGGTCGCCATGGCCGGGGAGCGGCTGCACCCACCGGGCTGGACCGAGATCAGTGCCGTCTGCACCGATCCGGATCATCAGGGGACGGGGCTGGCGTCCCGGCTCGTGCGGGCGGTCGCCGCCGGGATCCGCGCCCGCGGTGAGATCCCCTTCCTGCACGCCGCCGCGACGAACACGAACGCGATCCGTCTCTACGAGACCCTCGGCTTCCGGCAGCGGCGCACCGTGACCTTCCGCGCCGCCCGGGTCCCGGGCGGCGTGCCCGTGCCTGTGCCCGCCCAGGCCGACGGGCCGCTCGCCGCGCGCCCGGGCGCCGGCGCGGACGAGCCGGCGGTATGAGCGGTGCCGACACATCGGCCGGTCAGCGGGTCGCCGCCGGCGAGGCGGTGGCGATGGCCAGCGACCTCATCGCCTTCGACACCAGCAACCACGGCGACCCGCATGCCCGGGGCACCGAGCGGCCCGCGGCCGAGTACGTGGCCGGCCGGCTGGCCGACGTCGGCTACGACGTCACCTACGTGGAGTCCGGCGCACCCGGGCGCGGCAACGTCGTCGCGCGGCTGACCGGCGCCGACCCGTCGCGGGGCGCCCTGCTCCTGCACGGTCACCTCGACGTCGTCCCGGCGGACGCGGCCGACTGGACGGTCCACCCGTTCTCCGGCGAGGTGCGCGACGGCTACGTGTGGGGGCGCGGCGCCGTCGACATGAAGGGCGCGGTGGCGATCATGTTGGCGGTGGCACGCCGCCTGCGCCGGGAGGGGGTCACCCCGCCGCGCGATCTGATCTTCGCGTTCGTCGCCGACGAGGAGGCCGGCGGCTGGTACGGGGCTCGCTGGCTGGTGGACAACCGTCCCGATCTGTTCGAGGGCGCCACCGAGGCGATCGGCGAGGTCGGCGGCTTCTCCGTCACCCTCGGCTCCACCACCCCCGGCTCCACCACCACCGGCGAGGACGTGCGCGCCTACCTGGTCCAGACGGCAGAGAAGGGCAGCATGTGGCTGCGGCTGGCGGCCCGCGGCCGCGGCGGGCACGGCTCGATGCTGCACGACGACAACGCGATCGCGGCTCTGGCAGCGGCCGTCGCCCGCCTCGACGCCCACCGCTTCCCGCTGGTGCTCACCGATCCGATCCGGGCGCTGCTCACCGGCATCGCGGACATCACCGGGGCCCCGTTCGACGAGGCCGATCCGCAGGCCGCCGTCGACCGCCTCGGCCCGCTGGCGCGCCTGGTCGGAGCGGCGCTGCGGGACACGGCGAACGTGACCCTGTTCGACGCCGGGTACCGGTCGAACGTCGTGCCCGCCACGGCCCGCGCCACCGTGGACGGCCGGTTTCTGCCCGGGCGGGAGGAGGCGTTCGGCCGCGAGCTGGTCGAGGTGCTCGGCCCGCGGGTGCTGGCCGAATGGGACACCCTGCCGCCGGTCGGGACGAGCTTCGACGGCGCCCTGGTGGCGGCGATCGAAGNGGCGATCGAAGCGGAGGACCCGGGCGCGCGCGTCCTGCCCTACCTGCTGGCCGCGGGGACGGACGCGAAGTCGTTTCAGCGGCTGGGGATCCGCCACCTCGGATTCACGCCGCTGCGCCTGCCGCCGGAGCTGGACTTCAGCGCCCTGTTCCACGGGGTCGACGAACGGGTCCCCGTCGCGGCCCTGGAGTTCGGCACCCGCGTGCTGGATCGGCTGCTGCGGACCTGCTGACCGCACCGCGCGACCACGGATCCGCCCCGGTCGACCGTGCGCATCCCCCGCCTGCCCGGGTAGGACTGGGATGTCGGCGCCGGGCACGGCGCTGACCACCGGGCGCTGGACCGACACCGGGCGCTGGACGGACACCGCGCACAGGACGGACACCGTGCACAGGACCGGCACCGCGCACGGCACCGGCACCGGCACCGCACCAACCGGACGGGCACGGCCGTGCCGGAGGGCCCGGCGGGCGGACGACGATCGGCCCTGATCTCCCGATGCGCACCGATCTACCGTCGAACCGGGCATCGCCGAAGCGGTCCGGGCGCCCCGTCGGTCCGGACGCCCACCAGCGGACGAGGGGAACACACGATGACATCGACGAGTGTGGGCGCGCCAGGTTTCACCGCCAGCGCCAGTGACAAGACCACCGTCACCCTCGACCATGCCGGGGGTGGTGTCCTGCCCGCGGCCACCTGCCTGTGGCTGCTCGCCGGCGAGCAGGTGGGCCGGGTCGCCTTCCGCGCGGACGGGGAGATCCTCGTCCTGCCGGTGAACTACGTGCTGGACGGGGACGCCATCGCGTTCCGCACGGCCACCGGTTCCAAGCTGGCCGCGGCGCTCGAGGAGGACGCCGTCGGATTCGAGGTCGACGGCCATGACCCGGTGGCCCGCGCGGGCTGGAGCGTTCTGATCAACGGCAGGGCGGTGGCGGTCACCGATCAGCAGACCCTGGCCAGGCTGGAGAAGACCGGGCTCGCCCCGTGGGCGGACCGCATCGAGCACCCGCACTGGGTGCGCATCCTGCCCGAGTCGATGACCGGCCGGGTCGTCGCCCACTCCTGACGCGCCCGCTCCCTGACGCGCCTGGCCCTGACGCGCCCGACCCAGGCGGGCCACTCCCTGTGACGGGCCAGCGCCGACCGGCTGGGCGAGCGGGTGTCAGTCCAGGCCGATGGNGAGCAGGCAGACGTCGTCGTCGCGCCCGGAGGGAGCGGTGATCTCGGCGAGGATCCCGTCGCACAGGTTCTCCAGCCCACCGCCGGGCCCGGGCCCACCGGCCGGGTCGGGGCCGGGTGCGGTCCCGGCGCTCGCGGCGGCGGCGAACGCGTCGAGGCCCAGCGACAGGGACGCCCCCCGCCGTTCCACCAGCCCGTCGCTGTAGAGCAGCAGCCGGCAGCCGGGCGGCAGCGGCAGCTCGCTCTGTCCGTACCGGTGGCCTGGCGCCGCGCCGAGAATCGGGCCGTGTACCTGTTCGAGGTAGCGCGTGGACGACCCGGCGATCAGCAGCGGCGGCGGGTGTCCCGCGCTGGACCAGGTCAACCGCCGCTCGCCCGGGGTGAGATGGGCGACGACGGCGGTGGCCAGCGTCTCGTCGCCNTCGCNGGCGAGGTTCGCGGCGAGCTGGGTGGTGATCTCCGCCGGGCTCCGGCCCTGCAGCGCGTACGCCCGGGTGGCCTGGTGAAGCTCCGCCATGATCGCGATCGCGCCGAGGCCGTGGCCGCCGACGTCCCCGACGACGACCATGAGCGCGCCGTCCGGCAACACGATGGCGTCGTACCAGTCGCCGCCGATGCCGACGTCCCGGCTCGCCGGCAGGTACCGGGCGCTGAGTCGCACTCCGGCCGGATCGGGCAGCCGCTGCGGCAGGATCGCCCGTTGCAGGACGGTGACCAGCGTCGTCTGGCGCTCGTACAGCCGGGCCCGCTCGAAGGCGTGGGCGCAGATCCCGGCGAGGGTCTGCAGGAACGCCTGATCGCTCGGGTCGAAGTCGCGGGGCACGTCCCAGACGAGCACGAGGACGCCGATGAGCCGACCGGAGACGACCAGCGGCAGGTGGGCACAGGCGTTCAGCCCGAGGACCCGCACCGTCTGGTCCCGGTCCGGGTAGTCGGCGAGGTACTCGGCCCGGCTGGGGTGGTAGCGGGGCCGCCGGTCGCGCACGACGTCGGCGGCGGCGGCCGGCCCGCGGATCGGAAGGGCCTGCCACATCGCGAGGACCGGCGAGGTCGCCGGGTGCACGATGCTGCGGTACGGCTCGCCGTCGTCGCCGTGCAGCATGACCGCCGCGAACACGATCCCGAGGTCGGCGGCGGCGGTCTGCACGACCACGTCGCCGAGCTCGTCGACGGTCAGGGCCTGCCCGATCGCGTGGGTGAGGTCGAGCAGGCGGGCGGCGCGCCAGAGTGTGGTGGACCCGGGGCCCGCGCCGTCGCGATCCGCCTGCACCGAGCTGACGTCGCCGACCAGCCCGACCATCCGCGCCGCGCCGTCCGTCTCGTCCCGCACCATGGCCCCACGGGCCTGGACCCAGCGGATCGAGCCGTCCGGACGCAGGATCCGATACTCCTCCAGGACGGCGCCGGCGGTGCGGGCGGCGTCCGACAGGGTCGTGCGCACGCCCGCCAGGTCCTCCGGGTGGACCATGGCGAGGGCGGCGTCGATGGTCCCGTCGAACTCGTCTGGGGCCAGACCGCACAGCGCGGCCGCCTGTTCGTCGCAGACGAGCTGACCGCTGGCCGGCTCCCAGCTCCACACCCCGATCTCGGCGCCGGCCAGGGTCAGCGACAGATCGGCGACTTCGGCCGTGGGACGTACCGCCGCCCGGCCGGCCGGGGCGGTGCGTCCGGCTCCGGCGCCGCCCACGCCTGCCGGTGACGGCCCCGCGGCCTGGTAAGACGGGCCCGTCGACCGGCTCCGTCCCGGCCCGCGGCCCCGCAGCGCACGGACCGCGCGACCTGCCCGCAGTCCCACCTTTGCGCCGCCCTCCCCGCGCATCGACGCCCGGCCCACGGCCGCGCGTTGGGCGGGCCGGGAAACCGATGCTCCGGCCCGCCCGGGTAATCCTCCCCCGGCGCACCGCTGGGCACACTTTGGGCTCCGCATCCGATCGGCCCGCCCGGCCAGGGCGCTCGCGCCGGCGGGACCGGGGATGGGCCCCGCTGCGCGCGGGGCTACTCGAGGATGTCGATGACGCCGGCCGCGTCGAACCCGCGCAGCAGCGACTCGTTGGCGGAGATCAGGTGGCGCCGCCAGAACCGCTCCGCCTCGTCCGCCTCGCCGGCCCGGACCAGGCTGATCAGCTTCTCGTAGGCCCGGACCGCCCGGCGGTACTGCAACTGCACCTCGTCCGGCTCGGACTCGTAGTGCGTCCTCGTCGCGGTCGCCATGTGCCGCGCGAGAATCTCCTGGATCATGCCGGCCGTGACCACGAGCGCGCGGTTGCCGGACTGCTCGACGACGACCTCGTGGAACCGGGCGAAGCCCGCCCCGACAGCGGCACCGCTCACGTCCTGGGCCAGCTTGGCGGTCAGTTCGTCGAGCGCCGCGACGAGCGCCTCGATCGCGTCGTCGGAACCCCGGTCGGCGACCAGCCACGCGGCCAGCGGTTCGATCCCGAGGCGCGCGATGAGCACCTCACCGAGGGTGGTGCCCGCGACGGCGAGCAGTAGCCCGGCCGGGCGGGCGACCATCTCGGGGCCCGGTACCCGGATGCGGGCGCCGGTGCGGGAGCCGCGGCGGACCTCGACGAGGGACTCGGCCTCCAGCACCCGCACGGCCTCGCGCAGCGTCGGGCGGGAGACCCCGAAGTGGGCCATGAGTTCGGCCTCGCGGGGGAGATAGTCGCCGTCGCGCAGTTCCCCGGTGACGATCATCCGCCGGAGCCTGCGGGTGAGCAGCTCGGCTGTCTTCGGGGACCGCACGTCCGCCCCGGACCGACCCTCCGGCAGAGAGAAGACCGGCGCGGCCATGGGATCGACTCCTCGCGTTGCATGGAATGTCGGACGCTGCGAACCACCGCCGCGATCCCGGTCAGGGCCGCGGGATCACGGCTCCGCGTCCATGCTACTACAGAGTAAACCTAGTTAGCTTTGAGGTGATTGCGGCCCCGGTAACCCGTGATGCGCGCCCGGTCGCAAAACGATACCTGCCGGATCGGACCGGGCGGCGGGCGCGCCTGGCGACGTGACCATTACCGCACCTCATACCCGCCGCGGGTCGCCGGCTGGGTGCGTGACGTGCCCGGTGGGGTCGCGACCTGCACGTAGAGCAGGCCGGTGCGCAGGGCCTGCGTCCGCGTGGAGTCCAGGGACTCCCAGATCGCCCGCACGGTCTGCTGGACCGCCACGGTCGGGTGGCGGGCGATGCGCTCCGCGATGTCCTGCGCCCGCGACCACAGCCGGTCACGGGGGACGACCTCGCTGACGAAACCGATCTCGTGGGCACGCCTGGCCGACATCCGTTCGTCGTTACCGAGCAGCGCCATGCGCAGCACCTCGCCGATCGGGATACGGCGGGCCAGCCCGATCGGCTCCAACGCCGCGGTCATGCCGAAGGTGACGTGCGGGTCGAAGAAGGTCGCGTCCTCACCGGCGATGATGATGTCGGCCTCGTTCAGCCAGTACAGCGCCCCACCCGCGGCCATGCCGTGCACCGCGCACACGAGCGGCTTCCAGCACTGGTTGAACTTCGGGGAGAGGTAGGCGGCCGGGTCCACCTGCTTGAGGGGCTCCTTCGCGAGGTCGTAGCCCTCGACCACGTCGACGCCGGTGCTGAAGGCGCGCTCGCCCTGCGCCCGCAGGACGACGACATGTACGTCGTCGGTGACGGCGGCGAAGTCCCAGATCGCCCGGAAGTCGTCCAGCACCTCCTGGTTGAACGAGTTGAGCCGGTCGGGCCGGTTGAGCGTGAGGGTGAGAACGTGATCATCACCCAGCGTGGCGAGGACGCTCGTCAGCGCGGGTACCTCGGCTGGCATCTCGTTGCCTCCTCGTCATCGGGGTGGCCGTAGGACCCCCGACCCGGCCCGGCCGGCACGGCGAGGACGTAGCCGGGTTGGGCAGCACACCCTCCGACATCTCTAACTTAGTGCACGAGGATAGCCCACCAGGCCGTCTCCGCGCCACGGACGCACAGGGACCCGAGCGGCCGACCCGAGCAACGCGGTCGATCNTGCCGACTCCGCCGTCCACCCCGCCCACCCGGACCGTTCCCGAGCCACCCCGACCCGAGCCCGGGACCGCCCCCGCGCACCACAACCGGCCGCGCGCCGAACTCCCCTCAGGCCGGAGCTCATGGTGCGTGCCCACCGGGATCGGCGGCGTCATCGAGGCCATCACCCGGCCATTCGATGCCCCGGACAAAGCGCGCGTCGGCGCCGCGGCGTCACGCCGGGCACCCACTTCCCGCGATGCACACAAGACCGACGATCATGNGGTCCGCGTCCCTGGGCCCACCATCGTCCGTGTCTCGACCGACGTGACCACACAATCACAAGGAGGGGACAACCCAGTGACACCACGCGTCGCACCGCCGACCCGGGAACACCCCGGATTGCGGGCCCCACTATCGCCGCATGCGCCGATTCCACCCGTCGAACCGATCTCCGCCCCACTCGACGCCGAATTCTCGACGTCGCCCCACCCGGAACGCGACAGACACTCAGACAGACCCCGGATCGAACCTCCACACCCGCCGGACCACCTCCCGGAAGATGATGGTCGAAAGGTCGCTGACCAGCACGGCGACAAACTCCGGGGGCAGCGGCGGGACCCGCCACGACGGGGGGGNGAATGCGGGCGCCACCGCCGGGTTGATCAGGCCGCCGCGCACACCATCGCGACCCGGCGGCGAACCGACGGACATCCCACTGCCGGACGGGGAGGACGGAACACGAGCCGCCGGCTGGCCCCGTTGATTCCCACGAGCGCGCGGCGCCAGGACAGCCGGAAAGGTCGACCTGACCTCTCTGGACGGCACGGACGTCCGAGACACGGCGTCGGACGACGGGTGCCGACACGGCGAGCGTTCCCAGGACCACCGCGGGACCGCGCCGAGCCCTCCACCACGGTTGACAGCCGCGCCGCCGCCGGCCCGGCGGCCCCCCTGCCATGTCCCTGACCAGCGAAGATGCGCAACGGAGCCCGTCGTGTTCCCGGTCCGCCGGCGTTGGGTCGGCGTCGTTGAACTCGGCTCCCGGCCAGCCGCCCGGTCCTGGTGCGCCTCGCCGATCCACCTGCGGGCACGGCCCCGCCAGCCGGCGTCGGACCGGGGGCCGCTGAACCCGCGAAAGTCGTCGACCTGCGGCGGCAACGCACGGGCCAGGTCGTCCCGCGCAGCTCTGAACCCGTGTCCCGACGTCCCGGAGAACCTGCGCAGCCGCCTGCCGTGGCGGCGAGAGACGTTTTTCCGGCCGGGGCCGGGGGCAACCTGACCGCATCACCGCGACCCGCATTCAACAGCCGATCTGCCGGTTCCTGAACAGCGGCGGTTCCAGCGGTGGACAAACTCGAGACGATCGGCCTCGCGAATCATCCGAGAAAAACACGTGAGCCAACCACGAGGCAAGTACGAAAACATGCACGGGCCGTGCCAACCCGCCACCCGAGGCGGGCCATGAACTCGGCCCCGGATGATGTCGTCGGCGACCGGTCGACGGTCACGCAAAGCTAATCCGTGCTCCTTTTTCCGCCGATTTCGGTACGTCGTTCTGCGCGGTTTCAGGACGGCAATATATCCGAGCTGACGGCCCAGGTCGAATTCAGGAACCATCTCCCTGTCCTGAACCGTGCGGGCGAATCTCGACGGCCCGCATGGGCGTCGACTTCGGCCGACACGGAAATTCTCCACCTCGGTGGACGGGTGTCGATCCCACTGCTGGCCGACAACCGAGAGGATCCGGCGATGCCGGGCCGCAACATTGATCTGCGCACGCGAGGCAAGGCGGGGGTGAAGGCCCGGCGAAAGGGCATCTGCAACGATCCTGCAATCGTCCGCGAAGGGCGGGCCGGCGACGTCGACCGCGGGCTCGGCAAGCCGCCCGCCGGGTCGAACGCGAGGCCGGGGGCCACCGGGCCCCCGCTCCACCGGCGGCGAGCACGGACCGCCCGGGCAGGAGGCGGGCGGGCGGACAGCCGTGCTCGTCGCGCTGTCGGCCGGCCGGGCTCCGGCCGGGCATCCGCCTGCCGGCCGCCTTGATCGGCGGTCGGGGACGCTGAAGTTGGCCGGGTGGGGAGCATCGAACACCTGGATGTGCTACGAACTACGCACCCGAGCGGACCGCGGCCGCGTAGTAGATGTCGCCGTAACCGCCGCGGTCCGGATGGCGGAGTTCGGGGATCTCCCCGAAGATCAGGACTGCGGCCAGTGCCACCCATTCCAGGGGTGGCAGCAGGCGGATTCCCGTGCATCCGCCCACCTCGACCGCCCCCGGGCCGCCTAATAAACACGGGGGCTCATCGGATAACCTGGCAGAGCAGTTTTCGTCGCCGGCCATCGCGCCGGCAACCCGCCCGTCCAGGTGGCCCCATGAATCTCCTTCCGTACCCCCCGCAAACCGATGGGACGTGCGACCGGCGGCTCGATCAGCCGCAGCGGGCGGACCCCCGTTCGGGGGAGGGGATCAGGATCCTCATTGGGGCTCACCGACGCCACGAGAGTCAGTTCTCGCACATCGGAGCGGGCGGCATTGACGGCATGGGCGGGCGGCGGGATAACCTTTTCGATGTAGCCGACAGTGGGGCCGGCGAAGGCATGCCGAGCCCGGAGGGAGTTGGTGTGGCGGCGCGCCACTTCACCCGGGGTCGGGCCATGCATGGCCACCCACAAAGGTGGTGTACGGCTGATCCCCTGCCCGACCCTCGGATGAATCTGCCGGACTGCCGGCGATGAGCCGGTGATCCTCATCCGGAGTGGTCGGGTAAACCGGAGTGGACAGGGAGAGGAGCACGATGGGCCCAGTGGTTTCGGACTCGTCCGCTGTGCAGGTGCGCCTGCACCGGACGATGACCGCCGCCGGCTTCGACCGAGCGTCGGGTCCGTTCTCCGCCGACAACCAACCGACCGACGTGCGGACCCAGCGGGAACGGGTTCGCCTGGCCCAGATCGAGCTGCTGGAGCTCAGCGCGCAGCTCACGACACCCCACCTGCGACGCCAGATCCTGCGCATCTACTCACTGCTACGCAGCGAGCCGGTGGTGCAGAGCCCGGCGAAGCCACCGCCCTTCCGCCTCACCCTGCGTGAGATGGAGGTGCTCACTCTGGTGGCCACGGGGTGCTCCAACGTCGAGGCGGCTGAGCAGCTCACCATCCGGGCCGAGACGGTCAAGACCTACATGCGCAGCATCATGCGCAAGATGGGCGTCCGGAACCGGACCGCGGCGGTGCACACCGCCCGGCAGATCGGCCTACTGGACTGAACGGACGCCGATCGGGTCGGCATGGCGGCTCACTCCCACCGCCGACGCCGCCCCAGCACCGCACCACCGACACCCACACCACCAACACCCGTAACACCGACACCCGCAACACCGACACCCGCAACACTGGCACCACAGTGCCGCAAGCAGCACCGGCGCTGTCAGGCGCCACCACCGACGGGCCACCGCAGCCACCGCCCGGCACTGCTCCCTCCGGGCCCTGCCGCGATCCGTCGGCCCGCTCCGGCACTCCCTCCATGCCGGATCGCGACCACTCCGGAACCTGAAAAAGGGCTCGGATCGGACGTCATCGTCCGATCCGAGCCCCGGTCGTCGGTGCCCGGATGGCACCGTCGGGTATGACGGATCTGCCTAGCCGGCGGCGAACAGGCTCGCCGCGTCGACCGTCCGGACGTCAGTCGCCCTGGTGCCCTTGAGGGTCGCCTCGACGGAGCTGGCCGAGCACAGCGCTTTCAGGCTCGGGATGGCACTGCCGTCGCAGGAGAACGTCAGCCCGTGACCGGCGGGCATCGCGATGTTCCTGGCCGTCTTCAGGGTGGAGGTCACCGAGGCCGGGGTGACGTCGCCGCTGATGCCCTTGAGCGCCCGTGCGAGGCCGAGGACCGTCTGGTAGCCGGTGACCGCATAGCCGTCGGTCTGCGTCTTCGGCGTGTACCTGGCCATCACCGTGCGGTACAGCTTCGCCTCCGTGTCGTCGGAGTCGGTGTCCGACGGGGTGAACAGGATCGAGCCGTCGAGTTGGCCCGGCGCCGCGTCGTCGACGGTCTTCGACACACACGGCTGGATCACGAACTTCGGCTGGGTCGCACCCACGGCCTGGAAGGCCTTGAACACCGAGGTGCAGTGGGTGGCGTCGCCGACGAGGGCGAGCGCGTCCGGCTTCTTGCCGATCGCCGAGGTCACCTGGGAGGTGGCGTCGGCCGTGCCCCGCGGGATGGAGATGACGTCCAGGTCCACGCCGGACTTCTGGAACACCGGCTTGCCCAGGGCGTTCGCCCCGGTGATCGCGGCCGGCACGTCCGTGACGAACAGCGCCACCCGCTTGTAGCCCTTCTCCTTCGCGTAGCTCGCCATCGTGCCCAGCGTGGCGGGGAAGGCTCCGGTCCAGGAGAACACGCCATCGGTGGCGAACTCGGAGCCGGCGGTCGCGGTGCCCGTGACATACGGGATCTTCGCCCCGGCGATGATCGGCACGAGGGTGTCGCCGAAGCCGGTGGTTCCGGTGCCGACCGCGGTGACCTTCTGCTCGACCATCTCGTTGGCGCAGGTCCGGGCGGAGGCCGCGTCCTCCTGCGACTTGCAGACGACGAGCTGGATGGGCCGCCCGCCGATGCCGCCGAGGTAGTCGTTGGCGTAGGCGGTGGCCGCCTGGGCGCCCTCGCGGACCTCGGGCAGGGACACCGCGCTGCCGCCCTCCGCGGTGATGAAACCGATCTTCACCGGCGCACCCGCCGCCTTCGTACCCGGCGGGAGCGTCGCGGTCGACGCGGTGGGGCCGGACGAGCTGCCCGCGTCGCCGCCGCCGCTCCCGCTGCCGCAGGCCGCCGGAAGTAAGGCCAGGCCGAGGACCAAGAACGCCGATCCCGCCCGCACGCCGCGGCGTCCGCCGTGCCAGTACCCGTTCCTCGCGCCCACTGTTCCTCCCTCTCACCGTCCGGCCGTCCCGCAGATGGCGGGGTATCCCCGCCGGTCGGGCGGCCCGGCCGATCGCCGGGTGCCCCTCGCCGGCGCGACGACCGCAGACCCCACAAGAATTCCTAAGATGACTTAGTGCACTATGTTAGTGATCACGCGGTTCGTCAAGCAAACCGAGTTCGTGGGCGCGGCCTTCACCCGGAGACGGCTCTCCGGTGGGTACGGCCGCAGGCGCCGNAACGGGCCAGCAGACGCCGAGATGTGTTGCCGAACGGCCAGGACGGTGAAAGCCGGGCCGGGGCCGGGGACGCGACGAAGGCGATTCGCCACGCTCAGGCGGCTGTCTCCCGCGGGGCGTGCCGCTCGCTGAGGTAGGCCCGTTCCAGCAGCTCGGGCTTCGCCCGCAGCTCGGCCGCCGGCCCGGACAGCACCTCCTCGCCGTGGGCGAGCACGATCGCGTGGTCGGCGATGCCCATGACGAGGTGCACGTGCTGCTCGACGAGCACCACCGCCGCCGACGTGTCCGTGGCCACCGCCCGCACGACCGGCAGGAGCTCCTGCACGATCACCGGGGCGAGACCCATGCTGAGCTCGTCGATCAGCAGGATGCGCGGGCGCTGCACGAGCGCCCGCCCGATGGCGAGCATCTGCTGCTCCCCGCCGGAGAGCATCCCAGCCCGGACATCGAGCCGCTTGCGCAGCGCCGGGAAGTAGTCCAGCACCTCGTCGACGCTCAGCCCGCCCTTGACCCGCCCGAGCTGGAGGTTCTCCCGGGAAGTCAACGTGGTGAACAGGGACCGGTCGTCGGGCACGAGCACCACGCCGAGCCTGGACAGCGCCCGCGGGCTGGCCCGGTTCACGCCCTGCCCGTGCACGGCTACCTCGCCGCCGAGCGTGGGCAGCAGCCCGGCGAGCGTCAGCAGGACCGTGGTCTTGCCGGCGCCGTTCGGCCCGAGCAGGGCGACGACCTCGCCCTCACGCAGCGTCAGATCGAAGCCGCGCACCACCGGTACCCGGTCGTATCCCGCGTTCAGCCCGCGGGTCTGCAGCAGGACGCTCAACCGACGCTCTCCTTCTCCAGCGATGCGGACGGTCCGGGCGGAGTCGCCGTGGTGGAAGCAGTGGTGGAAGCAGTGGTGCCGGTGCCGGTGCCGGCCTGGGCCTCGGCGTCGGCGTTCACTCCGGCGTNGGCGTCGGCGTCGGCGTCGGCGGAATCGGCGGTCACGGGGGCTCCGGCTGCCGCGGGGGTTGCCGCCGCGGGGTCGGCGACCACGGAACCGGCGACCGCTCCGGCCGGCACCGAGGGCTGCGACGCGACGGGGGTGCTGCCGAGGTAGGCCTCGGTGACCGCCGGATGGTTCTTGATCTCCTCAGGCGAGCCGCTGGCGATCACCGCGCCGAGGGCGAGCACGACGATCCGGTCGCAGACGCCGAGCACGAGGTTCATGTCGTGGTCGACGAGCACGATCGTCACCCCGGTGCGGGCCACCTCCCGCAGCCGCTCGCCGAGCCAGAGACTCTCGGTGCTGTCCAGGCCACCGGCCGGTTCGTCGAGCAGGAGCACCCGCGGCCGGCCGGCGAGCGCCCGGGCGATCGAGACGAGCTGGCGGTGACCCTGCGACAGCTCGCGGACGGGGCGGTCGCGGACCTCGTGGAGCTGCAACGCGCGGTAGAGCCGGTCGAGATGGTCGGCGTGATCGGCGGGTAGCCGGCCACCGCCGCCGCGGGCCGCGGCCTCGCCGACGGAGACGTTCTCGGCGACCGAGAGGTCCTCGTACAGCTCGATGCCCTGGAAGGTGCGGCCCAGGCCCCGGCGGATCCGGTGGTGCGGCTTGAGCCCGTCGAGCCGGTAGCCCTCGAACTCGACCTCGCCGGTGGCGGTGATGAAGCCGCTGATCGCGTCGATCAGGGTGGTCTTACCCGCGCCGTTGGGGCCGATCAGACCGATGACCTGGCCGTGGCCGAAGTCGAGGCTGACGTCCTGCACGGCCCGCACGCCGCCGTACTGCACCCCGACTCCGCGCAGGGTGAGCAGGATCCGCTCGGCGTCGGCGGTCGCCGCCGCCGCGACGGCATCGGCCGCGACCGGCACCGACCCGGAAGCCGGCACCGACCCGGAGACCGGGGCCGGCTCGGAGACCGCGGCCGGCTCGGAGACCGCGGCCGGCTCGGCGGGGATGGTCGGCGGGATGGCGTCGGCGGTGGGCAGGACCGGCGGCTCGGCGCGCAGCCGCTTCGCCCGCTGACCTGACCACCAGGCGTGGACGGGGCCGACGGCGCCCTCCGGGTTGAGCAGCACGGACAGGACCAGGGCCAGACCCGTGATGACCTGGTACCAGCTACCGAGATCGACCGCCTTGTCCAGCGCGACGAACAACAGCCCGCCCGCGCCGAGGACGCCGGCGAGCAGACCGCCGGAGACCGAGGTGATCCCGGCGAGGTAGGCGGTGGCGAACAGGGCCAGACCACCGACGACGGAGAAGGACTCCGCGTCCACGAGGGTCTGCTGGTAGGCCATCAGCGCGCCGCCGAGGCCGGCGATGAACGACCCGATCGCGAAGGCGGCGATCTTGATCCGGGCGACGTCGATGCCGGCGGCCGCCGCCGAGCGCTCGTTGGCGCGCACGGCGAGCATGGCCGCGCCGAGGCGGCTGCGCCGCAGCTCCGCGACGGCCAGCGCGACGAGGATGAGGACCACCAGGCAGAGCAGGCCGAACTGGATGCGGGGGTAGTTCTCGCCCGCGCCGATGCGCAGGTTGAGCCCCCACAGCTTCGGGTCGGCGACCTTCGCGCCGCCGGTCCCGCNGTTGACGTCCGGGTTGCGGAACCAGATCGACTCGACCGCCATCCCGAGGGCGAGTGTCACCACGGCGACCGGAAGGCCGCGGATGCGCAGCGCGGGCAGGCCGACGACGACCCCGATGATCATCGCACCGAGCGCGGCGAGCAACGGGGCGACGGGGAACGGAATGTTCCAGTCGGTCGTCATCCGGCTGACGAGGAAGCCGCCGACCCCGGCGAGGGTGAGCTGCGCGAGCGAGACCTGGCCGGCGTACCCGGTGACGACCACCAACGACAGCGTGACGATGCCGAGCAGCATCGAGGTGACGACCGCGGCCCGCATCGAGCCCGAGGTGACGACCAGCAGCACGACCGCGACGACGGCCGGGATGACGACGTTCAGCAGCCGGTGGCGCGGCCGGGGCGCCTGGCCGAGGTTGGCGCGAATGAGCATGCCGCGCGTCGGCAGCGGCCGGCCGCGCAGGACCAGGTACGCCAGGATGACGACGAGCGGGACGAGCTGGCCCAGGCCCTGCTGCGGCAGCCAGGAGTGCTGGGACTGCAGGTACTGCAGCTCGGACTGCACCATCCCGATGAGCAGGCCGGCGCCGACGGCGAGGCCCAGGGAGTTGAAGCCGGCGACCAGGGCGGCGGCGAGCGCCGGCACGATGAACAGGGTGTAGGAGACCGGGATGAGCGGCACGATCGGTGAGATCAGGATGCCGGACAGGCCGGCGACCACCGCACCGATGGCCCAGTTCGCCAGCGCGATGCGGTCCGGCGACAGGCCGGTGACCAGCGCGCCCTTCTCCGTCTCGGCGGCGGCCCGGGTGGCCAGGCCGAAGCGGGTGAAGCGGAACACGCCGGCGAGGGCGAGCGCGAGGACGACGATCGTCAGGGCGAACCACAGCTTGTCGCCCTGGATGCGCAGGTCGCCGATCGTGTAGCTGTCGCTGGGCAGGATCCGCTTCACCGACACGGGCGTCGTGCCGACCCGCTGGGCGAGCAGCGCCTGGAAGACGATGAGCAGACCGATCGAGGCGACCGCCTTGGCGACCGGCGGCGCGGTGCGCAGCCACCGAAACACCAGCACGTAGAGCAGGACCCCGAGCAACGCGGCGATGACCAGCGAGACGCCCAGGGCGGGCCACAGGCCCCAGTCGGAGCCGACGGAGACGGTCTTCGGTAAGCCGGGGATCGGCAGCAGCAGTTCACCCCTGCGCAGGAACGCATACGTGTACGCGGTGTACAGGGCGATGGCGCCGGTGGCGAAGTTGACCACACCCGAACTGCGATACGTGACCACCAGGCCGAGCGCGAGCGCCCCGAAGACGGCTCCGCTCCCCAGNCCGAGTAGCAGGAAGACTATGTGTTGAGTCATCGCGGGCGATGTCTCCCCTCACCCTCCGTCGGCACAGCCGCGAAGTGATCGAGNGCAGGTGGGTCCGGGCGGCCTGACGCGCCGACCCCGACGCCGCGGGACGGACCGCCGGGTGCGGGTGGCCTACCGGTTCGGTCAGGGGGGCGCGACGATCCGAGCGGGACGGGTCAGCCCTTCGGCACGTCGGGGCTCGACGCATCCGGTCGACGACCGGTGAGACGTGCGGCACACCGCTATCTTTGTAAACTAGGTGGTCGACCTGGTCAAGCGGTGATCCGTTGTGCCACGCCCGCCCGGGGGCCCAGGACCGGAGCGAGGCAGGGGCAACCGGCCCCGAAACGGCGAACGTCCCCGGCGGGCGAAGGACCAGCCTTCGCCCGCCGGGGACGTCTCACGGTGCGGGGAACGTCAGGATTCNGCGGCCGCCTCCGCCGCGATGCGGTCCATCTCGTGGCGGACGATGCCCTCGGCCGAGTCGGCCGGCGGGGTGGGCAGGACGACCTGGCCACCCGTCCGGCTCGGCAGCAGCACCACCGCCTTCGCCGGCGACGTCGTCACCCCCCGCTGGTTCTCCGCCCACACCTCGATCTCGACCTCGTTGCGGATCCCCCCCTCGTTGCGGATCCCCCCCTCGCCGCGGATCCCCCCCTCGCCGCGGGCCTCGGACCCGTCTGGCCCGGACACCTGCCGCTTGTCCGTCACCCGCCCCTTCAACCAGGTCGTGTCCCCCACGAAGTTGAACCGGCGGTGCTGCACCGAAAGCTTCCACAGCCAGCCCTCGTCGCCGATCCAGTCCGTCAGCAGATGACACAGCCACGTCTCCCGCATGGCGCCGTAGTCGTACGACGTCGGCAACCCCAGTTCCTGCGCCCGCGCCGGTTCCCAGTGCAACCGCTGGACCGTGTCCGGAATGTTCAGGGCGTTCGCCGGATACAGCCCCGGGGCCTTCGCCCGCACCCGGTGGGCCAACCGGAACGCACCCGGCGGAGTGAGCTGCATTCCCCAGCCCAGGTGCCACACCACCACATCCGTCGTCGTCAACGGACCCTTCACCTTCGTCGGCAGCTCCTCCCCCACCACCACGTCCTCGAAATACCGCGGCTGCCCACCCCGCCGCGACTCCGCCGCGTACAGGGCGTCGATCTCCGCCAACTGCTCCGCCGAGTACGGCTCCGGCAGATCGTGCTCCTTCTTGCGCTCCCGCGACGTGTGCCGCTCCGCGTTGATCCAGGTGCCGCGCTGCAGGCAGGTGGGCTCGCCGTGCTGGTTGGCGAAGATGAAGTCGTGGGTGACGTGCGCGGTGCGCCCCCCGAAGGAGCTGGGCTTCGCCACCACCCCGACCTGGGTACGCAGGCAACGCGCCCGGTCACCGAGGGCGAACGGCCGCCACCACTCGAACTCCATCACCGCCTGGTAGGAACCCAGGCCCGCGAACGGATCGCCCTTGAGCAACGCCTTCGTCTCCGGGTCGGGCCTGGGCGCCGCGTCCTCACCCACCGTGTACAGGAAGGTCGGCGGCGCGATGAGCGTCCCCNACCGGGTGCCCTTGCCGTAGTCCGGATCGCAGTACAGCGGGTTGTCGTCCCCGTAGCCGTAGGCGAAGTGCCGGGAGGCGTCCCAGGTCACCTCGTAGTTGTGCGGCGGGTTCGGCAGGGGCTGCGGAACCCCGATCCGCCTGCGCGACCGCTCGAAGGCCGCGTCCGTCAGGACACCGAAGCGCTCAGCACTCTCATCCACCACCTAGTTATAACAGATAACTATGTCCACGTCCCCCTCTCCCGCGGAGTCCCAGCGACACCGGGGACGACCCCTCCGGCCCGGTCAACGCGCTCCCGGGGCGGCGCACATCCCAAGGAAGGCGCATCGAGGCCACTCCCTGCCCGGCGAGGCTCGGCTGGAGCTCGCATCCCGACAGTCGGGGCATGACTGCCCGGCATAGGACGACTGTTGCCGCACGGTCGATCGAGGTTTACTAAGTTATCCATGTCATGACGGATCTTCCGGCCTCGCGGATCGCTCCACTCGCCGGGCGGCCCCGATGCGGCGAGGCATGACAGGGGAACGACCTCGCGCACCCGATCGCCGAGCACCAGAGTCGGCGCGGCCATCGACTTGAGGGGACTCTGTGTCTTCATCCCGCAAGGGCCGCTTAGGCGTGGCCGCCGCCATCATGGGCCTGCTGGTGGCGGGCGTCGGATGCTCGACGGCGGGCCCACCGGACGCCGACGGTCCCTGTAACTCCCCCGGAGTTTCGAAAGACCAGATCAAGCTGGGTTTCATCTATCCGGACACCGGGGTCGGATCGGCAGTTTTCGCCGCGGCCCGCGCGGGCGTCGACGCCCGGCTGGGACTCGCGAACGCCGAGGGCGGGGTGAACGGCCGCCGCATCACCTACGAATGGCGCGACGACGAGGCGAACCCGGACACGAACGGGCGGGTGGCGCGCGACCTCGTCGAGAACACCGGGGTCTTCGGGTTGATCATATCGTCGGTGGCCGCCTCCGGTAGCGCGAGGTACCTCAACGAGCAGGGCGTTCCCGTCACCGGCCTCGACGCGGAATCGGTCTGGGCGCAGTAACGGAACATGTTCTCCTTCGTCTCTTCGGCGGAGTCCGCGATCGACACGTTCGGCACCTACGTCAGGCAGAGCGGCGGCACGAAGGCCGTCATGCTCATCCAGCCGCTGTCCGGCGCCGTGGCGAGCTTCGGCGACAAGGTCATCCGGAGCATGCGGGCCGCCGGCGTCGAGGCGACCGGGCTCGCCTACACCGAGGGTGTCGACGACCCCGCCACCACCGGCCGCCGGCTCGCCGCCGAGGGGACCGACGTCGTGCTCAGNCTGCTCGACGCCCGCTCCCTCGCCGAGATCCTGGGGGCCATGCGGTCAGCCGGCGCGGCCCCGAAGTCCACCCTGTCGTTCACCGGGTATGACACCGGCCTGTTGCGGCAGCTCGGCCCGGTGATGGCCGGGGTGTCGATCCCGCTGTACTTCCTGCCGTTCGAGGCCGGCGGCCCACCGCTGGAGGAGTACCGCAACGCCGTGCACCGGTACGCGCCCCAGCTCAGCTCGCCCGACCAGGAGTTCGCGCTGCGCTCCTACATCGAGACCGACCTGTTCCTGCGTGGCCTGGCCGACGCCGGCACCTGCCCGACCCGCGCCTCCTTCATCCGCAACCTGCACAACGTCTCGAACTACAACGCCCGCGGGCTGATCGCGCCGATCAGCATCAGGGACGACTTCGGCCGGCAGCAGACCTGCTACGCCTTCGTCCGGGCGAACGCCGCGGCAACCGCCTTCNAGGTGACACAGAAGCAGCTCTGCGGGAAGGTCCTGCCGGACTGACCGCCGGAACGTGGCGATCACCCGCCCGGCTCATGCGCGCAAGGTCATGCGCGCAAGGGCGCGACCGCGCCCATCGCCTCGTCGAGCAGCGCCGCGAGCGACGCCCGGCCGCCGGCGTCACACCACGCACTCTGGGCGGCGTCGAGGCAGGCCAGGGCGGCCGCGACGACCGCGGCAGCACGCCGCTCGACCCCACCGACTCCACCGGCCCGCTCATCGGCACCGGGTGAACCAGTCAGAGGCTCCGCCCTCGCCGACGAATCGAACCCCGCCGACGAATCCGACTCGACCGGCAGATCGGACCCGACCGACGGATCAGACCCGACCGACGGATCAGACCCGACCGACGGGTCAGACCCGAGCGAGGGTTCGGACCGGGCCGGGGCGGCCACGCGGGCGAGGCGATCGATGACCTCGGGGACCAGCAGCTCCCGCCATCGGGACTGCTTCTCCAGGTGCGCGGCCTTGAGCGCCGGGGTCTCGTGCAGCATCCGCAGCAGGACGAACGTGCGCCCCGGATCGAGGCGGTTGCGCTCCTCGATGAGGTCGAAGGCACGGCGCAGCGCCAGCCATGCGCCCTCCTGCGGGGGGCGTCGCCCGACGGCGTCGGCGAGCGCCCGGCCGAACGTCTCGAAGTTGACCAGGATCACCTCTTCCTTCGACGCGAAGTAGCGGAAGAAGCTGCGCTTGGACAGTCCGGCGGCGGAGGNGATCTGGTCGATCGTGGTCGCGTCGTAACCCTGCTCGGCGAACAGGCTCATCGCCACGGTCATGAGCTCGGAGCGCACGGCACGGCGGGTGCGTTCCCGCAGGCCGGGAGGCGACTCCATCATCATCCGCCGATGGTACGCCGTGACCGACCTGTCATCGAGTGACGTTTCCGGCGTACGGTGTTGCGAACAGCGGCCACCGCCGAGACATCAGACCGGGCTGGCCGCGACAAACTCAGCACCCGGGAAGGGAACACCATGAGCAGGATCTGGTTTGTCACCGGAGCGTCCAGAGGCTTCGGCCGCGTGTTNGTGGAGTCCGCGGTGCGGGCCGGCGACCAGGTGGTCGCCACCGCCCGTAAGATCGACGCGGTGGCCGACCTGGCTCAGACCCACGGTGACGCCGTACTGCCGCTCGCGCTGGACGTCACCGACCGGGCCGCCGTGGCGCCGCGGTCAAGGCGGCGATCGCCCACTTCGGGCGGCTCGACATCGTCGTGAACAACGCAGGCTACGGCCACTTCGGCGCGGTCGAGGAACTCACCGAGAGCGACATCCGCGACCAGCTCGAGACGAACTTCTTCGGCGCCCTGTGGGTCACCCAGGCGGTGCTGCCGCAGTTGCGGTCGCAGGGCAGCGGGCACATCATCCAGATCTCCACGATCGGCGGGATCGCCGCCTTCCCGTCCCTCGGCGCCTACCACGCGTCGAAGTGGGCGCTGGAGGGGCTCAGCGAGTCCCTCGCCCAGGAGGTCGCCGCCTTCGGGATCAAGGTCACCCTCGTCGAGCCGGGCGGCTACAGCACCGACTGGGCGGGGTCCTCGGCGGTGCACTCGGCCCCGTCGCCGGCCTACGACAACCTGCGCAAGGCGATGGCCGAGCGGCGCGCCAACGCCGGGTCCGCGATCGGTGACCCAGCAGCGACCGGCGCGGCCCTACTGAAGATTGTCAACGCCGAGAACCCGCCGCTGCGGGTGCTGTTCGGTACCCCGCCCACCCAGATCGTCAAGGCGGTCTACCAGCAGCGGCTGGACACCTGGGCGCAGTGGGAACAGGTCTCGATCGAGGCCCAGGGCAGCTAGCCCCGTGTTTCGCACTTCGGATTCTGCTGCGCCGACCGGCCCCTGTGATCTTGTTTTCGGGTCATGGGGGTTNGGTGGGGTCGATGCCGAGGAGGTCGAGCAGGTGCTGTTGGAGTGGTCCGGGTCTGGGGATGTA
>NZ_LJJX01000048.1:0-46781 GCF_001421075.1 Frankia sp. CpI1-P | reverse complement strand
GTGGCCGGTGGCGGCGTCCCACAGCCGGGCGGTGCGGTCGTCGGCGGCGGTGGCCAGCAGGGTGCCGTCGGGGGAGAAGGCGACCGAGCGGACCGACGCCTCGTGGCCGGCAAAGGTGCGGAGCGCCTGACCGAAGGCGATATCCCAGAGCGTGGCGTTGCCATCGGCGGCGCCGGTGGCCAGCAGGGTGCCGTCGGGGGAGAACGCCACCGAGCGGACCGGGCGGTCGTGGCCGGCCAGGGTGCGCAGCGGGTGGCCGGTGGCGANNTNCCACAGNCGGGCGGTGCNGTCGNNGGCGNCGGTGGCCAGCAGGNTGCCGTCGGGGGAGAANGCNACCGNNCNNACCNANNCNTCGTGGCNGGTGAGGGTGCGCAGNGGNNGGCCGGTGGCGNCNTCCCACAGCCGGGCGGTGCGGTCGTCGGCGGCGGTGGCCAGCAGGGTGCCGTCGGGGGAGAACGCCACCGACCACACCGAGCCGTTGTGGCCGGTGAGGGTGCGCAGGGGTTGGCCGGTGGCGACATCCCACAGCCGCGCGGTGCCGTCGGCGGCCGCGGTCGCCAGCATGCTCCCGTCGGGGGAGAACGCCACCGAGTTCTGGGGCGCATCGNCGGGCGCCGTCACCGTGTCCGCCTCGTCCGAGCCGGGAATCGCGGCCGCGCCGAGTTCCGTCGCGCCCGCCGCGGACCCGAGTGATCCGCCGAGGACGGCGGCCCGCGACCAGTGGCTGCCCGCCACCCTGGCGTCCGTCACCGTCACGGCGGTGAGGGTTGCGCCCGACAGGTTCGCGCCCGACAGGTCCGCCCCGGCGAGGACGGTGCCCGTCAGCCGGGCGCCGCGCAGGGAGGCGTCGGTGAGTATGAGGCCGCTGTGCCGTCCGCCCTCGATCCGGGCGCCGTCGAGCACGGCCCCGGCCGCCTCGACATGCTCGGACACCACGTCTACGAGCGTGGCGCCGGTGAGGTCCGCCCCCCTCAGGTCGGCGCCGGACAGCCGGGTACCGCGCAGGGACGCCCCACCGAGGATCGCCGTCCTCAGGTCGGCGTCGCGCAGGTCGGCGCCGTCGAGCCGGGCGTCGGTGAGGTTCGCCCCCTGCAGGTCGGCGCCGCGCAGGGCGCGTCCGGACAGATCGCGTCCGGACAGATCGATGCCCGCGAGCCGGGCGCCGTTACCGAGAAGCACGTCGAGGCGCCGCGCCACCAGGACGGCGTTCTCCCGGGCGATCGCGGGCGCGTCCGGGTCGCTCGCCGTGGACTCCGCCCAGGCGATCAGTCGGCTTCGGGGGGCCAGATCGACCAGGAAGTCGAGCATGAGACCGGACATCTCCTCGGCGGCGAGCAGGTCGCCGGCGGTCGCCGGAGCCTCGGCGCTGACGACCTCGGCCGGGGGTGCACCGCGCCGGGACACCGTGGCCTCCTGGGCGGCTCCGGCGAGCCCGGCGGCGACCTCGACCGCGACGAGGTATTCGAGCACCGAGCGGTGGATGAACGAGAAGCGGCCGTCGGGATCGCGGCGCAGCGCCGTACCAGAACCGAGCAGATGCGCGGTCTCGTCGACGCTGAGGACGCTGGGCCGGCCCATCACGCGCAGCACCTGTGCCGCGATCTCGGTGAGCCGGGCCAGATCGACGGCCACCTCGCCGCCACGCCACATCGCGACCGCCAGCTCGCGGACCGCCGTGCGGCGCCCGGCCAGGGTGAGCTCCACAGACCGCTTCGTCTCGTACGTCAACCACTGATCGACAAGCTCGGCGTAGAGCGCGGCGCGGGTCACGCGGCCGTCGCCGGTGCTCGCGGCCCGGTCCCGGACGGCGCGCAGTCGCTCGTCGTCGATCTCGACGATGAACGACAGCAGCCGCGGGTTCCGGGCGAGCTCGAGCAGGTCGTCGACGTCGTCGATGAGCGCGAGGCGGGTGGCCGCCTGCCGGGCCGCCTCGGCAAGGGCGGTCTCGTCGGCCGGCCGGCCCGCGGTCAGCGCCCGGGTGAAGTGCCCGACCAGGTAACGCTCGATCTGCGCCGGGGTGAAGTCCTCCAGCCGGACGATGAAGCGGCCCAGCGTCCGCTCGACCTTCTCGCCGGTCTTTTTCAGCACATCGTCGTCGTTGATGAAGAACTCGGCCCGGCTGGTCACGACGACCTTCGCCCGGTTCGGCCCGGCCGCGCCGCCGCCCGCCGCCGACCCGGTGCCGTCGAGGATCGCGAGCAGGCCGTCGAGATAGGCGCTCGCCCGCGCGTAGGTGACCCGGGCGGCCAGCTCGTCGAAGCCGTCGAAGATCAGCACCACCCGGCCCTCGCGGACCATGTATCGGAAGGCGTCCAGGTCGGGCTGGCGCACCCCGGCATCGACCAGGTGCTGGACGGCGAGCAGGTCGAGGTCGAACGACTTCTCCAGCTTGCCGAGTTCGATCAGCATCGGGTCGACGTGCGNGAGGCGTTCGGGCACGGCCAGGGCGAGTTGGCGGGCGAGGAACGTCTTGCCATGGCCGAACGTGCCGAGCACCAGGATGAACCGTGCGTCGTCGGTGGCCAGCCAGTCCAGCACCATCTCGAGGGCATCGCCNCCGACCGGCGTCCGGCTGCGGTCGATGCGGCGGATGTGCTGCGGGACGTAGGCGGCGGGCGGGTAGTCCGGGTCGCTGAGCAGTTCCTCGGTCTGGCGGACCCGGTAGTCGCGCAGGTCGAACACGCCCTGGTACTCCGGCATGCTCAGCAGCCGGACGTCCCGGCCGCGGGCGAAGGCCACCAGCTTCGGCGAGGCCGGGTCGTCGCCGGTGTACACCAGATCCGTCAGCCGTAACGGGAACGCCAGGTAGGCCCGGGTCATCTCGGCCGCGAAGGACTCGATGGCGAGTTCGTCGGCTCCGCCCTCGACCAGGCCGATCAGGCGCAGCTCGACGATGCGGCCCTCCCGTCGCCACCCCCGCAGATGCGTCGGCGTGTCCCCGGCGGCCTCGACCCGCTCGACGACGGCGTCCCGGTGGTGCAGCCGTGCCACCTCGGCGAGCTCGTCGAGGGTGTCCCGCGGCCGGGCGACCGCCGCCGGCCGCCGCCGCTGCGAGTCGTCGGCGTCGAAGGCGTCGTCAGGCTCGGCCTGTTCGGCCGAGGCTCGGACCGTGTCCTGAGCGGGCCAGGCGTCGTGACCGAACGTCTCGCTCGCCGGGTCGAGCGAGAGCGAGACGCGGGCCGACAGCGCGTCGTCGGCCTCGAAACCGGCCGGGGTGCCCGGCGCGAACACGCGTGACCTGCGCTCGAATCCCGCCGCGTCGATGTCGATGAGCTGGTAGCGGCCTGGTCCCGGGGCCTGCACCGCGGCGGCGGCGTCGGCGCTGCGCGGGTCCGCCGGCCCGGGCCCTGCCGGGATCGCCAGCAGGCCGGCCGGAAGCCGGCCGATGCGGCCGTCGCCGTGGCCGCCGTGCAGCAGCAGGTGCAACCGGGGTGCGAGGAGCCGGTCCAGCTCCCCGCCATCGTGGAGGAGGGCCCCGGCATCCGTGCCGGCGACGCTCGCCGGGCCGTGGTGCACCGCGCCGATCCGCAGCCAGCCCTCCCATCCGCCCTGGTCCAGTTCCTTCACCACCGCGCTCAGCTGGCGCTCGCCGACCTCGCCGGTGCGCACCTCGTGGGTCTGCGCCATCGTCGAGTTCAGCCCGGCGACGACAACCTTCAGCTCCGGGAAGGCGACGACCGACCATTCGTGTCCCTGCTGGAAGCGTGCCTCGGCCTCCGCCCCGTGCAGCCGCCGCAGGAAGCCGGCGAAGAACGCCCACTTCGGCCAGTGCGGCGGTACGGCTGTGCGATGGTAGGCGTCTTCCAGCGCGACATACGCCTTGCAGAGCGCGGCGTTGACGTCGAGGTCGCCGGGCACGACGACGATCCGCTCCCGGGCGAGGCCCAGGCCGTCGGCGAGACCGGCCAGGAAGTCGTGGGCCCGATCGAACTCGTCCTCGGACGCCGTCCGGGTCAGGTCCCCGGTCACGATCATCAGGTCGGCGATCGCGGCGTGTCCGTCGACACCGGACCGCTTCGCGCCGAGGCCGCGTAGGTCGTCAAGCATCGGTGTCAGTGTCGACTGCGCATCGCCGTCAGTCTCGTCGGAGCCACCGAAGCGCAGGTCGGACAGGTGCAGCACCGAGATGGACCGCCGTCGCCGTTCGCCCGCGCGGCTATCCGCCCCCGGCGGGGGAGGCAAGGTGGGCGGACCCGGGAAAGGGGGAGCGGTCGCCGGCCTCGCCCGACCCGCCACCGTGGCGTGCATCTGCGCGGCCAGCGTCGCCGTGGCCGCGGCCTCGTCCAGGCCGACCAGGTCGATGTAGCCGCGGCCGGCGAGCAGGCCAGTCGGCGTGCACAGCCGCGCGCGCACCGGGACGATCACTCGCCCGGCACCGAGCGGGTCGCGGCGGAATCCGGCCTGCCACTCCGCCTGTCCGTACGAGGACCGTTCGAGGTACGCCTCCGACAGGACGGGCACGATCCGTTCGGCCCGGGTCAGTCCGTCCTGCATGCACGTGACGAAGTCGGTGCCCGCGACGAAGTCCCAGGCCTGGACGAAGACCCGAAACGGTTCACCCGGCGTGCGCTCCAGATTTTCGAGCTGCCAGGCGATCCACTCCGCCCAGGCCCTGTCGTCGCCGGTGTAGCTGATAAAGAAGTCGTGCTCCCATGCCCGTGTCACCCCGTTCGGCATTTATCGAGCATGCCATAGCCGGATCGCCGCCGGCCGGCAATGGAGGAGGTTTTTCGTCCGCTCGTGACAAGTCTGGTGTCGGCGCAGGTCACGGGTTTGCTCTGGCCCAGGTTTCGTGGATGGTGGCAGAATTGTTGCCGCGGCGCTGGAGGNGCACCGCGGAATAGCCGGGGCGCCAGCTTGCCAGGACGATCTCCTCGGCGGGCTCGTCGACGGTGGTGCGGACGATCTCGGTGAGCTCGACGCGGAACAGGTCGAACGGCTCGGGGGGCTGCACCTGTTCGGCGAAGCGGGCCTGGGTCGCCGGGTCGTCGACCCAGCGGGCGAAACCCGCGATCCGGACGTCGCCGCCGGCCATGTCGGTGCCCGGCCCGGGGTTGGCGGACAGCGCGAAGCGGGGGTCGCGGCGCAGGTCGCGGGACTTTCGGGCGGCGGGCATGCTGCCGAGCCACAGCTCGCCGGAGCGGAACGTGACCTCGATGCCGCTGGTGCGCGGGGAGCCGTCGGCGCGGATCGTGGCCAGGATGTGATGGCGGAAAGCCTCGAACCGGGTGCGCATGGTGTTGGCGAGGGCGGGTTGGGCGGTCTCGAAGTCGCGCCAGGATGTCGTCACCCGGCCATCCTGCGGCGCAAACCCTGCCATCCTCCGTCATGGTTTCCGGCCTAGCATCGCGGGGTGCGATCGAGCCGGCTGACCGCGTTGCTGCTGCACCTGCAGGCCGTGCGGCGGGCGACGGCGGCGGAGCTGGCCGCCGAGCTGGAGGTGTCCGTCCGCACGGTGCATCGCGACATCTCGGCGTTGCAGGACGCCGGGGTGCCGCTGTGGACCGAGCCGGGCCGGGCCGGCGGGGTGCGGTTGATGGACGGTTGGCGCACCAGCCTCGACGGGCTCACCGGCGACGAGGCGGCGGCGCTGCTGCTGCTCGGCGCGGGGCCCGAGGTGCTCGGCGGGCTGGGGCTCGCCTCGGTCGCCGCGGCCGCGCGCACGAAGATTCTCGCCACGCTGCCGCCGCGGCCTCGAGCCCAGGCAGGGCAGGTCCGCCAGCGGTTCCTGCTCGACGCGCCGGGATGGTTTCACCGCGAGGAGGCCGTGCCGCACCTGGCCACGCTCGCCGAGGCGGTGTGGGCGGGTCGCCGCGTCGATCTGCGCTACGGGGATCTGCGCTACGGGGATCTGCGCTACGGGGATCTGCGCTACCGGCGGGAGAGTGCCGCCGCGGCTCCCCCCGGCCCGTCGCCGGACGGCGTCGATCAGGGCCGTGTCGATCAAAGTGTGGCGCGCCGCGTCGATCCGCTCGGCCTGGTCTGCAAGGCGGGTACCTGGTACCTGGTGGCCCGGCACCGGGGCGATGTTCGCAGCTACCGCGTCGGGCGGATCCCCCAGGCCAGCGTGCGGGCGGAAACGTTCGACCGGCCGGACGACTTCGACCTCGCCGCCTGGTGGCGGGCGGGCAGCGACGAGTTCGCCCGCTCCCTGCTGCGCTGGAGTTGTCGGCTTCGGCTGTCCCCGGCGGCGCTGCGCGGCTTGCGGCACGCCGTCGACCCGTTCGCCGCCCGCGACGCCATCGCCGGCGCGTCGGCGCCGGACGGTGCCGGCTGGCGGGTGGTGGAGCTGGCCACCGAGGGCCCGGATGTCGCGCTGTCCCAGGTGTTGGCGCTCGGTGACGGGGTCGAGGTGCTGGCGCCGGAGGAGCTGCGGGCCGCCCTCGCCGAGACCGGGCGGCGCATCGCCGCACGCAACGCCTGACGAGAACTGCGTGGTCGCGCGTTTGTCAGGCGGGTCCGGGGAGGTCCCGGTACCGGTACCTTCTCGGAAAGGCGGTTCGAGGGAGGTCGCGCCATAAGTACCGGTGAGCTGCTCGCCGTCGCCCTGGTGATGGCCGTGGGCCTGGTCGGGATCGTCCTTCCGGTGCTGCCCGGTCTGGTCCTCGTCTGGGGCGCGGGGCTGTGGTGGGTGATCGCGGACGGCGGCGGGGTGGGTCGCTGGATCGTGCTNGCCCTGATGACGGCGCTGTTCGTGATCGGCGCGCTGACGAAGTACGTCCTGCCCGCGCGGGCCACCGCCGGGCGGGGGGTGCCCTGGCAGAGCCTGGTCCTCGGCGCGGTCTGCGCGATCGTCGGCTTCTTCATCGTGCCGGTTCTCGGGCTGCTGATCGGCGGCGTCTTCGGCATCTACGTGGCGGAGCTGATCCGCCTCGGTGACTATCGCACCGCGGGCGGCACCACCTGGGCGGCGATCGTCGCGTTCGGCGTCGGCGTGCTCGTCGAACTCGTCGCGGGCGTCGCGATGGCGGCCGTCTGGGCCGTCGGTGAGCTCGTACTCTGACCCCGCCGACACACCCGGGTCGCCATCTTCGCGCATTCCGTAGAAGAAAAGTCCTTCGCCGCGGCGATGAGTCGGTCTATCGATAGACCGGATTTCGTCAGACCGGATTTCGTCGTGGTGATGTGGCGAGCCGGCGGCCATCGTGGTTCCGTGCGCCGTTGCATACTGCCCAGATGAAATGTGGCGGCGCGCGGTGAGCGGGCCGATGGTGCTGATCCAGAATCCGACGGTCGTGCAGCCGGTGGAGACGTCGGTGTTCCGGCCGGGCCGGCCCGCCTACGACCCGGTCCGGGCTGCGGCGGAGTCGGCCGCCGTGCGGGCGGCGCTGACCGACCTCGGGGCCGATCCCCGCGCGCCGTCGGAGATTCTCGCCGCCCTACCCCGTGAGGTCCTGCTCGAACTGGCCGCCCGCGCCGTCAGCGCCGACGACGACGCCCGGCTGTCCGCGGCCCGCGACGTGATGCGCGACTGGTCCGTCCCGGCGCTCGTCCCGGTTGTGCTGCGCCAGCCTCGGCTGCTGCTCGACCCAGCCGCCGGCGGCGGCGTGATCGGCCCCGACCAGCCGGACGAGAGCTACGCCCTGCGCCCGCTCGCCGGCCTGATGTTTCCCCGCGACCACTACGTCGACCTCGGCGGGGCGATCGCCATCGGCCGGCTGCGCCGTCGCGACCGGGCGCGGGAGACGGTCGTGATGGCAGCGGTCCTGCGCGGCCTGCGGGGACGCTCGGCGGAGGTGCGGGTGCCCGAGCCACTGTTCCTGGCCGGCGGCGACCTCGTCACCTGCGACGGTGTCGCCGTCCTCGGCACCGGCGCGCGGACCAGCCCGGCGGCGTGGGGGCTGTTGCGCCCGCACCTGCTCGCCGCGTTCGGCCGGGTCGTGCGGGTTCGCGACGAGCTGCTCCGCCCGGGTGAGCCACACCTGGACCACTGGCTGGGGCTCGGCCCCGGCATCGCGCTGGTTGCCGCGGACCGGCTGCACGCGCCCGCCGTCGTCGAAAGTTACGGCGCGGCCAGCCGGGAGACGACCCTCGTCGACGCGCTGCGCAGCATCGAACTGGCCGTCTGCCCGCTGGCTCCGGAGACGGTCGCCGCGTTCGCCGCGGGGGTGTTCTTCCTGCCCGGCCCGCGGCCCGGGGCCTGGACGGCGGGCGGCGACGAGCCGGCGGCGCTGGTGTCGACGGCCAGCGCGCCGTGGACCGAGCCGGTGCTGTCCCGGTTTGGCGTGCACACCGTCGCCGTCCCGTTCGACGAGCATCACAAGCAGCTCGGCAGCCTGCACCGCGCGCTCAACACCGTCCCCGGTGTGCTCGGGGACGAGCCCGGCCGGGCGATCAGTGGATGGCGTCAGGACGCTNTCGGGTGAACCGGCGCGGCAGCCGGCCGAGCAGCCGACCGCGCCGCGTTTCGGTCGGCTCGGCGGCGACGCCCGGTTCATGATCGGCGGATGTCGGGGGTGGCGCGCTCGCGTCGGCGGCCGCCCGGGCCTGGAGCCGGGCGCGAATCTCGTCGGGGGAGTAGGAGCCGCGCTGGCGCTGGTCGCGGGCGACCAGGACGCCGGTCGCGGCCACCCCCGCCAGCCCGGCGACGCCGAGCACCTTCCCCCACCGGGCGAGCTGCAGCCCGCCGGCCGGACGCCCCCCGCCGGCCTGACGCGTTCGTCCAGGCTGACGCGTTCGTCCAGGCTGACGCGTGCCTCCAGGCTGATGCACTCCGTCAGGCTACGGCGTACCGGCCCGGATGGGGCATCCTTACCGGCATGCCCGATACGCGGATCGGCCTGACCGACGCCCTGGAGCTGGCCCGCACCGGTGACCTGTGGCTGTTCCGCGGTCGCACGGCGGCGGACCGAGCCATCCAGACGACGACGAACAGTCCGGTCAACCACGTCGGCATGGCGATCGTGCTCGACGATCTCCCCCCGCTGCTGTGGCACGCGGAGCTGGGTAAGTCGCTTCCCGACGTCTGGGCGGGCACGCACCACCGCGGGGTGCAGCTCCACGACCTGCGGGCGGCCGTGGAGGTCTGGGCCCGCCGCTATGGCCAGCGGGCCTGGCTGCGGCAGCTCTCGCCGGCGGTCGGCACCGGACGGGAGGACGCCGCGCTGCGCACGGTCGCCCGCCTCGACGGCACCCCGTTCCCGTCCACCGCCCAGCTCGCGACGCGCTGGCTACGCGGACGGTTCCCGCGCCCGCGCCGGGCGGTGTCCCCGCAGGCGCTGCAGACCGCCTACTGCGCCGAAGTCGTCGCCGTCACCTACGAGGCGATGGGCCTGCTCCCGCCCAACCGGGCGCCGAACTGGTACGACCCGGGGCGGTTCTGGAGCGGGGACGCGCTGGAGCTGCGCGCCGGCTTCAGCCTCGGCGGCGAGATCGCCGTGGACCTCACTGCCGGCACCTGACTGGGCTCGCGAGTCTGGTTGCGATCAGGAAAGGTTCGGCTGTGCTCCCTGATCCGGATCGTCGAGGCATGGAAGCAGAGACGCATTGATCGCGGCGGCTGCGATCGGGCAGCGCGGCGCGGCTCTGCGGCTCCGCGGCTCCGCGGTTCCGCGGAACCGCACGATCGCTGGGACCTGGGCCTGAGGCCGGGCGGTCTCGTGCGGTTCCGGGGCACACCACCGGCGCCTGATTCAGTGGCGGGCCGCGGCGGCAGCGGCGCGGCCCATGGCGCGACGGGTCTCGACGACGATGGTGCGTGCTCGAGCGATGTCGCGGCGCGCGACGGGGCCAGGTGGGGCGCCGCGGGCGTCGAGTTCACGGGTCAGCGCGCACAGGGCCGGTCGGCAGGCGAGCAGGGCCGCGACGGCGTCGTACCGGTGCGGCCGGATGGCCTGGCCGGGTCGGCGGTGTCGGCGTGGTCGGCGGGTCAACGCCCGGTGCGCCCGTAGCGGCGGGGCGACCAGGGCGAGCTGATCGAAGGCGGTCTCCAGCCGGTCGTGTGCATCGGCGAGGGCGGCCCGCATGACCTCGGGTGTCGTCCTGCTCGGGCGTGGCATGCGGGCGCGGCCCGTCTGGCAGACGACCAGGTAGTCCGTCAGGGCGGCAAGGAGGTCGGCGATCCGTCGGCGCAGGACGTCGCCCGTGCGCACCGGCAGGACGAACCAGGCCGCGGCCAGACCGATCGCCGCGCCCAGCACCACCGCGGCCAGCCTTTCCCGCAGCAGCCCCGTTCCGGTCTGCCCGTAGTACCCGTAGAGCAGAGCGAGCACGCCGGTGACGCACGCCGTCCAGTAGGCGTAGGACGCCGACCGCAGCCACACCCCGAGCGCGAGCAGGACGAAGATGAGCACGATCGACACGTCGTCGCCGGCGGGGAAGCGGCCCGCGACGACGGTGGCCGCCGCCGTCCCCACCGCCGCGCCGGCCAGCCGCTGCGCGCAGCGGTAGGCGACGTCGCCCCGGCCGCGGTTGCCGCTGTGGACCAGGTAGGCGGTGAGAACGAGCCAGGACCGGTGCTCGCCGAACACGTGGCGCCCCACGGCGAAGGCCGCCCCGAGGGCCACCGCAAGCTGGACCGCCATCCGGGTGCTCGCGGGAAGTCGCCGCCTGCGCCGTGCGATCCCGGGCGCCGAAGGCGGCGCGACTCCGGGCGCCGAAGGCGGCGCCGTCCGATCGGCCGCGACCGGCCTTGCTGTCGGCTGTTCCCGCCGGGCCGGCCGGCGAGGCGGACCTGGTGCGAACAGCCGAGCCTCGGCGTGCCGAGCGATCGTCACCCAACCGATCGCGATCAGCGCGATCGCGACGAGGTTGAGCCGCGACGTCGGCCCTTCGCCGGGCGGAACCGGGGTGACGAGCAGCGCGATGAACGGCAGCGTGGCCAGGGTGCCGGCCCAGGTGCCCACCGGCCCGAACCGCCGTGCCCAGACGGCGCCGCTGACCGCCGCGGTGAACAGGACCTCGCCCACGGTCCGATGCCGTCGGGAGAGGTCGGCGACCTCGCTCGCGAGTAGCGCCACCGACGGCGTCACGAGCAGCGGCAGCAGCCGCGTGGCCCGCGGGCCGTCCTGCCCGCCCCGCCCGACCCGGCTGAGCGTCAGCGCGAGGACCACGCCGAGTACGGAGATGCCGGCGGACGCGCCGGTCAGGCCACGCAGCGCCAGTGACGTGCCGAACGTGGCCAGCACGGCGCCCATCGTCACCGCCGCCGCCCGCAGCTCGGTGCGTCGATCGACGGACGGCGAGCCCGGGGCGCGAGCCGCCCGGCCACGTTCGAAGATAGTCGTCACAGCGAACTAATCTCCGCCCCCTGGTGGCACAAGTTGCATGGTAGCCGCATTCTACGGGCCTGATCACGACGGCTGATAGTAAGTGATAGCGTGCTAACTGTGCGAGCAGGACAGGCGGCAGGACAGGCGGAGAGCGCGGCGGCGGTCCGGCGGGCGGTGACGCGGCTGGGCCGCCGGCTGCGGGCGGAGCGACCGGCCGGCGCGCTCAGCGGGACCAAGCTGAGCGTGCTCGGCCACCTCTACCGGCTTGGCCCGAGCACCCCGGGTGCGATCGCCGCGGCCGAGCGGCACCAGCCGCAGTCGCTGTCGCGCACCTTCGCCGAGCTGCAGGCCGCCGGGCTGATCAGTCGGCGCCCCGGGGAACGCGACCGGCGGGCCGCGGTGTTGACGATCACGCCGGCCGGACGGGAGGCGCTCGTCCGCGATATGGCGGACCGCGACGCCTGGCTCGCGCAGGCCCTGGACATCTTCACGCAGGCCGAGGTGGACCTGCTGCGGATCGCCGCCGGCCTGCTCGAATCGCTGGCGGATCGCCCGGTGGGCCTGCGCGGCCTCGCGGGCGGCACCGACCTGGGCGCCGTCCTGGAGCAGCCGGCGTGACCACCCACCGGCCACCGCCTCCGCCTGCCTCATCACCGTCGTCCGCGTCGTCCGCGTCGCCGACCGGCGAGCCGGACTGGGTGCGCCACGCGATCTGGTGGCACGTCTATCCGCTCGGATTCGCCGGCGCCGACACCACCGGAGCCGACCGGCGGCCCACGCGCGGGCTCGCCCGGATTGCCGACTGGCTCGACTACGCGGTGCGGCTCGGGGCGTCCGGCCTCGCCCTGGGACCGATCTTCGCATCGTCGACCCACGGGTACGACACGGTCGACCACTTCCGGATCGACCCGCGGCTCGGCGACGACGCCGACTTCGACGATCTCGTCGCCCGCGCCCACCGGCGGGGGCTGCGGATTCTGCTCGACGGGGNGTTCAACCACGTCGGCCGGGAGCATCCCGCCTTCGCCGCATCGCCCGACGGCGGGGACGCGCCGCCGCGCCCGGACTGGTTCGTCCCCACGGGCGGGACCGGGCCGGGTGGACGGCCCGAGTACGCTACCTTCGAAGGCCACGGCAGCCTCGTCACGCTGCGGCACGCGAACCCGGCCGTCGCCGACCACGTCACCGAGATCATGACCCACTGGCTCGACCGGGGCGCCGACGGCTGGCGGCTCGACGCCGCCTACGCGGTCCCCGCCGACTTCTGGGCGCAGGTGCTGCCGCGGGTGCGTCGTGCCCACCCGGACGCCTACCTGGTCGGCGAGGTCATCCACGGCGACTACCCGGACATCGTCCGCCGCACCGGCCTGGACGCGGTCACCCAGTACGAGCTGTGGAAGGCGATCTGGAGCTCGCTGAACGACGCCAACCTGTTCGAACTGGCCTGGGCGCTGGGCCGGCACGACGGCTTCCTCGACAGCTTCGTCCCGCTCACCTTCGTCGGCAACCACGACGTCACCCGGCTCGCCAGCCGGCTGCGCGAACCGCGCCACCTGGCCCACGCACTCGTCGTGTTGTGCACCGTCGGCGGCACCCCGAGCGTCTACTACGGCGACGAGCAGGCGTTCGTCGGCGTCAAGGAGGACCGCGTCGGTGGCGACGACGCNGTCCGCCCCGCGTTCCCGGTCGGCCCGGCCGCGCTCGCCCCCTACGGCTGGCCGATCTACCGGCTGCACCAGGACCTCATCGGTCTGCGGCGGCGTCACCCCTGGCTGCACACCGCCCGCACCCGCCCGCTGCACCTGACCAACGAGCAGCTCGTCTACGAGACGAGCGCCGAGGGGCAGCGCCTGCTCGTCGTGCTCAACCTCGCCGGGGCCCCCGCCGACTGCCCCGCACCCGACGCCGGGCAGCTTGTCGCCGGCCACGCGGACCTGGTCCAGCCCGGCACGGCGCAGGCCCTCGCCCGCCTACCACCCTTCGGCTGGGCCGTCCTCGCCCCCGCCGACCACTGATCCCCGACCACTGACCCCAGCCCACTGATCCCCGCCCGCGGACCCCGCCGACCGCCCCCTGGCTGCACACCGATCAGGAGAACACGACCGTGCGGCGGCCGCTGATGAGGACGCGGTGCTCGACGTGCCAGGTCACAGCGCGAGCGAGCGCGCGGCACTCGACATCGCGGCCCAGCGCCGCGAGGCGGTCGGGACCGTCGGCGTGATCGACCCGGATGACGTCCTGCTCGATGATCGGGCCGTCGTCGAGCTCGGCGGTCACGTAGTGCGCGGTCGCGCCGATCAGCTTCACCCCGCGGGCGTGTGCCTGGTGGTAGGGCCGGGCGCCGGAGAAGCTCGGCAGGAACGAGTGGTGGATGTTGATCGCCCGGCCGGCGAGCAGCGCGCACAGCTCAGGGGAGAGGATCTGCATGTAGCGGGCGAGGACCACCAGGTCGATCCGTTCCCGCTCGATNATCTCCAGAATCCCCTGTTCCTGCCGGTCGCGGGTGGTCGGGTCGACCGGCAGGTGATGGAACGGGATGGCATAGGAGCCGGCGAGGTCGGCGAAGTCGGGATGATTCGACACGATGGCGGGGATGTCGACGTCGAGCAGCCCCGACCGGTGCCGGTAGAGCAGATCGTTGAGGCAGTGTCCGAACCGGCTCACCAGGATCAGCACGCGGGGGCGGACCGCCAGGTCATGGACTCGCCAGTCCATCGCGAACGGGCGGGCCACGGGGGCGAAGCCGGCCCGCAGCGCGTCCAGGGCGAGGCCCGGTTCCTCGGCGACGACGTGCACCCGCATGAAGAACCGGCCCGAGTCGGTGTCGCCGAACTGGGCGGCGTCGGCGATGTTGCCACCGGCGTCGGCGAGGAACGCGGAGACCGCCGCGACGATCCCGAGCCGGTCGGGGCAGGACAGCGTCAGGACGAACTCGCCGGCCGCCGTCCGGGCGGCGGGGCCGGTCGGTGGCCCGGGGGAGCGGCCGGGATCGGCGGAGTGCGGCGTCGCGCCGCGGTCTTCAGGGATGGGCACATCCCTTCCTACCTCGGCACGACCGGCCACACCCGGCGCGGCGCACCGGTCCTGCCCTTGCGTACCTGGCCGGAGCCGGGGCGGCGGCACGGGGGCCGGGCGCCCTACCGCGGCTTGCGACCCTGCACGCCCCTCGTGCGCGGCCGCCGGCCGGCGGGGAAGGCGCCGGGGCCGGTTCGTACCGCGGGGCGTCGTCGGCCGGCCGAGAGCGGGCGGCGCCCGCGATGGTGCCTCACCGCGCGTCCGGCACGGGCGGCACCGGTTCGCCGTCGAGGTGTGGGACGGTGATGGCGGTGAGCAGCAGGCCGCGGTCGACGAGCCAGTGGCCGTCGAAGCCGGTGAGTTCGCCGCCGTCGAGCGTCGGCCCGGTCACCAGCAGCTTCGCGGTGAACGTGCCGCGGGCCGGGGCGACGGTCACCGGCCTGGACAGCGCCGTGCCGCTGTCGGCTGCCGAGCCCGTCGGGACGGCTGTGCCTGTCGGGACGGCTGTGCCCGGGTCGATGGTGAGGGCGGCGTCCTCGAAGCCGAGCCAGCGCTGGGCCAGTGGGAACCACGCCTTGTACACCGACTCCTTGGCGCTGAACAGCAGCCGGTCCCAGTGCACGGTCGGCCGGGTCCGGGTGAGAGTGGCGAGCCAGCCCTCCTCGGCCGGGACGGTGATCTGCGCCGTGACGCCCTGAGGGTTGGGTTCGTTCGGTTCGGCGTCAATGCCGATCGTGCGCAGCCGCCCGGCGAACGCCACCGCCGCCGCCCGGTAGCCGGCGCAGTGGGTGATGCTACCGACCACCCCGTCCGGCCAGCGGGGGGCGCCACGATCGCCCGGCAGGATCGGCGCCGGCGGCAGGCCGAGGCCGGTCAGCGCCTGGTGCGCGCAGATGCGGGCGGTGGTGAACTCCCGGCGGCGCTTGTCGACGGCGCGGGCGAGCAGCGCGGCCTCCTCGGGGAACAGCACGGCGTTCGGGTTGTCCTCGAACGCCTCGACGGCGACGGCCGCGTCCGGCAGCAGGCTGGACAGCATCGCGGTCAGCTCCGCGCCGTCGACGGGGACCGGGTGGGACTCGGCGACGCCGCTCGCCCCTGCGCTCCAGCGGCCGGGGCCCCGCCGGGCTCCGACGGGTAGGGCAGGATCTGGCGGGGGCCGGCGAAGGGCCGGCCGTAGGCCTCCCATGCGACGCGTTCCCGGGGGTACCCCATCGAGACCTCTTCGAAGCGGACGCCGTCGTACCAGGTCGTGCGGGGGATGTGCAGGTGGCCGTAGACGACCGCGGCCGTGCGGTGACGCCGGTGCCAGTCGGCGGTGGCGGTCGTCCCGCACCACAGCACGAACGTCGGGTAGCGCAGGATGTCGGTGGGTTCCCGGACGAGCGGCCAGTGGTTGACGAGCACCGTCGGCACGGCCGGATCGAGGGCGGCCAGCCGCTCGGTGGTGTAGGCGACCCGGGCCCGGGACCAGGCGTCGATGGTGGGATGCGGATCGGGGTGCAGCAGCCACTCGTCGGTGCACACCACCCCGGTCTCCCGGGCCAGGGCGAGGGCCTNCTCCTTCGTCGCCGTGCCCGCCGGGCGGAAGCTGTAGTCGTACAGGGCGAACAGGGGCGCGACGACCACCGGGCCACCCTCGCCCGTCCACACCGGGAACGGATCCTCCGGGGTGACCACGCCGAGGCCGCGGGCGATCTCGACCAGGTGGCGGTACCGCTCCTCGCCGCGCAGCCGGAGCGGATCGTGCTTCGGCGTCCACAGCTCATGGTTGCCGGGCACCCAGATCACTTTGGCGAAACGCTGGGTGAACAGTTGCCAGACCGCCTCGATCTCGCCGGCGACCTCGGCCACGTCACCGGCCAGAATCAGCCAATCCTCCGGCGAACCGGGNTCGATACCCTCGACAATCAGCCGATTCTCCGAATAACCGACATGAATATCACTGACGGCCATCAGCCGACCGGGCGGCGCAGGTGAATCCACGGGGGACACGTCGAAAAGCCTACCGGCGCAGGCCGGCATGTGTCCGGCCGACGGTCGAACCTCGGGTCGTCACCCGTCCGACAACGCGGCGTCGATTCCACGGCTCCCCCGCCGCCCGCACCGGACAACAGCGCGACGACGGGGTGTCGGCGGCGTCGCGGCCGCGGTGGCGTGCGGCGGGCCGGACCGGCACCGGCGGGCGGCGTGGATGTTCGTAACGGCGGGACATCGGGCATGCCGTCAGGGATCATCGCCCCCGGGCCGCCGACCGGTCGCCGCGGGGACCGACCTGGAGTGGAGTGGATGATGGGTGACAGCTTCGGCACGGCGCTGCTCGTCGTCCTCGGCGCGCTCGTNGCCCTCGGCCTCGCGCTGGCGGTGGCCGCCCTCGTCGTCATCCGCCGATACGACCTGCCGCTGCGCGGCACTGTGGCGACGCTGGCCAGCCTCGCCTACGTCGTCTCGCCGGTCGATGCCGTCCCCGAGATCCCGCTCGGGCCGATCGGGCTGGTCGACGACCTCATGGTGATCATCGCTGCGGTCGTGTACGTCCGCGGCCTGATCGCCGCCCGCCGCGGCCTCGACCCCGCCGCGCTCGACCATCCCGGCCGGGCGCCCCGCGACCTGCCCCGCCAGCCGCCGCCGAGACTGCCCCGCGGACGCCAGGGCAACCGCCGCTGACGCCCCCGCGCCCGTCTCGCCGAGCCCGCCCGGGCCGAACCGCCGCTAACCGACGTTCCACAGCCGTACGGTGCGGTCCTCGCTGCCGGTGGCGAGGATGGTTGCGGTGAGAGCCAGCGTGGTGACGGTACCGGTGTGGCCCGTCAGAGGCCGACCGAGCTCGCTCGGTGCCGCCGGGTCGGCGATCTTCCACAGGGCGATGGTGTCGTCGCCGCCGACGGCGAGAATGTCCCCGGCGAGGGCCACCGCGGTGACGGCGCCGGTGTGCTCGGTCAGGGGCTGGCCGAGCGGGCGCGGACGCGCCGGCTCGGTGATGTCCCACAGCCGCACGCTGCGGCCGTCCCCGGCGGCGAGGAGCCGGCTGCCAGGAGNGAACGCCACCGGGCGGGCGGTGCCGGGTTGATCGGTCGCGGGGGGTAGGAGACCGAGCCGGGTCGGAGCGGCCGGGTGGGTGACGTCCCACAGCCGCACCGTGCCGTCGGTGGCGGTGGTGGCGAGGGCGCGCCCGTCCGGGCTGAAGACCGCCGCCGATACGGGGGCCACCTCGGTGAGGGGCACCCCGATCGCCCTGGGAGCCCGTGGGTCGGTGACATTCCACAGGCGGGTGGCGTGGTCGGCGCCGGTGGTGGCGAGGGTGCGGCCGTCCGGGCTGAACGCCACCGAACTCACTGCGCCGGCGTGCGGGGTGATCGTGGCGAATGGGCGGGGGTCGGTCGGCTTGGTGACGTTCCACAGGCGGACGGTGCCGTCGGTAGCGGCCGACGCCAGGATGTGTCCGTTCGCACTGAACGCCACGGACGTCACGGGCTGGACACCCCCAGCCAGAGGCTGGCCGAGCGGGCGGGGGTCGGTCGGCTTGGTGACGTTCCACAGGCGGACGGTGCCGTCGACGGCGGCGGTGGCGAGGGTGCGCCCGTCCGGGCTGAAGTCGACCGAGGTCACCGATCCGGCGGCCGTCAGTTCCAGGCCGATCTCGTGGGGGGGCGTGGCGGCCGCTCCGCCCCCGCCCCCGCCATCGCTGCCGTGACGCCACTGCACGGAGGACAGCACGATGGCGGCGCAGACTGCGAGCACAGCCGCGACGGTGACGATCACGCGCCCGCGCCCCCTTGCGGCGGGACCTGCGGGTCGTCCCGGCCGCCGCCGTTCACCGCCGAGCACGAGGGTCGCCGGGCGCGTGGGCGGGGTCGGCGCTGCCGGCTCCGGCCGGGCGCCGCGGTCGGCAGGTGGGGGCGTCGCCGTCCGGTCGGGCTCGGCTCCCGTGCCGGCCCTTGCCTGGATGAGCAGGGCGTGGACGCGCCCCGGGAAGGTCTGCGGCTCGCCGGGCGGCGCCGAGAACTGCGGCGTCCGCCGCGACAGGACGGCGATGACCTGGCCGGCGAAGGAGTCCGCTCGCATGGTCACTCCCCGGCCGGGGCATCCGACGGGGCCGCCCCGGCCGGCGCCACCGGCCCGGCCGGTGTACGCACCCCCGCGCCCCTGGGTCCGGGGGTGGATGGATCCGCCGGCGCAGCGGCGGGCGGAGGGTCGAGCGGGATCGCCCGGGCGAGGCGTTCGACGACCAGCGGTGCGGCGATTCCCACCGACACCGCGGCGAACGCCGTCGTCACCTGTCCCGATGCGGCCGCCGCAGCGGCGAGCCCCGCGCCGATCGCGAGCCGGACGACCTCGGCCACCAGGTAGGCCCAGGCCCCGACCTCCCGGGGCCGGCCCGTCCGCCACGGCCAGCGGCCCGATCGGCGGACCGCGGTGTAAAGATCGAGACCCTCGACCGCGAAGCCGCCGAACAGCCCCCACAGTGCCACTTCGACCCCTGGCATGAGCGAAACGTAACTGATTCGTCCCGTACGGCGCCGGAGATCGATGATGAGACCTGGATGTGTGCTCGCCGGCCGGTCGCCCCCCCCGGAGAGCGCACCGGCGTTGTGGCACTTGCCGTCGGCCGGCCGGGTCGGCGCGGAACATCGTGGGGCGCGTCGCTGTTCCCCGGGTTATGACCTCCGCCACGTTCGCGATCACCTGGGATTACCGCTGCCCGTTCGCGCGCAACGCGCACGAACACGTGCTCACCGGTCTTGCGGCCGGTGCCGACTGGAATGTCAGCTTCATCCCCTTCTCGCTGGGGCAGGCGCATGTCGAGGAGGGCCAGCCCAGCGTCTGGGAGAAGCCCGAGCAGGATTCCGGCATTCTCGCCCTGCAGGCCGGTGTCGTGATCCGGGATGAATACCCCGACCTGTTCCCGGCGGCTCATCGCGCGTTGTTCGCGGCGCGCCACGACGAGGGTCGTCATCTCGAGGACCGCGTGGTCATCCGNGAGACGCTCACCGCGGTCGGGCTGCCCGCGGACGAGGTGCTCGCCCGGGTCGACGACGGCGGGCTGGCTCGGGTCCAGACCGAGCACGAGCGCTACGTCGCCTCCCACTCCGTCTGGGGCGTGCCCACCTTCATCGCCGACGACCAGGCGGTCTTCGTGCGGTTGATGAACCGGGCTCCGCTCGGTGCCGAGGCGGCGCCGTCCATCCGGGCGGTGGAGCGCGTCGTCGACCAGCTCACCGGCTGGCCGGAGCTCAACGAGTTCAAGCACACCTCCATCCCCCGTTGAGCGCATCCCCGAGTTGAGCGCATCCCCGAGTTGAGCGCATCCCCGGGCTGAGCGCATCCCCGGGTTGAGCCCATCTCCGAGCCGGTGCCGGCCGGGACGGTCGGGTCGCCCACGGGGCGTCTCGGCCGGCCGGCCACGGGTTCAGACGTCGAGACCGTACCCGCGGGCGATCTCCGCCAGGCCGGCGACGCCACCCTCACCGAGCGCGCGAAAATGCCAGCCGCCGCCGTCGCGGTGCAGTTCACCGAACAGCATCGAGGTGTCCCGCGCGGCGGTGCTCGACAGGTCGTAGCGCACCAGCTCGTCGCCGGTGTCGGTGCTGACGACCCGGATGTACGCGCCGTGCACGTCACCGAAACTCTGATGCCGGTAGTCGGCGTTGTGGATGCTCACCGGGAACACGATGCGGGTGATCGCGCTGGACAACAGGTCGAGGCGCACGTCGATCTGCTCGTCGTCGCCCGCACCCTCGCCGGTGAGGTTGTCCCCGCGGTGCACGATCTCCCCGCGCGGGCTGCTCAGATTGTTGTAGTAGACGAAATAGCTCAGGCTGGGCGCCCGGTCGTTCTCCTGCAGGGCGATCGCACTCGCGTCGAGGTCGAACTCCTCCGCTCCTGGACGGTTGGGATCCCAGCCGAGGCCGACGGTGATGTGCGTGAGGGTTTCGGTGGCTTCGGTAAGAGCGACGCTGCCGCCCTTGGCGAGATCAATGCCCACTGTTCTCCGTTTCCGCGGCTTTCGCCGATCGATCCGGCCGGACCGGCCGGCCGGCCGGCCCGATTCACGTGATCAGCCAAGCACAGACGGACGCCGCCGGGGAGCGCATCCGGCGAGACTTCGCCGTCGTCGGGGGGGACAGCCGCCCGTGCCCGCGCGCCGACCACGGTCGACCGGGCCGGTGGGGCGACGACAGCGTGGACGGTCGGTCACCGCATGGTGGACGGCGGCACCCTCGCGCGGCGCTCCGGACGTCGTTGCTCACCCTCCGGCGGCTGCCGGTTTCACTGTGCGTCGGACGGCTGCCGTCCGGCGCCCGCGGGCCCGGCGTCGCGGGCGCGGCGAGGCCCGGATTGGCTAACGTCGGCAGGCGTGGATCACCTACCACTGCTCGTCGGCTCCGGCGACATCGCCCGCGCCCTGGGCCTCACCCGTCAGGCCATCGATCACCGACTGCGGGTCGATCCGGCCGCACCGAGTCCCGCCGCGGTCGTCAACCGCACCGCGACCTGGGGTGGTACTCGGATCTGGTGGCGGGAGGAGATCGACNGATGGCTGCGCCTCGAACCCGAACACTGGGAAGTGCACTGAGGGAAAGAACCCTCGTCGCCGGTTGACGGGGAGCAGAGAAGGCGTGATGGCGGCCCTCGGGCAGTGGAGGGTACGCGGAGTGGCGCCACCCGGGTGATGACGTGTTGAGACGTCATTGATACTTCCGTGTCGCGGGCATCGCCATCCGGGCGGTCGGCTGATAGCGTTTGGCGACACCGTCCGTCGGATGGCGGTGAGCCCGGGGGCGCGGTGATGGTAATCGAGTGTGCGCGATGAAGAGCTACTTCTTCGTCTCCTATGCCGCCAAAGAGGACCGTCGCTGGGTCCAGCGCTTTCACGCCGATCTGGAGTATGAGCTGGGCCTGCTCGTCGGGACCGCGGTCGGCGGAATCCTCGATACCAGGCCGCGGCCCGGCATGGACGCGGACCTCGCCCTCGCGGCGGGGGCCGGCCGTATCCGCTCGATGGTCGCGCTCTGCTCCGACCCGTTTTTCAAGGACGGTTGGTGCGGGCGCGAATGGGAGGTCTTCGGCGCCCGCGTCGAGAACTTCAGNAAGGCCGGCGCGACCAGGCTGGAGGATGGTTTCCTGCGGGTGTTGTGGCGGCCGACCCACGACCCGGTGCCGCCGGCGGCGCGCCCCGCCCTCGCCGACGCGCGGGTCGGGNTGCCCGAGGTCTACGGCCAGCACGGATTGCTGTGGCTCATGCGCAACATGCGGCGCGGGCCCAGCGGCTACTACGCCTTCGTCCGGCTGTTCGCGGCCCGGGTCATCGCCGCCCAGCAGATCGATCTCGACCCTCTGCCCGAGCTCGCGATCCGCGCCGCCGGCCCCGCCTTCGGCTCCCACGGCATCGACGGCACCGGGCAGGCACCGATCGGCGCTTCCGCGGAACTCGACGGCCGGCCGCCAACCAGCGGGGTGGTCCGGCGGCAGGGGCTGGGGTCACCCGCTTCGGGGCCGCTCGCTTCGGGGCCGCTCGCTTCGGGGCCGCTCGCTTCGGATCCGCTCGCTTCGGATCGCAGCCGTGGCGCTCGAGGCGGCGCCGCGGGAGAGGGCGCCGAGCGTGGTGGCGGGGATCGGGGCGCCGGCGCTCGGCGCGGTGGGGGCCGGGGCGGTGGGGACGATGGCGGGGGGGCCGTCCGGCCGCGGGCCGGGTCGGTCCCGGCGGGCGACCGTGGGGGCCGCGGGGCCGGGGCGTTCGCGACGGCGCCGGTGGATTCTCCGGCGGCCCCGCGGCGGGTCGCCGTCAGTTATGTCGGGGCCGACCAGCAGTGGGCCGACTGGCTCGAACAGCTCCTGCGCCGCGGCTGCCACGAGGTCCGGCAGGTGCGGTGGGCGCAGAACCGCGGCGAGCGGCTCGCCGAGACCGTGGACCGCATCGCCTCGTGGGATCCGGAGATCACGGTCGTGCTGTTGTCGCGGCACTACCGTGCGCCTCGGCCCGAGCATCCCGGCACCACCGAGACCGAGGCCTGGGAGCGCCTCGGCCTGGAGGGTCCGCTGGCCTGCCGCGTCGTGCGCGTCACGATCGACCCCCAGCCGTTGCCCGAGCCGCTGCGCACCCTCCGGACGCTGGACCTCAGCGGTCTGGAACCGGCGGTGGTCAACGAACTCCTGATGGAGGTGCGGGCCGGGGGCGACTGGTGAGCCCCGTGCCCGCCTTCGGCCGCCCGGGCCGCCTGCCCGGGCAGTCCCCGCCCGTGTGGCGCAGCCGCCGGGAGAACGAGCTGTTCGCCGGCCGGGACGACGAGCTGGAGCGCGTCTGGGACGGCCTGTGCCGGCACGGCCATCTCGTCCTCGTCCCCGAGGAGGACCTGTCCGACATCGGGAGGGCGGAGCTCGCCGGGGAGTACCAGCACCGTTACAAGCTGCGCTACGACGTCGCCTGGTGGGTGGACTGCACCCGGGGCGCCGACATCGCCGCCCAGCTCGACGAGCTCGCCGACCAGGCCCGCGCGCGGCTGGCCGACTGCGCCGCGGATGCCGCGCCGGTGCCTGGCGAGGGGTGGCTGCTGGTCTTCGCGGGGGTGGGCAGTCCCGAGGAGGCCGAGCCGTACCTGCCCGGCCGCGGCGCGCACTGCCTCATCGTCGCCGACCGGACGGTGGACTCCTGGCGGGATCGGACGGTGGCCATCGGGCCGCTGCGTCGGCGCGAGTCGGTCATGCTGCTCACCAGCGCCGCGCCCATGGTCGATCCGGCCACCGCCGCCCGGCTCGGCGAGCTGCTCGGCCACCGGCCCGGGCTGCTGGCCGAACTCGCCGGCTACCTGATCCGGGAGACGGCGGTGACCCCGGAGCTCTGCCAGCGTCTGCTCGAGATGGCGGTGCCCCGGCCGACCCCGCCCGCCGCCGAGCCGTCGCCCACATCCAGCGGCGCCGAGCCGGCCGTCGCGGGAGAGCCGGCGGACCCTGACGGCGCTGTCCGCCTCTCCGAGGGCAACGGTTCCGCGGAACCCCGCCGCGGTCGCGGCGTGCCGGACGGCCCCGACGTCTCGGGCTCCCGCGGGGCCCCCGACAGCCGCCGTGCCGCGGGCGGCCCCGGTGCTGCTCACGGCTCCGGTGCCGCGGGCAGCATCCGGGCAGCCCACGGCGGCGGTCCTGGTCACGGCGGCGACGCTGCCCACGGCGGCGGTCCTGGTCACGGCGGCGACGCTGCCCACGCGCAGGCGGCGGCCGCCCGGGAGGTCGACGCGCTGGTGGCGGCGCTGATGGAGGTGGAGTACATAGCCGAACCCGCCGGGTTCGAGCACTGGCTGGACGAGCTGACCCGCCTGCTTGGTCGCACCGTCGCACTGACCTCGCCGTGGCTCGCCGTCCGGCTGACCACCCTGGTCACCGAGGCAGTCCGCGAGCCAGGTCGCAGGATGCTCGACGCGCTGGTCCAGTCGCTGGAACTGGTCGCTCCCCGGGACGATCGGGCGGTCTCCGTCGTCCGCCGGCTCGTCGCCGAGCTGGCCGCTCGGCGTGCCGGTGGGCCCGAGCCGTCCGCCGATCCGGGGGTGCGGGCAGCCGGCCCTCAGTTCGTCTCCTGGCCGTTGGGCGACGGTGTCGCGCCGTCCGCGCCGCCGCCGCCCCGCGGGCCGGCCGGCGCGGCCGCCTACTACTTCTTCACCAGCCATGCTCATCGTCATGACCGGGACCGCGTCGTCGCCTTCCACCGGGAACTCGAGGCGGAACTGNGGCGCAAGGTCCGCCGGCGGGTCGAGCCGGCGGGCTTCCTCGACGCCGAACGGATGGGCGGCGGGGAACACTGGCCCACCGCGCTGCGCGACGCCGCGCGGACCGCGCCGGTGCTGGTCGCCCTGTGGTGCGACGACTACTTCGAGAGTGACTGGTGCGGCCGGGAGTTCGGGGTCTTTCAGGAACGGATTCGCCGGGCGACCAGGCCGGGGGGGAAACCTCCGGCGGGCATCATTCCGGTGCCCTGGCTGGTACGGGAGGCGGACGTGCCCGAGGCCGCGCGGGAGCTGCACATCGCGCGGATCGATCTTGGTCGGAAATACGACAACCTGCCTGTCCTGGACCTGATGCGACACCCCGCAGCGTTCGCGGAGTATGTGAGCCTGTTGGCCTACCGGGTCATGGACGTCGCTCGCGACGAACTACCGCCGCTGGCGGCCGACGCGACCGAGCTCGTGCGTTCCCCGTTCCACCCCGAGTCGTGATGTACCGCACAGGATCGGTTGCCCGACCGTCGGCGCGTCGCGGGTCGGGAACGGAATCCGGGGACCGTCGAGGAAAGAATGCGGTCTGGCCGGAGCCGGTCGCCGTGGACGTGAGAGGCACGGGTGTGATGGTGGGGCGGGCGCGCTGTCGTGGAATGCGACCCGAGGGGCGCCGATGACCCCTTTCTTCCTCGTGCATCATGCCCTTGCCGGGGGCGACGGCAGCTATGTGCAACGCTTCGCCGGCGACGTGCAGGACGGCGTCTACGAGCGNTTCGGTCGCCGCGAGGCGTTCACGGGCGGGGTTGCCGGGGCGGAGGCGTCCGCGCCGGGCTCGCCGGGACAGTCGAACGCGCAGGTGNTGTTGTCGCCGGTGCTGGTGGCGCTGTACTCCGACGCGTACTTCTCCGACCCGCAGTGCCGGGTCGAGTGGTCGCTGTTCCGGGAGCGGCTGCGCTGGCACCAGCACTTCACCGGGCGCCGCTCGCCGGCGCTGATCGGCGTCCCCTGGTCCATCCGGGCGGTAGCGCCCCCGGTGCCGATCCGGCAGACGGACATGATCGACGACGACTTCGGCGCCGAGTTCGCCGCGGGTGGAGCGCTGCGGCTGATCCGTGCCGCCCCCGCCTCGCCCGGCTACCGGCACCTGGTCGGGGCCGTCGTCGAGCTGATCGCGCGGGCTCGGGTGGACGGGCCGCCGTCGCTGTCCGAACGCGACGCCGAGCTCGTGCGGCTCTCCGGCCGGACCGCCTGGGCGGGCGGGGCCGCCGCCCAGGATCCGCGGCGGCCCGCACCACGCGCGGCGTTGCGCCTCGGCGGGGAGCGCCGGTGGCGGATGGCCGATCCCGAGCACACCCGCCGGCCCATCCTGCGTCGAGCCGGCGTCGCGGAAAGGGGCGAAGACGATGACTGAGGTCACCGGGAGAACCGAGGCCGCCGGGAGAACCGAGGCCGCCGGGAGAATCGAGGCCGCCGGGAGAATCGAGGCCGCCGGGAGAATCGAGGCCGCCGGGGGAACTGAGGCCAACGGGAGATCGGACCCCGCCGAGAGCCCGGCGCACATCGTCACCTTCTACTCGTACAAGGGCGGCGCCGGTCGCACGATGGCGGTGGCGAACGTCGCCTGGCTGCTCGCCGCGTCCGGCAAGCGGGTGCTCACCGTCGACTGGGACCTGGAATCCCCCGGCCTGCACCGCTACTTCCGGCCCTTCCTGCAGAACAAGGAGCTCGACAGCAGCGNCGGCGTCACGGAGATGCTGGAGGGTTTCATCCGGGAGATCGACCGCCTGCAGAACGCCGGGCACCCGGGGCTGGAGCAGGTTGTGAGCCCGCCGGACGCGGCCGCCATCCGGGAGATCACTGCTCATTACAGCGACTTCCGGCACAACGTCGAGACGATCGAGTGGCCGGGTTTCCCCGCCGCCGGGCGCATCGACTTCCTCGGCCCGGGCCGGCAGACCGCCAAGAACGCCGTCGTCGCGGTGGCGCTGCCGTGGCCGGCGTTCTTCGAGGACACCGACGGGCGGGCCTACTTCGCCGCGCTGCGTGACCGCATGCGCTTCGCCGGCTACGACTATGTCCTGATCGACAGTCGGACCGGAACCTCGGACGCCGCGGGCATCTGCACCCAGTTGCTACCGGACACCGTCGTGGTCGGCTTCGCGCTGAACAACCAGTCGATCGACGGCGGCGCCGCGGTGGTGCGCCAGATCCGCGGCGGCGAGCGGGCCATCCGTATCCTGCCGGTCCCGATGCGGGTGGAGGACACCGAACAGCGCAAGCAGGAACTACGCCGCCGTGCGGCCTTCCACGCGTTCCGCCCGGCGCTGAGCGACCTGTGCGGACCGGATCTCCAGGCGCAGCGGGCGCGCCTGATCGAGCTGGAGGTCCCCTACAAGGCTGCCTACGCCTACGAGGAGGTGCTCGCGACCTTCCTCGAGGACCCCGCGAGCCGGTCGGGCCTGCAGGCCGCCTACCGGGTGCTGGCCAGCGTGATCACCGGGGATGAGTCGCTTTCCACCCGGCCGGTGCCCGCCGAGGAGCGGGAGCGGGTGCTGCGCGCCTTCGAGCACTACGGGCCGCCCGCCCCGCGCTCCGTGGCGGTCTTCGGCGCGCCGGAGGACCGGCCGTGGGTCGACTGGCTGGTCTCCGTGCTCACCCCGACCGGCGTGCGGGTTCGACCGGTGTCCCCGACCTCCGTCACCCAGGAGGACTTCCCCGCGGCCGACGCGCTGATCGTCGTCGGCTCGCCGAACCTCGGGCCGGACACTCCGGGCGAAGCGGCACTGCGTGCGGTGGTGCGCGCCCGCGGGCGCGACGGGGTCGCGCGAGCCGCGGCGAGCATCATCCAGGTCGGCGTGACGCGGCTGGACGACGACTACACCAGCGCCGAGCTGATCGGGCTGACGACGCTCGCGGAGCGGGAGGCGGCGGTCGAGGTCCTCGAACGCCTGGCCCTGCCCGTCCCCGGGATCGGTCTCGGCGACCTCACCGCGGTCACTGCCCGCTATCCGACGCGCCGCCCGCGGGTCTGGACGATGCCGACGATGTTCAGCCAGCCGTTCATCGGCCGTCACGTCCTGCTCGACACCCTGCGCGATCGGTTGCTGCCCGGCGGTCGGGCCACCGGCCCGGCCCTGCTGGTCGGCGGCGACGGGATCGGCAAGAGCGCGGTCGCGGCCCAGTTCGCCCTCCGGTTCGGGGCGGACTACGACGTCGTCCACTGGATCCCGGCCGGTGACGAGACGTCCGTGCGGCGCTCCCTGGCCGACCTCGCCGTCCTGCTGCGCCCGGACAGCGACGTGCCGCAGGCCCAGCGTTCCCCGTCGGAGCAGCTCGAACGGGTGGCACTGGACGCGCTGCGCCGCGGCGACCCGTCGTCGCGCTGGTTGCTGATCTACGACGGCGCGGGGGACCCGGCGTCGCTGGCCGGGCTGGTGCCGACGGCCACGTCCAACGGGCACGTGCTGATCACCTCGGCCGAGCCGGGGTGGCGGGACCAGCCCGGCGCCCTGTGGGTGGAGCCGTTCGCGCCCGAGGAGAGCCTGGCGTTCCTGCGCCAGTGGCTGCCCGCGGTCGACCGGGAGAGGCTGGAACTGGTCGCCAAACGCCTCGATCACCGCCCGTCCGGTCTTCGCACGGCCGTGGGTCGGCTGCGCCAGGACTGGCGCGGCGCGGAGATCGACGACCAGGCGGTCGACGCCTACCTGGCCCAGGCCGTCGGTGCCACGGCCGAGACGACGACCTGGACGGTGTCCTTCGAGACGCTGCGGTCCGCGGCGAGTCCGGTCCGACGGGCGGCGGCCCGCCTGTTGGAGCTGTGCGCCTTCCTGTCCCCGCAGGGCGTCCCGCGCGGCCTGCTGGAGTCACCGGTGATGCTGCGCTACCTGGCCGGAGAGGTCGGCGACGACACGATCGCCGACCCGACCGTGCTGCCCGAGTTGTGGGGGGAGATCCGCAAGCCTCGGCTGGCCGAGGTCGACGCCGTGCCGGAGGGGCAGTTGCGGCTGGCGGCGCGCTGGCAACTGCTGCTCGTCGAGCGGATGGCCCCGGCCGCGCGGACGGCGGCGCGCCAGGCGGTGCTCGGGGTCTTCGCCGAGATCGCGCTGGCCGCCCCACGGGCCGCCGACCCGGGAAGCTGGCCGATCTACCGGATGCTGGAGGAACAGGTCGTGCCCTCCGGCGCGATCGACAGCCCGTCGCCCGCCGTGCGCCAGTGGCTGGTGTCCCAGGTGTACGCGATGTGGCGGTCGGGCCGGCTGGAACTCGGCCGGGACATGGCCGAGCGCACGCTGGACCGCTGGCGGGAGCTGTTCGGGCCGGACGACCCGCTGACCCTGCGGATGGCCACCCACCTGGCGATGCTGCTGCGGGACCTCGGCCGGTTCCAGGCCGCCTACGACCTCAACACCGACACCCTCGCCCGCCAGCGCCACCACCTGGGCATCTATCACCGGCACACGCTGATCACCGCGATGAGTTACGGCATCGACAGCCGCGAGCTCGGGCGGTACGCGATGGCGGCGGCCGAGGACAGCAGCACCCTGCTGGGGTTCCGGGAGACCCTCGGCGACAACCACCTCGACACCCTCATGGCCGCGAGCAACCTTGCGTTGTCGACCTTCCTGGCGGGCCGCGCCCGAGAGGCGCTGAACCTCAGCCTGGACACGATGCAGCGGCTGCGGCTGGTCGGCGGCGAGAACACCTCGCAGTTCTGGTGGTTGCAGGCGCGGGCGGGAATCTGCCATCGCGAGCTCGGTGAACTGGAGCAGGCCGAGGGGCTGCTGCGGCAGGCCGCGACGAGCCTCGCCGACATCGAGGGGAGCACCACCCACCTGACGCTGCGCTGCAACAAGCACCTCGCGGTCGTCCTGCGCCTGCGGGGCAGCGCGGATGCCGCCGATCACCTGGCGGCGGAGACGCTGCGACGCTACGTCGAGATCTACGGCGAGGCGGACCTGGGCACGATCGCCTGCCGACTCAGCCGCGCGGGTCACCTGCACGCCCTTGGGGAGCATCACCGGGCCGCGGTCGAGGCCGAGTCGTGCCTGCGGGAATACCTGCGGCTGCATGGCCCCGAACATCCGTTCACGAACATCTGCCGGTCCGATCTGTCGATCTATCTGCGCGCCGACGGGCGGCCGGCCGAGGCGCTCGCACTCGCCGAGCAGGCATATCTCACGCTCGCCGACGAGCTCTATCTGCACCATCCGTTCGCCTTGGCCGCGGGGGTGAACCTCGGTGCCGCGCGGGTCGCGTTGGACGACGTCGACGAGGCCCGCCGGCTGGCGGAGGAACTGCTGCAGGAGGCCGAGATGTCCCTGGATCGGCATCATCCCCATCTGGCGACACTGCGTAATAACGTGGCGGTGCTGGCCGCCGGGAACGCGGATGGCGGGCACGGTCACCGGGACATCGACATCGACATCTCCAGTGTCTGAACCGATCTCCGCTCCGCATCGGACGCATGCGCCGGCCACCACCCGTCGGGACCCGGCAGAAGGAGGAGCTGATGGTGACTGTTCCAGATGACTCCCTTGAACCCAACATCTTCACCGCCCGGCATATCGGCGACGAATACAACGGCATCATGCGGGAATTTCGCCGGGCGGTTGCGATTNCTGGGGCGCAGCACATCGAATACTACGATCGCGGACTGCCGACGGTGGCGGCGGATCTGCTCGCCCACCCGGTTCTGGCCGAGAACTTCCGTGGTGCCCGCACGGTTGAGCGGGCCCGCCGGGACTACGAGACGATCGGCCGCCAGCTCAACCATCGGATGACCGAACTGAATGCCGCACTGTTCGGTGTGGCCGGCGGTCGCCTGATCAGGACGGTCTTCGCGGCGCCCGATCGGGCGGTGCTGTACTTCGACATCGACGAGGGGCAGTACATCGTCGGCGTGAGCCTCACCGCGGACGCCCTGGACGCCGCCGACCTGACGCTGTCGGCGGCGGCGGCGCGGATCCGGACGGCCCGGGGCCTCGCCGACCCCAACTATGGCGGGTACCACCAGGGCGGCTACTACCAGCCGCCGGGGGCGCCGTCGGCAACCGGAGCGCTCGACGCCCGGCCGAGGGAGGACGCCGGTGAAGACCATGCCGGTGAAGACCATGCCGGGGGAGACCATGCCGGCGAAGTCGAGGCCGGCGAAGTCGAGGCCGGGGGAGCGGCCCACATCTTCGCCTCGCTGCCACGGCCCTCGGTGCCGGTGTTCGCCAATCCCTGGGCCACTCTGATCCACCGGCGCTGGTCGCCGCTGCGCGATGGCCGCGAGGAGCTGTTCCAGGCGCAGGCGGTGAACATTCTTCAGCCGGCCGACCTCCAGTACATCGCGCTGGTGCGCGAGGGTCGGGTGAGCGCCGCGGACGTGCTGGACCACAGCGACCTGAACGAATTCTTCGTCGGTCCCGGGCGGACCGCTCGGCGGGACGCCTTCGAGCGGGTCGGCGCCGAGTTCCTGGTGCTGAGCGACCTGCTCGACGGGCTGCTGCGCTCGGTGCTCAACCGTCGCCTGACCCGCACCGTTCTCGACGTGGAGAAGGGCGCGCTGTATTTCCACCGGATCAGCCGGGACGAGGTTCTGCTCGGCGTCACTGTCGACCAGCGGCGGGTGGCCGACGCGGATCGGCGGTTCCAACTGCTCGTGCACCGATTCACCGCCGCCCGCGGGGAGTGATAGGCGGGCCTCGGTGCCGACGGGAACCCGTCGTTGGACGGGATCGCCGCCGATCCCGCCGCGCTATTCTTCGTCGTGCAGGTTCCTGCGCCGCAGGACGCGCACCGGCGTGGTGGGAGGCTCCACCGATGGCACACGATCCGACCCCCCTGCCCGGCGGTCTGGTGGACCTCTGCGGGTTCGACATCGACCGGCTCGCCGCATTGTCCGGCCCGGTGTCCGGGGAATGGCTGCGCCAGGTCGCGGCCTGGATCGGATATCCGGCCGCGCCGCTGCCGCCCGCCCTCGCCGCCGCGTTCAGCGGTTCGCTCACCACCGCCGGATACCAGCCCCGCAGCCGCCTGTACGGCGAGGTGTCGGACGGTGAGGTCCGGCGTGGCCGCGAGGTCGCCGAGCTGGCGCGTCCCGGCGAAGCGGCCGCGCTCCCGGCCGCCCCCTCCCCGGCGGCCGCGCGCCCCCGCCTTCCCCACGACCCTGCCCCGCTGACCGCCGCCGGGGCGTGGGCGGGGTTCGCCGGCTCGCGGGCCGGGCCGCCCGCGCCCTCGGCTCGCCACCGAGTCACTCACGGTGACGTCGACGCGGTGGCACGCGGGCGGGCCGGCCCCGCCGTGCTCACCGAGCTGCGTCGAGCCCAGATCAGCCGGCGGATGCTGCTGCTCTGGGCCGTCCTGCGCAGCATGCGCGCCGCCGATGTCGATGCCGAGACGCAAGCCTGCCTGGCCACGGCGGTGCGGGCGCTCGCCCGGGCCCAGCGGCGGGCGCCCGGTGAGGTGCACGCCCTGCTGCTGCACCCGACGGTCGGGATCTGGCTGGTGGACAGCCTGCGCCGGTGCTGGCGGGCGGCTGCTCGGGTCGACGGTGCTCGGGTTGACGGTGCTCGGGTTGACGGTGTCGGCGCGGCCGACGTCGACGGTCTGGGTTACCTCGGCGGGATCGCGATCGCCGCGGCCCTGCGCGCCCGGCAGCCGTGCCGGGTGCCGGTCCGGATCGTCGACGGGCTGATCGCCGTCCCGACCGTCGGCTGCGCCGTCGTGGGCGCGGCGGGCGGCTGGGCGCTTGCCGTCGTCACGCCGGCCGGCGCCGGGGGCGACCGGCCGTCGGCGCTGCGGGTGATGCTTCCCGACCGGTGCATCGTGGTGCGGCCCGATGATCCGCACCCGCCGACCGGGGGCGCCTGGCTCCCGGCGCGGTCTGCGTCGGCCGCCGCCGGGACCGCTGCCGCTGCCACTGCCGCTGCCGGCGGCCTCGAGCTGTCGCTGGAGGACACCGACCCGTTCCGCGGCAGCGACGCCCTCCCGCTGCCCGTCGCGGCGCGCGGCGGCCCGGCCACGGCGGCGCGCTGGCGGCGGCTGACCGGCGCGGCCGGAGCCATTCTGGCCTCGACAGATGCCAGCCAGGCGGCCGAGGTCGCCGGTACCCTGCGCGCCCTGGTGCCGCTGCGCGACGCGCCGGATCAGCCCAGCAGCAGCGCCACGGTGACCGACGCCCTCGGCACCATCATGATCACGCCACCGCTCGACGCGATGCGGCTTGCCATCGCGCTCGTCCACGAGGCGGCGCACAGCCGGCTGGAGATGCTGGGCGACATCACGCCGCTGGTACGGGCGGTCGAGGGCCCTCGGGTGCACTTCGCCCCCTGGCGCCCCGATCCCCGTCCGCTGGTCGCCGTCCTGCACGGCGCCTTCGCCTACTCCCGGATGGCCGCCTTCTGGGCGGCCCGCTGGGCGCGTCCGCCGGGCGCCGATGATCTGCAGGCGGCCTACGAGCTCGCCTGGTGCCGCGGGGCCCTGCGCCTGGCGCTGCCGGCGCTGCGGGCCGCCGGCGGCCTCACCGAGGCCGGTGACCACGTGGTCGCGGCGATGGAAGCCGACTGTGACGGCTGGGACCGCGTCGAGCTGCCGGCCGCGCTGACCCGGGCCGCCCGGCGCGTGTTGCGCGACGTCGGCGTGGTCTGGCGGCTGCGCAACATCCGCCCCGACGCCGAGCACATCGCCGGTTGGGCGTGGGACTGGCTGGCTGGCCGGCCCTGCGGACGCCCGGCGCCGCCGCGCTCCCGGGTGGAGCCCTGGACCACGCCGCACCCGGTGCACCGCCACGCCCGCCAGCGGCTCACCGCCCTCGCCTTCGCCTCGCCCCGCTGCGGCGGCCTGCACCTGCCCGGCGCGGCCACGGCCGGGGATCGGGCGGCCGTCGCCGGTGACACCGCCCGCGCGGCGGTCGAGTTCCGCCGGGAGCTGCGCGAGCGGCCGGGACGGGTGGAGTCCTTCGCCGGGCTGGCGCTGATCCACGCCGCCCGGGTCGGCGGTGGGCTGGAACGACGGCTCTGCCTCGATCATCCCGAAGCGCTGCTGGCGCTCGGTGAGCGGATCCGCGCCGCCACAGGTCGCACCCCCGACCTGCCCGACCTCACCGCCTGGATCGCCGCCGCCCGCCCCACGGGCCCCACCCGGCCGGTTCGGCGCACGGTCACCCGCGCGCAGCGANCCCCCGCCGCGTCCACCTGCTGACCCGTGGTTGTGCCGCTCCCGCGTAAGAGCGGGAGTGTCACGGAAAGCGTCAGGCCTATGGCGTTCCGCGTTCATATCTTCTACGGTTGGTAGAAGTCGAGGCGGAGGAGCGCGCGATGACGGATGGCGCGGTGCTGGATGTGCTGGTGGTCGGCTACGGGCCGGTCGGCGCGGTGCTGGCGGCGCTGCTCGGCCGGCGCGGCCTGTCGGTCGGCGTCGTCGAACCGCAGAAGGAACCCTTCCCGCTGCCCCGGGCCGTGGGCCTCGACGAGGAGACGCTGCGGCTGCTGGTCGGGCTGCCTGGCCTGGCCGGCTTCCTCGACCGGGTGCACGCCAGCGGCCGCAGCGCCATCCTCGNGCCGAACCGGCGCGTGCTCATCGAGCTCGGCCTCGGGGAGAGTGAGCTCGGTACCCCGGTCGCGGCGTTCTTCCACCAGCCATCGTTCGAGCGGGACCTGCGCGCCGGCATCGCCACCCTGCCCGGCGTCACCGTGCATCTCGGCCGGTCGGTGACGGCGCTGCACCAGGCCGGCGAGCCGGCGGACGCGGGCGATCCGGGTGATCCGGGCGATCCGGGCGGGACGGTCACCGCCGAGCTGGACGACGGCAGCCGGCTGCGGGCCCGCTGGGTGGTCGGCTGCGACGGCGCCTCGAGCCCGGTGCGCGGCATGCTCGGCGTCGACTACGCCGGGTCGACCTTCACCCAGCCCTGGCTGGTCGTGGATGTCGAGACGCCGACGCCGCTGGCACACCTGCCGTACTTCTCGTTCGTCTGCGACCCGCGGCGCCCGGCGGTCACCATGCCGATGCCCGGCGGCCACCGCTGGGAGTGGATGCTGCTGCCCGGGGAGGACCCGGCCCGGATGGCGCAGGCCGACGGCGTCCGCGNGCTGCTGAGCGACTGGGTGGACCCGGACACGGTGCGGGTGGTACGCACCGCCGTCTACACGTTCCACGCCCGCACGGCGGCGCGCTGGCGGGTCGGCCGGATCCTGCTCGCCGGGGACGCGGCGCACAGCATGCCGCCGTTCGCCGGCCAGGGCCTCGGCGCCGGGCTGCGCGACGCCGCCGCGCTGTCCTGGCGGCTCGCCGAGGTCATCGGCGGGCTCGCCGGCGAGGAGCTGCTCGACGAGTACGAACGCGAACGCCGCCCGCACGTCGAGGCGATGACGTCCGCGGCGCTGCGGGTCGGCCGGGTCGTGCAGACGACGAACCCGCGGCTGTCCCGACTCACCCGGTCCGTGCTGGTCACCCTCGACCACGCCCCCGGCCTGCGCCGTGCGCTGCGGGGCGGCGCGGCCCGACCGCGGCCGCGGCTGCCCCGCGGTGTCGCCGGCACCCGTCCCGCCGCCGGGCGGATCCTGCCGAACCCGCGGCTGCGCACCATGGACGGCCGCGTCATCCGCCTCGACGATCTGCTCACCGACGCCTGGACGCTGATCGGCCACGGGATCGACCCGACCGCCGGCCTGGACCCCGCCGCGCGGGACTGGGTCGACCGGCGGGCCGCCACCGCGCTCACCGTCGTCGCCCCCGGCGGTCTGCGGGCCGTCAGCGACGTCTCCTGCCCGGCGGTCGAGGACCTCGACGGCACGCTGCTGCACGCGCTGCGCACCCGCCGCCCGCTCCCGATCGCGCTCGTCCGACCCGACCGCTACCTCGCCGGCCTCGTCGCGGCGCCGCTGCGAGGTACCGACCTGCCCACCCCGCCGGCCACGCGCGGCTCTGACACTCCGTGGGCGGCTCGGCCGGCGTCCCGTTATTCGACCTCGCGAAGAATCCGTTCCAGGCTGGTCAGGCGGCCGCTCATCTCCGCGAGCTGCTTGCCGATGTCCGTCAGTTTCGCCGACGTCTGGTATTGGGCGTCGGTCGCGCCGTCAGCCAGTTCGCGGTAGTTGGATTCCTTGCTCAAAGCGACCTTCATGCGGGAGCGGGCCACCGCATACCAGGCGATGACGGCCACGAACAACAGGGAGACGATCAGCGAACCGAACGTCCACACCATTCCGTCGATCGACCACGAGTGCTCGTCCGAGGCGGCGTCCGCCAGACTCTGGATCATGTCAGTCTCCGTTCTTGCGCGACGGGGGGACGGGTCGGTCGGCCGCGCCGTCCGCATCGATGGTCAGGGTTAGGGCGGCGGCCGCCAGCATCTCGGGTGTGAGGGTGAGCGCGAACGGCACGATCTCGTAGAACTTCATGGCCTTACCGTCTTCGGATACCTCGATGTGCGGCGAGACGAGTCCGGCGGCCTCCAGCCGGCGAAGGTGGACCTGGAGAAGGGGACGGCTCATCCCCAGGTCCCGGGCGAGCTGGCTGACATAGGCACGTCCACCGACCAGCGCCGCGATCGTCCGGAGGCGATGGGGGTTGGCGAGCACCGCAAGGAGGCGACACAGCTCGTCGCCAGTGACTTCAGGCTGTCGCACAATCACCTCCACCTACCTGCAAAAAAAATTTTGCACGTGCCGCGGATGGTTGTCAAGTGCGGGTGGGGGCGGTCCCTGGCGGCCTGTGAGCATCGTGTGCGTCGTCCTGCGGTGAATCGCGGGAGTTTTGACTTGGAGTGCGCTCCAGGTCCTAGCGTGGTCCCATGGCCACGCTCGAAGCACCCGCGACGACGTCCAGCCCGACCATCCCGCCCCGCCAGGCACCTCCCCGGCAGGCACCTCCCCGCCAGACAACGTCGCCCCGGCAGACAACGTCGCGCCAGGCCTCGTCCCGACAGGCCCCGCTTCGCCAGGTCCCGCCGCGATCCGAACCGGCGGGCGTGGTCGAGCCGGGGGATCCGCCCCACGCAGCCTGCGAGGAGCCGGTGTTCGACCCGCTGGCGGGGGACAGCGGCACCGGCACCCTGACGATCGCCGAGGCCGCCGCGGCCACCGGCGTCAGCACCCACACGCTGCGCTACTACGAACGCGCCGGGTTGATGCGGGACCCGGTCGCCCGGGCCACCTCCCAGCACCGGCGCTACTCCGCCGACGACATCCGCTGGGTCACGTTCCTGACCCGGTTGCGGACGACCGGCATGCCGATCCGGGAGATGGCCCGCTACGCCCGGCTGGCCGGCGCGGGCGAGGGCAACGAGGCCGAGCGCCTGGCGCTGCTCACCGAGCACCGCCGCCGAGTGNTGGAGCGCCTCGACGAGGTCCAGCGCAACCTCGCCGCCATCGACAAGAAGATCGCTGTCTACCAGGAAAGGATCGACCGCTGATGCGCAGGGTCACGTTGGGCAGCCAGGGACTGGAGGTCTCCGTCCAGGGCCTGGGCTGCATGGGCATGTCCGAGTTCTACGGCGCCGGGGACGACGCCGAGTCCGTCGCCACGATCCNCCGCGCGCTCGACCTCGGCGTCACGCTGCTGGACACCGCCGACATGTACGGTCCGCACCGCAACGAGGAGCTCGTCGGGCGGGCGATCGCCGACCGCCGCGACCAGGTCGTGCTCGCGACCAAGTTCGGTATCGTCCGCGACCCGGCCGACCCCACCGTCCGAGGGATCGACGGCCGGCCGGAGTACGTCCGCTCGGCCTGCGACGCCTCGCTGCGCCGGCTCGGCGTCGACCACATNGACCTGTACTACCAGCACCGGGTCGATCCGACGGTGCCGATCGAGGAGACCGTCGGCGCGATGGCCGAGCTCGTCGCCGCCGGGAAGGTGCGCTACCTCGGCCTGTCCGAGGCGGCGCCGGCCACCATCCGCCGAGCCCACGCCGTCACGCCGATCACCGCACTGCAGACCGAGTACTCGATCTGGTCCCGCGAGCCGGAGGCGGAGATCCTGCCGACCCTGCGCGAGCTCGGGATCGGGTTCATCTCCTACAGCCCGCTGGGACGGGGCTTCCTCACCGGCGCCTTCCGCTCGGCGGCGGACTTCGCCGCCGACGACTTCCGTCGGAACATGCCGCGGATGAACGGCGAGAACCTGGCGGCGAACCTCGCCGTGGTCACCGAGATCGACAAGCTCGCCGCCGAGAAGGGCGTGACGCCCGCGCAGCTCGCGCTGGCCTGGGTGCACCACCAGGGTGACGACGTCGTGCCGATCCCCGGCACGAAGCGGCGCCGCTACCTGGAGGACAACATCGCCGCGGCGGAGATCGCCCTCACCCCCGCCGAGGCGCAGCGGCTCGGCGCCGCCGGGTCCGTGGTGGCGGGCACCCGCTACCCCGACATGTCGGGGGTCAACGGGTAACCGAGGCCGCCGAGGCCGGGGGCGGGGCCGAAGCCAGCGGCGGAGGCGAGGCCGAGCAGACGCGGTAGCCGATGCCGCGCACGGTGAGGATGTGGGTCGGGGCGGAGGGATCCACCTCCACCTTGCGGCGCAGCCGGCGGACGTGGACGTCGAGCATCCGCGCCCCGCCGAAGTAGTCGTAGCCCCAGATCCGTTCCAGGAGCTGCTGGCGGGTGACGGCCCGGCCGCCCGCCACGGCGAGTTCGCACAGCAGCCGGAACTCGGTGCGGGTCAGGTGCTGGTCCTCGCCGCGCCGGCTGACGGTCCCCTCGGCCGGGCGGATCTGCAGGTCGCCGACGCTCAGCGCGCTCGCCGTCGCCTGCTCCGGATGGACGCGGCGCAGCAGGGCCCGCAGCCGCGCCAGCACCTCCGGGGTGACCGGGGGAGCGGTGACGTAGTCGTCGGCACCGGCCTCCAGGGCCGCGACGACGCCGGTCGGGTCCAGCCGGTCGGCGACGACGACGAGGGGGACGTCGCCGGCGGCGCGCAGCCGGCGACAGAACTCCAGCCCGTCCATCGGCGCGGCCCGACCCGGGTCGTCCGGAGCCGACCGATCATCGCCGGCCGGCCCGAACACCAGCTCGTCCAGCCACAGCACATCGGTGGCCAGCGGCAGGCAGGTCAGCACGAGATGCGCGCCGCGCGCGGCCAGCAGGGCGAGGGCCTGCTCGCCGGTCCCGGCCGTGTCGACGCCATAGCCCTCGCCGAGCAGGGCGGGCACCAGGTCGCGCCGCAGGGCGGCCTCGTCCCCCACCAGCAGAAGTGTCGTCCGCACCTTGGTTATTTTCCCGGATCCGGCCTGGTTGTCCCCTCCGAGGCCCGTCCGGACCAGGGCCCACCGACCCCGTCCGCGCCGGGAAACCAGGGCTGACAAGGCCCTCGACGGCTCCCGACATGCCATTCGGCACATNCGACCGGTGGCCGAACGGCCCCGGACGGGGGTACCGCTGGTCCGCCCGGCGCGGGCAGCCCGGCCCGGCCCGATCGGGTCAGGCCGGCCCGGCGCCCGCGGCGCCGTCCTCCAGGTCGCCTTCGGTACGAAGGTAGAGCTCCTGCAGGGCGTCGAGGGTGGCGGGCTCGGGATGCTGCCACATACCCCGGGCGGCGGCCTCCAGCAGCCGTTCGGTGATGNCGTGCAGCGCCCAGGGGTTGGACTCGGTGAAGAACTTCTGGCTGTCGGCGTCGAGGGCGTAGGTCGCGGCGAGCCGCTCGTACATCCAGTCGGCGACCACGCCGGCGGTGGCGTCGTAGCCGAACAGGTAGTCGACGGTGGCGGCCATCTCGAACGCGCCCTTGTAGCCGTGGCGGCNCATCGCCGCCAGCCAGCGGGGGTTCACCACCCGGGCGCGGAAGACCCGGGAGGTCTCCTCGGTCAGGGTCCGGGTGCGCACGGCCTCGGGCCGGGTGCTGTCGCCGATGTAGGCGGCGGGCGCCCGGCCGGTCAGGGCCCGCACCGTCGCGACCATCCCGCCGTGGTACTGGAAGTAGTCGTCGGAGTCGGCGATGTCGTGCTCGCGGGTGTCGACGTTCTTCGCCGCCACCGCGATGCGCCGGTAGGCGGCCTCCATGTCGGCACGGGCGGGGGCGCCGTCGACGCCGCGCCCGTAGGCGTAGCCGCCCCAGGTGGCGTAGACCTCGGCGAGGTCGGCGTCGTCGCGCCAGTTGCGGCTGTCGATCAGTGGCAGCAGCCCGGCGCCGTACGCCCCGGGTTTCGACCCGAAGATGCGCAGCGTCGCCCGCCGCTCGTCGCCGTGGGTCGCCAGGTCCGCGCGGGCGTGGGCGCGGACGTGGTTGTCCTCGTCGGGTTCGTCGAGACCGGCGGCCATCCGCACCGCGTCGTCGAGCATCGCGACCACATGCGGGAAGGCGTCGCGGAAGAAGCCGCTGATGCGCACGGTCACGTCGATGCGGGGGCGGGCGAGCTCCGCCAGGCCGATCGGTTCCAGCCCGCTGACCCGGCGCGACGCGTCGTCCCAGACGGGCCGGATGCCGAGCAGGGCGAGCACCTCGGCGACGTCGTCGCCGGACGTGCGCATCGCGCTGGTGCCCCAGACGGACAGCCCGACGGACTGCGGCCAGTCGCCGGTGTCGGCCCGGTAACGGTCCAGCAGCGACGTCGCCATCGCCTGGCCGGTCTCCCACGCCAACCGGCTGGGGACCGCCTTCGGGTCGACGGAGTAGAAGTTGCGGCCGGTGGGCAGCACGTTGACCAGGCCACGCAGCGGGGAGCCGCTGGGGCCGGCCGGGACGTAGCCGCCGTCGAGGGCGTGCAGGACGCTCGCGATCTCGTCGGTCGTCCGCGCGAGCCGCGGCACGATCTCGGTGGCGGCGAAACGCAGCACCGCCCCGACCGCCTCTCGCCGCGCATCCGCGGGTGGTTCCGGTTCCTCCTCGGGGCCGGCTGGTGCCGCGGGCAGGACGGCGTCGAGGGCGGCGGGGACGGCGGCGGGCTCCCAGCCGCGGTCCTCCATCGCGGTGACCAGCGCGAGCGCGGTGCGCTCGGTGGCGTCGACGTCGGCGCGGGCGGCGCTGTCGTCCTCGGCCAGGCCGAGGGCCTCGCGCAGCCCCGGCAGCGTCCGCTGGCCGCCCCACATCTGGCGGGCCCGCAGCATCGCGAGGACGAGGTTGATCCGCGCCTCGCCGGCCGGGGCGACGCCGAGCACGTGCAGGCCGTCGCGGATCTGCGCGTCCTTGACCTCGCACAGCCAGCCGTCGACATGCAGCAGGAAGTCGTCGAACTCGGCGTCGTGCGGCCGGTCGGCCAGGCCCAGGTCGTGGTCCAGCCGGNCNGCCTGGATGAGGGTCCAGATCTGGGCGCGGATCGCCGGGAGCTTCGCCGGATCCATCGCCGCGATCGAGGCGTGCTCGTCGAGGAGCTGCTCCAGGCGGGCCAGGTCGCCGTAGCTCTCCGCCCGTGCCATCGGCGGGACGAGATGGTCGACCAGGGTCGCGTGCGCCCGCCGCTTGGCCTGCGTGCCCTCGCCGGGGTCGTTGACGAGGAACGGGTAGATCAGCGGCAGGTCGCCGAGGGCCGCGTCCGTCGGGCAGGACGCGCTCATCCCCACCGTCTTGCCGGGCAGCCACTCCAGCGTCCCGTGCTTGCCGAGATGGANGACGGCGTGCGCGCCGAAGCCCCCGGCCGCCGCCGGGGCGGCGAGCCAGCGGTAGGCGGCCAGGTAGTGATGGCTGGGAGCCAGGTCCGGGTCGTGGTAGATCGCCACCGGGTTCTCCCCGAAGCCGCGCGGCGGCTGGACCAGCAGCACGACGTTGCCGGCCCGCAGCGCGGCGAGGACGATCTCGCCGTCCGGGTCGCGGGTGCGGTCGACGTACAGCTCGCCCGGCGGCGGCCCCCAGTGCCGCTCGACGCTGGCCCGCAGGTCGGCGGGCAGCGTTGCGTACCAGGCCCGGTAGGCGGCCGCGGAGATCCGCACCGGGTTGCCGGCGAGCTGCGCCGCGGTCAGCCACGCCGGGTCCTGCCCGCCCGCCGCGATGATCGCGTGGATGAGGGCGTCGCCGTCCTGCGCGGCGACCCCCGGCAGGGCGTCCGGGCCGTCGGCGGGACCGACGTCGTACCCGGCGGCGCGCATCTCGCGCAGCAGCCGCACGGTGCTCGCCGGGGTGTCGAGGCCCACGGCGTTGCCGATCCGGGAGTGCTTCGTCGGGTACGCCGACAGCATCAGCGCGACCCGCCGTCCGGCGGGCGCGACGTGCCGCAGCCGGCCGTGCGCGACCGCGATGCCGGCGACCCGGTCGGCCCGCTCGGGATCGGCGACGTAGCTGGTCAGCCCGTCGGGGTCGACCTCCTTGAAGGAGAACGGCACGGTGATCAGACGGCCGTCGAACTCGGGGATCGCGACCTGGGTGGCGGCGTCCAGCGGCGACAGCCCGTCGTCGGAGTCCGCCCACGCCGCCCGGCCGCCGGTCAGGCACAACCCCTGCAGGATCGGGATGTCCAGCGCCGCCAGCGCCCCGACGTCCCACGCTTCGTCGTCGCCGCCGGCGGCGGCCTGCGCCGGCTGGCTGCCGCCCGCGGCGAGCACCGTGACGACGAGGGCGTCGGCCCGGCCGAGCGTGGCGAGCAGGTCCGGCTCGGCGGTGCGCAGCGACGCGCAGTACACCGGCAGCGGCACGCCGCCGGCCCGCTCGACCGCGGCGCACAGCTCCTCGACGAACGCCGTGTTGCCGGCGACGTGATGCGCTCGGTAGTACAACACCCCGATCACCGGGCTGCCCTGGTCGGCGGCCGTCGGTGCCGGTTGAGCTGTCGGTGCCGGTTGAGCTGCGGCGGGCCGGTCGAGCACGCCCCAGGCCGGGGTCGTCACCGGCGGGGCGAACCCGCCGCCGGTGAGCAGCAGCGTGTCGGCGAGGAAGCGGTGCAGCTCGCCGAGGTTGGCCGGCCCGCCCTCGGCGAGGTAGGCGTGCGCCTCGGCGCAGATGCCCGCCGGCACCGTGGAGATGGCCATGAGCTCCGCGTCCGGGGCCCGCTCCCCGCCGAGGACGACCACCGGCCGCGGCCCGGCGAGCAGGGCGGCCAGGCCCTCCTCCCACATCCGCCGTCCGCCGAGGATGCGCACGACGATCACGTCCACGCCGTCGGTCAGCTCGTCGAGGTCGCTGGCGTCGCTGGCGTCGGTGACGTCGAGGCGGGCCGGGTTGCCGAGCCGGTAGCGGGCGCCGCTGGCCCGCGCGGAGAGCAGGTCGGTGTCCGACGTCGACAGCAGCAGGACGACGGCGTCGAGCTCGCTTTCGGCGGTGAACTCGGACGGCGTGCTGGGCGCAGGGGTCATGGTGCTGCCTCTCCCGGGGTTGGGCGCCTCACCATCGCAGAACGGCCGCTGGGTGTGTCAAGCGCTGTGCGGATACCGCCACGAACAACGATCAACCGACAGGTGCCGGGCGAGGCACGTATGCTCCGCCGGTGCCNACCAGCCCGCGGGAGCGCGCCCATGACGCCTGCCCCGGCGTGCTGCGGACGCATCCGGCCGCGGACGGCGCGCTCGCCCGGCTGCGGATTCCCGGCGGAGCCCTCGACAGCGGCACGGCGCGCGCGCTCGCGGCCTGCGCCCGGGATGTCGCTGACGGTTTCCTGGAACTGACCTCCCGGGGGAACGTGCAGCTTCGCGGCCTCGCCGACGGCGCCGCCGCGGTCCTCGCCGCGCGGGCCGGGGCGGTCGGGTTGTTGCCGTCGACCACCCACGAGCGGGTCCGCAACATCGTCGGCTCCCCGTTGTCCGGGCGCGCCGCCGCCGGGGTGCGGGACATCGCCTCGCTCGTCGACGCCCTCGACGCGGGGCTGTGCGCGGACCCGCAGCTCGCCGCCCTGCCCGGGCGGATGCTCTTCGCCGTCGACGACGGCAGCGGCGACCTGGCCGAACTGCCCGCCGACCTCGCCCTGCGCGCCCTGCCGGCGGGGGAGACGATGCTGATCGTCGCTGGCGGGCCGACTGTCGCTGGCGGGCCGACCGCGCTGCGGATGCCGGACCGCGCCGCCGTGCCCGCGCTGCTCGCCGCCGCCCGGGCCTTCCTCGACGTCCGCACCGCCGGGGGCGCCGCCGCGACAGCCTGGCGCGTCGCCGAGCTGCCCACCGGGCGGGATCGCCTGCTCGCCGCAGCCGCAGCCGCCGCTGGTGTCGATGTCGCCGCCGGTGTTGATGTCGGCGCCGGTGTTGATGTCGGCGGTGGACCGCCGGGCGCCCGGCCGGGTCGGCACCGCCAGCGGGACGGTCGATGGGCGTTGACCGCGCTCGTCCCGCTCGGGCGGCTGCGGGCCGACCAGCTCGACCTGCTCGCCGCGGTCGCCGAGGCTGACGGTGACGGCCAGGTGATGGTGACACCGTGGCGGTCGGTCGTGCTGCGCGACCTCGACGCTGCGGCAGTGGCGCGGGAATCGGACCGGCTGGCCGCCACGGGCCTCGTCGTCGACGCGGACTCGGGCTGGGTCGGGGTCACGAGCTGCGCCGGGCGGCCGGGATGCGCCAAGGCGCTCGCCGACGTTCGCCGCGATGCCGGCCGATCGGCGGGGGCAGGTAGCGCCCCGGGGCGGCCTCCCTCGCCGGGCGACGGACCGCGGCACCGTCGGGATCGGCTGCCCGTGCACTGGTCGGGCTGCGCTCGCCGGTGCGGCCAGCTGGCCGGCGAGGTGGTCGAGGTCGTCGCCGATGCCATCGGCTACCGGGTCCGCCGCTGTGCCGGCAGCGGGACGCTGGTGCCCTGGTCGGACGGCGCCCTCCCGGGTGAGGTGTCGGCCGTCGACTGGGACGCGCTCGTCGACGTGGTGGCGGCGCAGCGGTCGGTTGCCCGCCCGCGTCGGGATGGACGGGAGAATCGTTGATGGAGGTGGCGATGGCGGCCGGAACGCCGCGTCCCGACTACGTCCGGGACGGCGCGGAGATCTACCGTCGTTCGTTCGCGACGATCCGCGCCGAGGCCCGTCTCGACGGGCTACCCGTCGACGTCGCCCGCGTCGCCGTCCGCATGATTCATTCCTGCGGCATGGTCGACCTCGTCGACGATGTGGCCTTCAGCCCCGGCGTGGTCGCCGCGGCCCGGGCGGCCCTGCTGGCCGGCGCGCCGGTGCTGTGCGACGCCCAGATGGTCGCCGCGGGGGTGACCCGCCGCCGGCTGCCCGCCGGCAACGACGTGCTGTGCCTGCTCGGCGACCCGCGGGTGCCGGGCCTCGCCGCAGAGCTGGGCACGACCCGCAGCGCCGCGGCGGTCGACCTGTGGGGCGAGCGCCTCGCCGGCGCTGTCGTCGCGATCGGCAACGCCCCGACCGCGCTGTTCCGGCTGCTGGAACTCGTCGCGGCCGGCGCGCCACGGCCGGCGGCCGTCCTCGGCGTCCCGGTGGGCTTCATCGGCGCGGCCGAATCGAAGCAGGCGCTCGCCGATGATCCGGCGGGCCTGGAGTTCCTCGTCGTGCACGGCCGGCGCGGTGGCAGCGCGATGGCCGTCGCCGCCGTCAACGCGATCGCCAGTGAGGACGAATGAGCGACCCGCGTGAATCGGCGGAGGCCAGCTCGACGGGCCGGCTGTGGGGGGTCGGGGTCGGTCCCGGTGACCCCGAGCTGATGACGCTGCGGGCGGCGCGGCTCATCCACGACGCCGACGTGATCGCCTATCACAGCGCCCGGCACGGTCGCAGCATCGCCAGGTCGATCGCCGCCTCGCACCTGCGCGGCGACCAGATCGAGGANGCGTTGGTCTACCCGGTCACCACGGAGACGACCAGTCATCCCGGCGGCTACCGGGGGGCGATCGACGAGTTCTACGAGGACTGCGCCAAGCGGCTGGCGGCCCACCTCGACGCCGGCCGGACCGTCGTCGTCCTCAGCGAGGGCGACCCGTTCTTCTACGGGTCGTTCATCCACCTGCACCGCCGTCTCGCCGATCGCTACCCGACCGAGGTCGTGCCCGGGGTGACGTCGTTGTCGGCGGGCTGCGCGGTGCTCGGCCGCCCGCTCGTCGAGGGCAACGAGGTCCTCACCGTCCTGCCGGGCACGCTGACGCCGCAGATCCTCGCCGAGCGCATCGCCGGCACAGACACCGCGGTCGTGCTCAAGATGGGCCGGACCTTCCCCGGCGTTCGCGACGCCTTCACCGACGCCGGCCGGCTCGCCGACACCTGGTACGTCGAGCGGGCGACGACCGCCGGTCAGCGGATCGCCCCGCTCGGCGAGGTCGACCCGGCCACCGTGCCCTACTTCTCCCTGGCCGTGCTGCCGAGCCCGGTGCGCGGCCCGGACGATCCGGCGCCNCTGCGCGCCGGCCAGGCCGACTGGGTGCTCGTCGGCGCCGCGAGCCAGCCGGCGCCGGCGCCGGCGGTCGGGGAGGCCACCGATGCGCCCCGCGCCGTCGAGGTTGGCGAGGTTGGCGAGGTCGTCGTGGTCGGCGAGGTCGTCGTGGTCGGGCTCGGCCCGGGCGCGCAGGGCTGGTTGACCCCGCAGGCCGCCGCCGCACTCGCCGCCGCCGACGACCTCATCGGCTACGGCCCCTACCTCGACCGGGTGCCCGCCGATCCGCGCCAGCGCCGACACCCGTCGGGCAACACGGTCGAGGCGGAACGCGCCGAGCTCGCTCTGGAGCTGGCCGCCGCCGGGGCGAACGTCGCGGTGGTGTCCTCCGGCGACCCCGGCGTCTTCGCGATGGCGACCGCGGTCGTCGAGGCCGCGGCGCAGCGGCGGTTCGCCCACGTCGACGTGCGGGTCGTGCCCGGGCTGACCGCCGCCCAGGCGGTGGCGAGCCGGGTCGGCGCGCCGCTCGGCCACGACTTCTGCGTGCTGTCACTGTCCGACCGGCTCAAGCCCTGGGAGATCATCGAGGGGCGGTTGCGCGCCGCCGCGGCGGCCGACCTCGTGCTCGCCATCTACAACCCGGCGTCGCGGACACGCCGCGAGCAGCTCGAACTGGCCCGCGCGGCGCTGCTGGAGCACCGCGCGCCGGACACTCCGGTGGTGATCGGTCGCGACGTCGGCGGCCCCACCGAGACCGTCACCGTGACGACTCTCGGCGATCTTGACCCGGGCGTGGTCGACATGCGCTGCCTGCTGCTCGTCGGCTCCTCGACGACGCGGATCGTCCGCCGCGGCACCGGCCGCGACCTCGTCTTCACCCCCCGCCGCTACCCGGCACCGTGAGGTGCGGGTTGGGGAAGAAGCAGTAACGATCTTCTCGCCGGCCCGATGGGGTGTTGGTGGTCTGGGTGCGGAAGTGCCCGGGAGTCGGTTCCGCGGGGCCGCACCAAGCGATCTAGTTAGGCAGCTTGACTGTGTGGAGGCGTTGTCTCGGAGGTCGAGTGCTGGGGGCCTGGGTTGGGCCGGTTGGTGTGGATGGAGTCGTGGAGGTTCGGTGGGCCGCCGTCGGGGGTGTGGATGGCGGTGGGGTTGATGTGTCGGGATGTGTCGGGTGGTGTCGGCGAGGGTGCTGGTGGGGTGGGGGCCGGGGTCGAGGGGTGGGGGTGCGGCCGTCGGGGGTGTGGGCGTGGGCGGTGCCGTCGGGGGTTCGGGTGAGGGCGATGTTGTCGTCGTGGATCGTGTGATGGTGGGCGGAGCAGAGCAGGAGCAGGTGGTCGGTGTCGTGGGTCCGCCCAGGACCCCCGCGTGCCGCCCGCGAGCCTGTCACGATTTCCGTGTAAGCCAGAGGTGAATAGCTTAGCTTACGCGTTCACACTATCAGAAAGGTAGGCGTCCGGGGAAGAGGCTGGAGAGCGTGTTGAGTGCGATTTTCCATCCGTGGGTTCCGGTGCCNGACTCGCCGCCCCGCTGACTCGATATGTTGCGAAGCCCGAGGTAGAGTAGCTTCATCGCCGCGTCACGGTCGGGAAAATGCCCGCGGTTCTTCGTGATTTTCCGGAGCTGGAAGTTCATCGACTCGATCGCATTGGTCGTGTACACGATCTTCCGGAGCTCGGGTGGGTAGTCGAGGAACGGAATGAACTCCGGCC
>NZ_LJJX01000047.1:13351-48237 GCF_001421075.1 Frankia sp. CpI1-P | reverse complement strand
CAGGATCGTGTCGTCGAGATTCCCGATCCGCCGGGCCCGTTTCGGCACGATCGTCGGCTCGAACGAACCATTCCGGTCACGTGGTACCTCGATGTCGACCGGACCGTTCCGCGTCGACACCGTCTTCGTGGACTTCCCGTTCCGGGAGTTTCCCGTGCCCTGACCGGCCGGATCGCCCACCTCATAGCCGAGATGCTCCGTCATCTCGACCTGCAGGACACGTTCGAGGACAGCCTTCGTCATCTGGTTCAACAGGCCATCGACGCCGTCGATCGGTGTTCCGNTCGCTTTCGCGTCCTTCAACAACGTGTCGATCGCCTCCGGNGCGAAAGCNTCGGNGATCCTCTTCGCCGCCGCTTCGTCTTTTGTCCGAAGCGTCGTGCTCTGTGTCATTCGGTGTCCCTTTCCAACCTACCCGATCAAGGTAGATCGATCCTGGTCCACCTCCGGCTTACACAGTNGTCATGACACGCCCGCGATCGCGGNGATGATGTCGTCCAGATCCTCCCCGGGATCCTCACCGCTGACTCGGGAACGCAGCGGTTCCGGCAGGATGGCCGAGGCCTCCTCGAACAACGTCAACGGGATCAGATCCGGGGCGAGGACCGAGACGATCTGCAACAACTGCACGGCGGCAGGTTCGGTCGCCTCCAGGCGTTCCAGGGACAGCGACCAGGCGGTGTGCAGATTCCCGCCGTAGGCCAGGTCCTCGCCTTTACGCAGCATCCGCTCCCGGCGGGACCGGAACTTGTTCAGATAGGTGGACAGCCCCATCTCCGTCCGCTCGATGTAGGCCGAGGCCTGTTCGAGGGCCAGTGGCAGGTCACCGAGTTCACGGGCCAGATCCGCGGCCGAACTCACGTCGCTGCCCGCGTTCCTGCTTCGCAGCAGGGTGATGGAGTCGGTTCGCGGCAGAACATCGACGTCGATTCTCGTCGCCATGTCCCCCCAGCTCGGGCTGCGGGAGGTGATCAGGATGTCACCGGCTCCCCCGGGCAGCCATGGGCGCAGGTCGCGGGGATTTTCGACGTTGTCGTAAACCAGCAACCAGCGGGGGCGGCGCGCCAGCATCGCGAGGACGGCCTGGGCATCCTTTGCGAGAATACCGCTCTCCGGAAGGTCGAGTCGGCTCGAGAGGGCGGCGATCTTCTCCGTGATCAGCGCCGACTGGGTGGCGTTGACCCACCAGACCAGGGTGTACTCGGATGCGTGGCGCCAGGNGTACTCGACTGCCACCTGGGTCTTGCCGACGCCGCCGAGGCCGCGCAGCACGGTGATGGCCGGGCTGCCGCCGGGGCCCGATCGGCCGACCGGCTGCCGAGACANCACCTCGATCCGGTGCAGGACCTCGACCCGGTCGGTGAAGGTGGGGAGTCTCGGCGGGACATTCCAGATCGGCGGTATCGAACCGGGAAACGGGATCTGCCGGGCACGGTCTGCCCGCCGCTGCGCGGATCCGGTGGACGTCGCTCCGGGCCAGGGAACCCGCTCGTCCAGATGCGGCGCCCGGACCGCGAGCCGATCGAGTAGGCGGGCGGCGGCCTCTTCCTCGCTCAATCCGGTCAGATCTATGTTCGACAACCGGGCAAGGAGTGGCGGCAATGCGGTGGGTGCGACGATCACCGGCACCAGCAGGCCGTCTCGTTCGTGCGCGAGTTGCAGCGCGGCCTCGCGTTCCTCCCGGCCGAAGGAGGTCCGATCGAGGTACGCGGGAGTTATCACGGCGATGATGCGGTCGGCTCTGGCCAGGGCCATGTCCATGCGCGCGAGAAAACTGGTGCCCGCNTGCCACGTCCACTCGTCGTACTCGACCTCGTACCCGGCACGGCGCAGGTGTTGCGCAATCCACCGCGCCCACGGCCGGTCCGGGCCCGCGACACTGATGAACACTCGCTGACGCGACCCGTCCGCAAACAATGTCATTTTTCCCCCGATGCCATGCTGTCACCTTCCCAGACCGGCTGGGGTCGGATCGACAGCACCCACGCCCGCTCTCGACTGCGGGCGATGGCGTGCTTCGGGGGCATCGCGGTCATTTACCGTGGCCCGTCCTGGCTTCCGGACAGCAGGGCATCTGAAGAGGCCGGTGCCGTCACGGCCCTTTCGGCCGAGGCGACAATCGACGGAGGTGACGGCGAGGCCGGCCCCACTACCGCGGGCACGGCCTCGTTCGGCCAGCGGGACTCAGAACCAGCCGCGGCGGCGGCCGAGGTGTTCGAGCTGCTGGTGAAGCAGGCCGGCGAGCGCGTGCCGGTCGGTGTCGTGGTGGGCGAGGCGGAAGCGNCTGAGCTCGTCGCGACCGGAGGACAGCAGCCCGCCGCGGCGGTCGGCCTCGAGCACGACGTCCATCCCGGCGCCGTCGACGAGGAAGGTCACCTCCAGCTCGGAGATCCGCCGGGCGTACTCGCCGGCAGGCTTGAGCTCGATCTCCTGGTAGAAGGGCAGATCAGAGCCGTGCAGCCGGCCCTTCTCGACGTCCGCGGACCGGAAGTGGAAACCCAGGTCGCCGAGCGCCGCCAGCACCGCCTCCTGCACCGGCAGGGGATGCACGCTCACCGGGTCCAGGTCGCCCGGGTCGACCGCGCCGGAGATCGCCAGCTTCGTCCGTACGCCGATCTTCATGCCGTGCAGGTGCCAGCCGCCGACGTCGGTGATCGGCGTCTGCCACGGCACGGGCAGCTCGAACCGGCCGCTGATCTGCTGGCCCGGGTTGATGGTGAAGCCCCCGCCGACCTGCTGGGTGCCGAAGGTGACCTGCTCGTACCAGGTCGAGTCGTCCCGCTCGACCTCGACCGTCGCCTCCAACGCGACGAGGACCTTCTCGACCTCCTGGTCGACCTTGCCGCCGGTGATCGTCGTCGTGCCGGTCACGACCTGACCCGGCAGCGTCTCCGGACGGTCCAGCACGGTCTCGACCTCGGCGGCCCCCACGCCGAGCCGCGACATGAACCGCTTCATCCCCATCGTGCGTTCGTCCCCATCGTGCGTCCGTCCCCTTCGTCGATGATCCCGGCGCCGTCGTCGGGCCGTGCCTGCCCGCCGCGGCGTGCTGGCGCGACCGCCGCCGCGTGCTGGTGCGACCGCCGGACACGCTCTCACATCTCTACGACAGCCCGATCGAGGGAAACAGTCGCAGGTCGGCAAGGTGACATCGGTCAGGACGCTCGGGACAGTCCGTGACGAANGTGGAGGACGCCGACGGGGTGGGGCATCCGCCGGCGGGGCGAACCGGTACCATTCCGCTTCGTGACCTGCATCGTCGGGGTTCAGCAGGACGGCCGGGTCGTGATCGGTGGGGACAGTGCCGGTGTAGCCGGCTGGTCCATCACCGTGCGCGCGGACACCAAGGTGTTCCGCAACGGTGAGTTCATCATGGGCTTCACCGACTCGTTCCGGATGGGCCAGCTGCTCCGCTACAGCCTCGTCCCGCCCGTGCCTCAGGACTGGGACCTTGACCGGTTCATGGCGACCGACTTCATCGCGGTCGTCCGCGACTGCCTGCGCGAGGGTGGGTTCGCGCGCAACGACTCCGGCAACGAGAGCGGCGGGCTGTTCCTCGTCGGGATCCGCGGGCACCTCTACCGCATCGACTCGGACTACCAGATCGGTCGCAGCGTCGACGACTACTACGCCGTCGGCAGCGGCGACGAGTACGCCTGCGGCTCCCTGCACAGCACCCGCGGCCTCGACGCGGAACAGCGTGTGCAGCTCGCGCTGGAGGCCGCCGCCCACCATTCGACGGGCGTCTGCCCGCCGTTCCACATCATCTCCTCCGACGACGTCTACGCCCCCGACGGCTCCGTCAACGCCGGCTAGGTCACGCCGGCCAGGCCAAAGCCGGCCAGGCCAACGCCGGTCAGGCCAACGCCGGTCAGGTCAATGCCGGCCAGGCCAACGCCGGGCGCGGTGGGTCAGGGGCGCAGGCGCTCGGCGGCCAGCGCGACGAACGCCGCCGGTCCCGTGACCGGAGTGAAGCGGTCGGCGGCGGCGCTGAGCGCGGCGTACTCGTCCGCGGCGAGGTCGAGGTCGGCGGCCGCGGCGTTGCTCTCCACCTGGGCGACGCCGGACGCCCCCGGGATCGCCACGACCTGCGGATGGCGGATCGCCCAGGCCAGCGCGATCTGGGCGGGGCTCGCCCCGTGCGCGGCGGCGACCTCGCGCAGCACGTCGAGCAGGGGCGTCGCTCGGGCGAGGTTCTCGGTTCCGAACAGCGTGTTGGCGGCCCGGACCCGGCCGCTCGGGCGGTTGGTCACGTCGTAGCGGCCCGACAGCAGCCCCTNAGCGAGCGGGCTCCAGGCGATGACGATCCGGGACTCGCGGGCGGCGAAGTCCAGCAGCGCGGCGCCGTGGCGCGGCCGGGCCAGGCTGTACTCCACCTGGTTGGACAGCACCGGCACGCCGAGGGCCGNGTCGGCCTCCTGCCAGCGGGCCAGCGAGTAGTTGCTGACCCCGACGTCCCCGACGAGGCCCACGGACCGCAGTGCGGCCATGCCCCGCATCGTCCAGCGGTCCCGGATCGCCGGGTTGGGCTGGTGCACCTGGTAGAGGTCGAGGTGGCGCACGCCGAGGCGATGCGCGCTGGCGACCGCGCGCTGCTCGACGACCGGGCCCACCGGCACGACCGGTAGGAGCTTGGTCGCCACGTACGCCCGGTCGAGCGCGCCGGGGACCGCGGCCAGCGCGGCGCCGAGGATGCGCTCGCTGCGTCCCAGGCCGTAGACCTCCGCCGAGTCGAACAGGGTGATCCCGAGCTCGAGCGCCCGGCGGACGATGAGCGCGGCGTCGGTGTCGGCGTAGCGGCTGNCGTAGCCCCACTGTCCGGACCCGAACTGCCAGGTGCCCAGGCCGATCTTCGAAATCCTCTTCGGACTGGTGGTGACGGAGCCCTCCACGTAGCGCATTCGCCCAGTGAACGCCCTCCTCCCCGCGGGACGCGAGAGGAGGTGTCACGCTGGTGACCTGCCACGGTGACGCGCGTGTGGTGTCCCCTGGGCGACAGCGCCCGCGCGCCCGGCGTGTTCGGCTGGGCAGGTGGGTAGCTGCTACCTTGCCCGCAGTCCGATTCGTGCGGATGCGGGCGCAGGTGGTGGGCCGGGCCGCCGGCCGCCCCGGCAGGCGCCGGGACGGCGGCAGGCGAGTGGAGGGAGCGCGTTGGTCACCCAGTTCAGCCGCGGGCAGAAGGCGCAGCTCTCGGCGGTCACCCAGAGCACCGATCTGTACGTCGGGATCCGGATCGACGCGCCGGGGGAGTGGGACGTCTCCTGCTTCGGCCTGGACGGCGACGACCGCCTCTCCGACGACCGGTACTTCGTCTTCTTCAACCAGCCCGCCTCGCCGGAGAAGTCCGTCGAGCTCCTCGGCCCGCAGTCCGGGGACAGCCAGGCGTTCCGGGTCAGCCTCGACCGGGTGCCCGCCTCGATCGGCCGGCTGTCGTTCTGCGCGGCGCTGGACGGCGCGGGCAGCGCCGCGGCGATCACGTCGGGCTACCTGCGCATCGTCGTCGGCGGCGCCGAGGTGCTGCGCTACTCCTTCACCGGCGCGGACTTCACCAGCGAACGCGCGGTGATGATCGGCGACATCTACCGCAAGGGCGTGTGGCGCGTCGCCGCGGTCGGCCAGGGCTTCCAGGGCGGCCTCGCCGAGCTCATCCGCTCCTACGGCGGCGAGGTCGCCGAGGAGGAGCCGCCCCCCGCCCCCGCCGCACCGGCGCCGCCGAGCTTCGCCGCCCCGCCGGCGGCCCCGCCCCGCCACGATCAGCGCAAGGCGCCCACCCCGCCGCCCGGCCCGCCGAGCCAGCCCGCGCCGGCCTACGGCGGCGGTCAGCCGGCTCCCGCCTACGGCGGCGGTCAGCCCGCCCCGGCCTATGGCGGTGGGCAGCCCGCCCCGGCGTACGGCGGCGGTCAGCCTCCCGCGCCAGGGTACGGCGGCCAGCCCGTGCCGGGTCAGCCGTTCCCGGCCGGCGGGCCGCCCCCCGGCGGCCCCGGGTTCGGCGGCGCGCCGGTGCCCGGCGGCATGCCCGGCGCCCAGCCGCCGGTGGGCGCCTTCGGTGGTCCCGAGCCGCTGCCGTCGCAGGTCCAGCCGACCCCGCCGGGGGCGATGAACAGCCTCGCCCCGTACCGGGAGGTGCCGACGGCCGGGCGCTGGACCCAGCAGAACGGCAAGCTGGTCAAGGTGACCCTCGGCCCGGACGCGCTGGCGCTGCGCGGGTCGATGGTCGCCTACCAGGGCAACGTCGAGTTCGACTACAAGGGCGGCGGGCTGCGCGGCCTCATCGAGGGCAAGCTGACCGGCCAGAGCCTCAAGCTCATGACCTGCAAGGGGTCAGGCGAGGTCTTCCTCGCCCAGGACGCCGCGGACCTGCACATCGTCGAGCTTGGCAGCTCGTCGCTGTGCATCAACGCGAAGAACCTGCTGGCGATGGACGCCACCGTCCGTACCGAGGTGCGCCGGATCGAAAGCGCCGGCATCCCCGGGGGCGGCCTGTTCCACTTCGAGGTCTCCGGGCCGGGCTCGGTGGTCGTCATGACCAAGGGGTCGCCGATGACCCTGCCCGTGCAGGGCCCGACGTTCGCGGACATGAACGCGCTGGTCGCGTGGACCACCGGCATGCGGGTCAGCGTTTCGACGCAGGTGCGGATCTCCCGGCAGATCTACGCGGGCAGCAGCGGGGAGGCCCTGGCCCTGCAGTTCATGGGCTTCGCCGGTCATTTCGTCGTCGTCCAGCCCTACGAGGTCTGAGCGTGGCGACGGTCGTGGGAGCGGGCCCGGCGGGTCGCCCGCCGGCGGGAGGGAGCGGGCCGTGCAGGGCAGCCTGATCGACCACTACGGGCCGACGCCCGTCTTCGAGCGGATGAGCAAGCACGGTTCCAAGATCGCCAAGGTGGTCATGAACCCCGGCCAGGACCTGTTCGCCCGGGTCGGTTCCATGATCGCTTATGAGGGGCTGATNGACTTCAACCCGCAGCCGCCGCAGCTCGGCCGGATCGCGTCGTCCTGGGCGACCNGCGAGGGCGTGCCCCTGATGACGGCGACCGGCCAGGGCCTGCTCTACCTCGCCGACTACGGCAAGGAGGTCATCGTCGCGCAGCTCGCCGGCGAGGGCCTCTCGGTCAACGGCAAGAACATCCTGGCCTTCGACGCCGCGCTGCAGTGGAACATCGAACGCGTCCGCGGCGTCACGATGCTGTCCGGGATGGGGATGTTCAACGTGGTGCTGCGCGGCCATGGCTGGGTCGCCCTGACCGCGAAGGGCAACCCGATCGTGCTCGACACCCGGGAGGCGCCGACGTTCGTCGACACCGACGCCCTCGTCGCCTACACCGACGGCCTGCGCGTCGAGCCCCGGCGCACGGCGCGTCTCGGCGGCCTGATCGGGCGCGGCTCCGGGGAGGCCTTCCAGCTCGGGTTCTCCGGGCAGGGCTTCGTCGTCGTCCAGCCGAGCGAGGACGAGCGGCCGACCATGTCGCTGCGGGGCTGACGCGACATGGGATCCGGTGACGGTATGCGGCTCCTGGACGGCGGGCGGTTCGTGGACGGGATGAACGGCGGCGGCACGCGCCGGGCGCGGCGGACGGCGGAGAGGACTGCGACATGACGCAGGGCGGGGCGTACGGCGGTCATCCGGGCGGTCCCGGCGGTGGCTATCCCGGCGGTCCGGGCGGCCCCGGCTACCCGCCTCCCGGCCCGGGCTATCCGGGTCCGGGTGGCGGCTACCCGCCGGGTCCCGGCGGTCCCGGTCAGGGCGGCTACCCGGGCGGTCCCGGCCAGGGATATCCCCCCGGTCAACCCGGCCCCGGCGGTTACCCGGGTGGTCCCGGTGCGCCCGGCGGCTATCCCGGCGGCCCCGGCGGTCAGGGCATGCCGCCTGGTGGTCCCGGTGGTCCGGGTGGTCCGGGTGGTCCGGGTGGTCCGGCCGGCGGGATCCGCAGCAGCCTGCTCGACAATCCCGAACGGCCCTCCGACGAGCCGTTCTCCCTGCAGAACAGCAAGATGCTGCGGGCGACGCTCGGCGCCCGCGGGATGCGTGAGTTCTACGCCCGCAAGGGCGCGATGGTCGCCTACCAGGGCGCCGCGAACTTCGACGCCCACTGGGAGGGCTGGGGAGGGCACTTCCGCAGCTTCTTCAGCGGCGGCGAGGGCCTGAACCTCATGCAGGTCTCCGGCTCCGGCTCGGTCTTCCTCGCCAACCAGGCGCAGGACATCCACATCCTCGACCTGGCCGGCGACGGGCTGACCGTCGACGGCAAGAACGTCCTCGCCTTCAACTCCGACCTGAACTGGGACCTGGTCCGGGTCGACAGCCAGGTCGGCATCGCCGGCGTCGGCTCCTACCAGGTGGAGCTGCGTGGCAACGGCAAGGTCGCGGTCTGCACGTCGGGCGCGCCGCTGGTCATGCACGTCACCCACCAGAACTACTACTTCGCCGACGCGGACGCCGTCGTCGGCTGGTCGACGAACCTGCAGGTGTCGATGCAGGCGGCGGNGACGTCCTCGGCGGTGTGGCGGCCGCGCGGCAACACCGGGGAGAGCTGGCAGATGCAGTTCAGCGGCGAGGGCTTCGTCATCGTGCAGCCCTGCGAGCTGCTGCCCCCGTACAACGCGCTGGCCGGCGCCGGCGCGGCCGGTCACTTCGGCCTCGGCCAGGGCGGCTTCGCCGGCAACCAGCTCGGCGGCCACCACGGCCAGNGCGGGGCGGGCGGGCCGGGCGGGCCGGGCGGTGGCTTCGGCGGCGGCGGTTTCGGTGGTTTCGGTGGCGGCGGCATGGGCGGACTGTTCGGCAACCGCTGACCCCCGCGACCGGCCGCGTCAATGCCCGACGCCGCCAATCCTGACGGCGAGCGAATATGGCGGGAGTGAGCACGCCGAACCAGGCGTGGAAAGATGCGGGTCTGATCCGGGCGTACGTTCACGGGAAACCACTGCCGCGGAGCGGAGCATTTCGACGGCCCTTCCCGGTAAGACCCGCGGATTCGAGTTCGGTAAGGCTCCGCCGCCCTTCGTTCCGTCGTCACGTTCGGTCGGTGGCAGCGCCAGGAGCGCGCTCGGTCGGGACGGCCCGAGTCCGCTGGCCCGGGTGCGACCCGTGGCCCGGATCCGCTGCGCCAGCGGCCATGACGGTGCCCTGTCGCCCGCGGATGTGCAACACTTCCTGTGCGACTTCCTTTTCTTTCCCGGGAGCGGAACCGCGGCCCGCGGCTCCGGCCGTTCCCGGGAAGGAATCGTCAGGAGGGAACGGGGCGCCATGGCTGACGCTGCAATCGAAGGAGAGCTCGCCGACGTGCGCGGGATCGGGCTCGACCGGCTCCGCGACAGCCCGGACGGCAGGCTCCGCGCGGGCGTACAAAGGCTGCTCCACACCATCGACGTGCCCGCGGGGCGGATTGAAAACGGTAGCGGCGGCGCTAATCCGCGTCGGCGCGTCTGATGCCGTCCACTCCGGCGGCCGCGACCGTGCCGGGCATCGGCATCCACCGGCTGGCGGCGCGTGATGTCGACGCCCTCGCCCTCGGCGTGATCGACGCCGAGGTCGTCGAGAGGCTCCTCGAGACCGAGATCAGCTTCCGTCGGCTCGCGCTGCGCGCGATTCTCGACGCCCTACGGGAGCAGCCGGCAGCGACGGACCCACTGGCGCCCGTGGACCAGGCGTGGGACCTCCTCGTCGAGGTGGAACAGCGCGATCCGGCGGCGGTCCGCGCGGTGATCGACCGGCCCTTCGCGGGGGCATGGGCCACTCGGCTGCTCCGCCGGTTACGTGGGCGACTCCACCACGACGTGCCCCTGTGGGTGGAGGTCGGTTACCTGCATGCCATGGCCGCCGCCGCCGCAGTCCGAGCCGGCGAACCGGTCGAGCTCGCGGTGCCGGCCCACCGTGGCGTCGTGNACCTGCCCTCGCTTGGCCACGCCCGCCTGCCGTTCTGGGAGATCTGGGAGACCGCGGTGGTGCGGGGCACCGGCGGCGACGCCGAGGTGATCGGATCCGCCGGCCGGGTCCGAGTGGACCGCGGTGACGGCGGCGGCGCGCCGACGCGCGACGTCACGGTCTGGCATCCCACCCGGGCGGCCCGAGCCGTCGGCGTCGTCATCGAGGACGCCGACCCCTACCGCCTGGTGGACCGGGTCGTCCCGCCGGTGCGGCTCGCCGACGCCGACGTCGCCCGCTGGGAGGGGCGCCTGGCCGGCGCGTGGCAGGTGCTGCGGGACGGGCACCCCCAGCTCGCGGCGGGAGTCGACGCGGCCGTCTCGGCCGTCGTCCCGCTGCCCGTGGCGCAGCGTTTCCGCTCGTTCAGCGCCACGTCGGGCGACGCGGTCGGCAGCGTCGAGCTCACCGAACCGCCGGACCCGGTCGACGGCGCCGCGACCCTGGCGCACGAGTTCCGGCACACCGTGCTCAGCGCGGTCCTGCACCTGTGCGACCTCATCGACCCGCAGGCCCCGCCCGTCCTGCGGTACGCGCCGTGGCGTGACGACCCGCGCCCACCGCACGGGGTGCTCCACGGCATCTACGCGTTCTTCGGCGTCACGGAGTTCTGGCGCCGGCAGCGCCGGCTGGCGGTCGGGGCGGACGCGATGCTGGCCCACTTCGAGTTCGCGCTGTGGCGCGGTGAGGTTCTCGACACGGCGACCGAGATGCTGCGCACCGGTCCGCTGACCGCGCTGGGCCGGCGGTTCGTCACCGGGATCCGCACGACCGTGCAGGGCTGGCTGCCGGAACCGGTCCCCGTCGAGACGCGGCGCCTGGCCGAGCTGGCGACGGCGGACAGCCGCGCACTGTGGCGCATCCACCACCTTGAACCGGACTCGGCCGCCGTCGAGCGTCTCGCCGCGGCCTGGGCGGCCGGCGCCGCCGCCCCGCCGGCCGCGGTCCCCGCCCGCCTCGTGCCCGATCCGGGGGCACGCGCCCTGGATACAAGGGCGTCCCTGGCCCGGCTGTGGCTGGCGGATCGGGACGCGTTCCGCCGGACCGAGCGGGCCGGGCCGGGCCGGGAGTACCGCGGTGCGAGCGCGGCGGACTGCGCCCTCGTGGCGGGCGACCGGGCCCGTGCCCGGCAGGGCTACGCGGCGGACGTGCAACGGGACGGCGACGACCGCCGCGCCCTCGTCGGGCTCGGACTCGCGATCGGCGACGGCGAGCCGGCGGGGTGGACCCTGCTGCGGCGACCCGAGCTGGTCCGCGCCGTGGCGGCCGCGGCGGTCGACCGGGGTGGCGAGGCGCCGGACCCGTCCGCACTCGCCGCCTGGCTGCTTCCCGCGTCCGTCCAGCCGGACGAGCCGGACGCTTCGGGCCAGCCGGACGTCTCGGGCCAGCGGCTCGCGCGGGACGACGCCGCGGCGGCCGCTCGCCTCATCCGGGAGTAGCGGGCAGACCGCGGGGCCTGGCGGGCCTGCTCACAGCGGGCCTGCTACATCGGCATGGGGTCGACGTCGCAGTCCAGACGGATCCCGGCGACGACCTGGCGGGTCGCCGGATGGTCGTGGCCCAGCACCCGGTCCAACCGGGTCAGCGTCGCGGCCTGCAGCTCCAGGGCCTCCTCCTTGCGCTCCAGGGCGCGCAGGTCCATCGCGAGGTTCGCGGCCACCGCCAACGTCGTCGGGTGCGCCTCGCCGAGCACCTCGGTCGAGGTCGCGAGCGTCACCTGGTCACGCGCGTGCGCCTCCTCGAACCGTCCGACCGCATACAGGTCGCTGGCGAGGTTCGCGGCGCAGGCGAGGGTCGAGGGATGCCGGTCGCCGAGCCGCTCGACGAAGGCCGCCAACGTCCGCTCGTCCCGGTCGAGCGCGACATCCGACTGGCCGGACAGCCGGTCGATGATCGCGAGATTGATCCAGGTCGCGAGGGTGTGCGGGTGCATCTCACCGATCTTCGTCGCGTACCGCTGCTGGGTCCGGACGCAGATCTTGCGGGCCTCGTGGAGCTGGCCGGCATGGCGCAGGTCGATGGACAGGCTCAGGGCGGCGGCCAGCGACGCGGGGTGTTCGCCACCGTNGCGGTGGAAGAACCGTTCCTCGACGTCGCGGGACAGCGCGAGCGCCTTGTCGTGGTCGCCGGCCTTGCGGTGCGCCACCGCCAGGTTCCGCCCGGCGTGCAGCCGGGCCGGATGGTTCTCCGAATCCTTGAACAGGTGCCGGTAGCGCGCGTCGATGTTCTCCTGGGTGGCCCGAGCGCCGAGGTAGTCGCCGAGTTCCCGGCGGTCGAGGGTCAGCCCGGTGAAGGTGTTCAGACTGCGGTCGTGGTTCTCGCCGTAGAGCTGGATCGAGCGTTGCCAGGTGTCCTCGGCCAGTTCGGCCGACTCGGCGAAGCGTCCCAGCAGCCGGAGGCTCACGGCGACGTTGTGGGCGGCGTCCAGGGTCTGCGGGTCGTCGGCGCCGAAGGCCTGGCGGGCCCGCCGGTAGGCGTCCTCGGCGACGTCGTAGGCGGCGGCGAAGTCGCCGCGCCAGCGCAGGTCGGCCGCGACATTGCCCATGAGCACGATGGTCAGCTCGCCGTCGGGCCCGTTGACCTGGGTCGACAGCTCGAAGGTTCGTCGGTTGACCTCGGCGGNCTCGGCGTAGCGGCCGATCACGACGAGGCCCCAGCCGGAGCGCAGCGCCATCTGCAGGGTGTAGGGGTCGTCCTCGCCGAAGCTCGCCTGCCACTCGGCGTGCACGCCGCGAGCGAGGTCGTTGCTCACCTGGTGGTCTCCCCAGGTCCACAGGTAGTCGACCTCGTTGAGCAGGAGCTGGCGGACGCGGGGGTCCGCGGAACGTTCGGCGAGCGAGGCGATCATGTGCGGGTACAGGTCGGCGTAGGTGGGCCACAGGCCCGGGTTGAACGGATCGTTGGGGTCGCTCGCGGCGAGCAGGACGTGGGCTCCGTGGCGCATCGTCCGCTGCTGGTCCGGGGTCATCCGGCCGATCAGGACGGCCTGGACCAGCCGGTGCATGACGATGGAGTTGTCCCGGTGGTTGATTCTGGCCAGGGCATACCGGTTGATGTCGCGGATTGCCTGGCCGAGTTTGACCGGGTCGCGCAGGGCCTCGTCGAGCGCTGGCGAGATCGTCTCGTTGTGGGCTCGGGAGAGGAGCTGGCGGGAGATCGGTTCCGGCGCGAAGAACGCGCATACCTGGAGGAGTTCGAGGGCGGCGGGATTGCTCTCCGCGAGCCGATCCAGCGACACGTTCCAGGCCGCCGTGACCGGGCGCGGGTAGTCCGCCGGCGCGGTGCTCAGCAGCTCGGTCAGTTTGTCCTCCAACAGCCGCAGGTATTCCTGAGNGGACATCCCGGTCTCCGCCCGCCAGGTCGCCGCCTGCTCGACCGCGAGCGGCAGGTCCCCGAGAGCAGATGCAACCTGGTCCGCGCCGTCGTCGTCCAGTGGACCACCTCGGCTGCGCAGCAGCGCGACGCTCTCCTCGCGCCGGAAGACAGCCACTTCGAGGGGATGGCTGACGTTCGCCCAGCCCGGATTGCGGGAGGTGACGAGAACCCGACCGGTCGGACTCGCCGGAAAGTACTCCCGCACCGCCTGCGGGTCGTCGGCATTGTCGAAAACCAGCAGCCAGCGCTCGTAGGGATGACCGATCCGCAGCGCTTCCACGACCTGGCGGACGGCGACGTTGGCCTCGGTGCCGACGTCCAGCCCGAGCCGGGCGCCCAACTCGATGAGAGCNCTGCTGATCTGGACCGTCCGTTCCGCGGGAATCCACCAGATGATGTCGAAGTCCGAAAGATGGCGATAAATGTATTCGGTCGCGAGCTGGGACTTTCCGACGCCGCCCATTCCGTGCAGCGTCTCGGGCAGGACCGAGGTCGTGCCTTCGAGGAGTCGGGCGTCCAGCATGGTGAGCAGGTCGACGCGCCCGGTGAAGTGCGGATTCCGCGGCGGCACATTTCCCCAGACACGAGGGAGCTGACCCGCGGCCAGCGCCGGTCGTAGGGCGGTGCCCACAGTCACGGTGGGTCCTCCTCGTGTGGTGTTCGCCTCGGCGCCGGCAGCTCCCATCGAGCCGTCACCCGCGCTGGACCTCGGCCGACTCGTTCCAGCGATACTACTCATCGTAAGGGAATCTTCGCTCTCAGTGTCAGGTGTCCGTGGTGGCCTTGGCTCTCCGGCCGGAGCTCCCGTGCTGCGCGGCGGCCGTGCGCTGGGGGTTCGGTCGAGGGGCGCGGCTGCGTCCCACACCGGCGCGGGCGTGTCCGCCTCGCCGGGTGGACGGACGGGCGGCTGGTCGGAGGGCGTGGCCATGGGCATGCCGAGTGGCTCCGTCCCCGCGTTGTCCGCGTCGGATCCGACCGCCCGGCGAATCCGCTCGACGTCGCTCCTGCTCACCTGCGCGCGAAGCTTCGAGCGNATTTCCGGAATGATATCGAATGTTGTCGACAACGAATCGATCACAAGTAAACCGAAGGCAAAAATCTCGGACAAATCCCGGCGGCTGGCGCCTGCGATGCCGGCGACCGTGCGCAGGCTTCGGCGGCTTAGGGGCTGGATCGCCAGGAGTCCCGCAAGCTTTCTTGATGTCGGCGTGGCAAGCGCGAAGAAATCCTCGAGTCGCTCGTCCGGCGGCGACGACTCGATCCCGTATTCAGGTGGAAAGCGGCGGTCGGACCCGGCGACGACGGCGACTGTCTCGAACCACGTCGGTTCCGCCGCAGCGACAAAGCGGGCCCAGTAGCCGATCCACTCCGCGTCCAGCTCCAGGACCGGGACGGCGCGCGCCGTCCGCGCGGATCCGGCGACGCTGCCCGCCGCAGCAGCCNTGTCGCCCTCGACGCCCTCGACGCCGTGGTCGGGATCGTCGCCGGCCTGGTCGAGCAGGCCGCCCTGGTAGGTCCAGGAGCGCACCCGTCCCGTCCCGAACCCGCTGCCGTGCAGCCGAACCCGCTCGGCGTCCAGGTCAGTGTGGTCCCAGGTGCGCGAGGCGAGGACGTCGATCACCGCGACCGGTCCAGCGTCGGCCCACTCGGCGAGCACCTGCGCCATGCGGCCGGAACGCCACGCCTCGCCCAGGCCGTCGGTGAGCAGCCAGATGACGCGCCGCCCGGTGCGCTCCGTCAGCTGGGACGGTGGCCGTGTGGTCGAGCTGGCAGGTCCGCCGCGCAGACGCAGGGCACCGTCGTGACGGTCGTCGGGAACGAGGTAAGCGACGATAACGTCACGGAACGCGAGCTGGCGCTCCAGGATCTGGATGATGCCGGGGAGGGCATCCCCCCAGGCCGCGAAGAACGTCGGATTCGCGTCGACGACGAGGGCGAGTTCCCACCGCGGCGGGGCCGATCCCTTGACCGTGACCTGCCCCATGCGGCTCTGCAGCAGGTCGCGTGCGGTCCGCTGCGTATCGAGCGGGCGGGACTGCGGAGCCGGGACCTGATCGACGAGCGGGTGCAGTGCCCGGGCGAGGGCTCGCTCGTCGCGAATCGCCGGCGCCAGGTCGATGTGGACGGGCCCGGGCAGGTAACGGACGCGGCTCGGCTTGTCGGGCTGATCGCCGGCGGTAAGTCCGTCGGTGCCGTCGTCGTCGGCGTGACCGTTGTCGGCGTGACCGTTGTCGGCGTGACGTCGGGTCACGGCAGGCCCGCCGAGGGATCGTCAGCCGCGCCGCCCCAGACGGCGTCGAGGGCGAGTCCCGTGCTGTCGTCGTCCAGGACGCCGGCCGCTGCCAGGTGGAGGGCGTCGAGGAGCTGGTCGATCGTCAGCTCGGCACCCGCGCTGCGGCGTTTGTCGAAGCGTGCGATCAGGGCGGCCACGCCGGGAACGGCCCCATACCGGGATTCCGCCACTGTCTGCAGCCTCGTGCGGGATGGCGCGGGCATCCGGAGGTGGACGCAGCGGCCGTGGAAGGTCGGCGAGAAATCCCGTTCGCCGCTGCTCGTGATCACGACGACCGGCGGTTCCGCGCACTGGATGATCCCAGCATCGAGGAGCGCGTGGGCGCCTGGATCGTCCACAGCCACGGGGAGCGGCCCGGTGGTGGGTGGCAGCCTGGCCAGCTCTGGCACGACGGCACGGCCCTCGTCGAGCACGTCGAGAACGTCGTCGGGCAGGTCGTAGCCGCTGCGGTCGAGTCGGTCGATGAGCAGCACCCGGGGGCGAGTGCGGCCAAGCAGCGCGGTGCCCAACGGGCCGAGCCTGACGTACCGGTGAACCGGGAGCGAGTCCNGCGGCCTGCGCTCGGCGTCGTGGCCGAGCAGGTCGGCGAGATGGCCCTTGACGGACCTGCGCGTGCCGGGGGGCGCGCCCGGCTCCACCACGGGCTGATCGGCCCGCAGCTGGATCGCGGCGCTCGCCAGGCCAAGCGCATCGAAGTCGTGGACGCCGTCGCGCAGCGTCGTATGACGGTTCACCGACCAGCGCAGGACCCGCCCCAGGCGCAGTTCCCGGGCGATCAGGTGGGCCAGCCCCGCCTGCCCGGAGCCTGGCGCAGCGGTGACGAGGATCGGTCGTCGCAGCAGCAGCGCGACGTTGACGGCCGAGACCTGGGCGGGCGTGAGCAGCATGGCCGACACCTCCCCGCGCAGACGCGAGATCTCCTCGTCGTCCTCTGGTGGCGGTGGACCGTCGACCACGGGGCCGGCGAACCGCCGCCAAGGAGGGGCCGGCGGCCACTGGAGGTCGGCGTCGGGGGGCTCGCCGGTGCCGTGGAACAGCCACCAGCGTCGGGCGCCCGGTCCCTCGGCGTCCGGCTCCAGCATGATTCTCCCGTCGTCGAAGCTCACGCGGGCCCCTCCGGTTGTGTCCCGGCCGAGGGCGTCGCCTGCCCGAGTTGCGTCGGGCGCCGCGGTAGCCGTGCCGATCCGGCGATCGCTCGCCAGGCGGCGCGGCGCGGGTCGTCCCACAGCAGAATCGCGGTGCGTCGCGCCGCCGCCTGCGCATCGCAGGCGGTCGGGCCGGGCGCGTGGCGGTCACCGCGTGGTTCCAGTCGGGTGAGGTTTTCCCGCCGGAACCGCTGGGGCAGGCGGAACGGATCGCCATGGGCGAGCAGCTCGAGCAGCGGCCTGTCGGTGTGGGGCCGGTCGGGGTCGTCGACCTGCCACGCCGCGACCGCGAGGCCCGCGCTCAGCGCCTCGGCGAGCTGCCGCTGCGCCGGCGAGCCCTGCGTCGGTGGCCCGCTGAGTGTCACCGCGGCGATCCGCTCGTCCTTGGCCAGCCCATGTCGCCCGACGCGCGCGGCGTCCGCCACCACCATCCCACTCGGGTCGGGGGCGGTGAGCGCGGCCCAGCGCTGCAGCCACAGGAAGCGCGAGCCACGTCGGTGCAGGCGTTCGAAGCTGCGCACGACGACTGGGTGGTCCTCGACCAGCAGGCGCGGCGTTCCGTGGATCTGCCGGCGCCAGCTGGTGACGGGCAGGTCCATGTAGGCGAACGGCAGGAAGATCTCCACGACCAGCTCGGCGGACTCACCCGTGGGTATCTCCGCGCCGAGGATCTCCTCCGCGTCTTCGACGACCGCGGNCGCGATCTGTTCGAACAGCTCCGGCCGGGCCGGCCGCGCCCCACCCTGGTGCGGCGTCGCTGCGTCGGCCCAGTGCAGCCACCACGACGCGAGATGATCCTCGGACCTGGGCCCGACTGGCTGGAACTGCAGCGAGACGATCCCCGTGCGCCGCCGCGGCACCGGGGCCGCGGCGAGCTGGGCCAGCTGCAGCTGGTGGGTCAGGTCGCGCCGGTGCGCCTCGCCGCGTAGCCACGCCTCGACCCGGACGAACGTGCCCGGGGCGAGCACGTCGGCGCACCGGATGAGNAACACCGCATGCTGCGGGAGTCGGGCGGGTTCTGGATGACGGTTCGCAACCCAGAGGAACAGCTGCCACGCCGTGGTGCAGTGGCGTGGTGGCTGGGCCGGGTGGCAGGCATGGCGGAAGGCATGGGCGACCCGCTGCGCCGGCAACGCGCTGAGCTCCCGCCGCAGGAGATCCCACAGCTCGCCGGCCCCCTCGGCGACCTCCGCCGCCCCCTGTTCGGCGAGAATGTGCGCCAGCCGGTGCGCGACGGCGGAGTCGGGCCGCAGGTCGGACACGGCGTCCACGAGGATCTCGGCTCCGTTGTCCAGCTCGACGCAGCTTTCGACGAAACGGAAGCACCAGTCCCGGGCGACATCGAACTGGGGGACGAACAGCCGCCTGCCGGCGCGCCGTTCGAAGCGCCTGACCAGCAGATCTCGGGTGGCGGGGCTGAGTAGATCGGCGGTGCTCTCCAGGCAGCCGACAATCTCCAGGACAAGGTCGGACTCCAGGACGGGGTCGGACTCCAGGACGGGGTCGGACCGCCATGCGTCGTGTCGTGGCGACGACGGATCGCGGTTGGTCACGATTCCCCCGACGGATCCCAACGCGCTTGACGGCCGGCGGGCTCTGTTACTCAGCACACCGAATCTGGTGTTTAGCGTAACCTGCCCGATGGCCGGCGCGGAGGAGGTCGTCGGACCCCGACTGGATGCCGTAGGTCCAGCCGACGGAGCGGGCGGAGTCGTCATGACCGGCCGCTGGCTATCGGGGCCGGCCCGCAGCGAAGACGTCGTTCGCGGGGAAGCGGAAGGCAGCCGCCGCGAGCACTCGCCGCCGGCCATCGCGAAGCAGCCCGTGGCCGAGAAGCGCCGACACTTCCGCCCAGAACGTCGCGGCGTCGATGTCCGACGGTGGGATCCGCTCCGCCGGCACCCCGGCGTCGACCAGGAACCGCCGTGCGCCCCCACCCTGGCCGAACGCCGAGGCGAGTTCCCGGATCTCGACCGGGCGCAGCGGCTGTGGTGGCCCGTCGACCTCCGCCGCCGCGCGTCCTGACGGCGGGTCCGCCGGTGGGGATGCCGTCACCCGCGGCATCGCGGCCCCGTGGTCCTCGGCCCACCTCTCGCCGACGCCCTCATCGGCGGCCGCGACAAGGCGGGCGACCACCGCGGCCACCCGCGAATCCGGTTGCAGATCGTTGACGGCCCGGCCCAGCGCGGCGAGCCCGCCGGACTCCTCGCCGAGCCGGTACACGAGGGCGGCGAACCACTGGTAGCGCACATCGTGCTCGACGAGATGCAGCCGGTGGCCCGGCCCGAGGTGGTGGGCGATGNGGTCCTGCAGCAGCCGCCGGGCCGACTCGCGACCGAAACCGGGCTCCCCGTCGAGAACGTCCACCAGGTCGGTGAGGACTGCGTCGTAGGCGGCCGCGTCGCCGCGCGATTCCGGCTGCACCTCGCTCCTTGCCAGGGGCATGCGGAAGCCTCCGCCCCGAACGGCGCCGGTCGCCGCGATCGGTCTCAATACCCTGAGTGTCCGCCTGGCGCCGAGATGACGCAATATGCGACAGGAAGAACCCGTCCACCGGGTCCGTCAGGGCGCGCGGTGTCGGGGCCGGGGCAGCGCACTGGGCCGCGACAGCAGGAACACCCCGCCCACGACCAGCACGGCGGAGACCGCGACGCCCGCGATGACCCCGGACCCCCTCGGAGCGGGGACCCCGAACACCAGGACGCCGAGCGCGTAGGCGGCGGTCGGGTTGGTGATGTTCATGGCGGTGACCGCCGCGGTCAGCGGACCGACCGCGTAGGCCATTTGACCTAGACACAGGCTCGTCAGTGTCACCCCGCAGAGGGCATAAGCGAACCAGTGCGTCACTGTCGTGTCGAACCCGTTGTCGAGGGTTTCGTCGGTCGCCTNCTTGAGCAGCAGCGCGCTGAGCGCGAAGAACAATCCGGCGGCGACGCCGAACAGCGCCGCCCGTGCCGCCGGCCGCCGCCCGCGCGATGCGATGACCAACGCCGCGGCCAGCGCGGCGATGGCGATGATCGCCAACACGAGGCGTTCCTGGTCGAGCGGCGGGCGGGTGGGTAGCCGATCCTGCACGCCGAGCAGCAGCGCGAGCCCGGCGCAGATCGCCGCGATGGCCCACCAGGCCGTGCGGGCCATCCGCAGGCGGGTGCCCACCAGGCCGAGGGGGAGCGCGAACAGTAGCTGGGTGACCATGAGCGGCTGCACCTCGGCGAGCGATCCGAGATGCAGCGCCAGGGCCTGGGTGAGGAAGCCGGCCAGGTTCGTCAGCCAGCCCACCAGCCATAACGGCTCGCGGACGAGGTCGAGCAGGTGTCCGAACCCGGGCACGGCCAGGTCGTGGTCGTCGCGGGCCGCGAACCGGCTGCGGCCCGCGGCGCGCTGCTGGAGAGCGGCCGACGACGCCAACAGGAACGCGGCGAGCAGCGCGAGCGGGATGAAGAGCGGCACGGGCGGTGCGGGCGATCAGTGGGTGCGGCCCTGGCCGGCGGCGGCCGGCGCGGGGCGGTGCGGCGGTCGCGTCGCGGTCACGCTGCCGTCGCGGGCGCCTGCGCCCAGACCGCGGCTGAGCCCGGGACCGACCGACCGAGGATGATCATCCGGGCCGGGCGCGTTGGAGTCGATGGCCCGTAATGTACCGGTCCAGCCTGGTCCGGACCTGCGGCCATGGCACCGATCGAGNGGCCTTACCACCCGAACCGGCTACCTCGCTGCGTGTCATCGATATGGGCCCCGTCCGGGCTGGTCACCCGTACGTTGTCACTTGCCCGCGCATGACAGGAATGCGGGACTGATCGGGCCTTCCCGCCCTTGATTTCCAGGCAGGGGGGCGGGCCCGCGGTGACCTGTTCGGGGGGGAAGGACGGCGATGCTGACGCCGGTGCTGATTCTGGGGGGACTAGTACTCGTGCTCGCGGCGGCGGTGGGTCTGACCCGCCACACGCCCGACCCCGAGACGTTCCCACCCGACCGAGATCCATACGAGCAGTGGGCGACGTCGACCGTCGACGTCGACGCCTGGGGACCGCTGCCCGAGCGGACCCGCAAGGACGCCGGTGCCGACCACCCCGACACCGACGAGCCCGCCGCCGCACCTACTGCCACTCCCACCTGCACGCCCACTCCCACGTTCACGCCCACTCCCACGCCCACGTTCACGGCCATTCCGCGACCCCGTCCGGCCGAGCCGCCGGCCGCCACCGTTCCGCCCGCCACCGTTCCGCCCGCCACCGTCTCGGCGGGGCCGGCGGCGGCTGTGGTCGCCGCGGAGGACCTCGCGACCGCCGGAACCCGGAGGGCATCCGCGGTGCCGGCTGGCGCCGCCGCATCCGGGGACGACGCGGTGGCGAGCGAGCCGAGCACCCCCACCCCGGACGAGGGCGTGCCCGCCCCGACGGCCGACGACGCCCCCGACGATGCCCCCGGCGACGCCGGGCGGGAGGACCCGGCCGCCGAACCCGAAAGAACCCCCGCGCCGAGGACCGTGCCCCCGTCCTCTCGGCCGGCGACGCCCCCGCAGCTCCCGCTGCCACGGACTCCGCCGGCCGCGCCAGCGCCGCGCCATCCGTCGGCTCCGGCGGGATGGCCGCGGCATCCGTCGCCGTCCGCTCCGCCTCCACGGCTTCCGGCAGAGTCCACGCCGCCGGGCGCCGTCCCGAGGCGGGTTCCGGCCCAGCGGTCACCCCTCGCGCGTCGGCCGCCATGCCCCCGGCCGACGCTCGTCCCGCGCGGGCGCTCGTCGCCCGCCGGCCCGCCGCCCGCGCCGGTGACCGGCACCGACGGCTGACCGCTGGGCACCCCCCGGCGCGGGCGGGCGGACCGGGTCGCTCCCGCGACCCCACCGCCGCCCGCGCCGGGCAGGGACGGTTCGCCGGCTGCGCCGAGCATGGTCCCGGTAGCGTGGCGGCACCGCAACCGTGCCGTGGACGCAAGGAGCGCGCCATGCCCGTCGGGGACCGCCGCATCGTCGACCTGTCCCATCCCATCGTCGACGGCATGGTGACCTATCCGGGCCTGCCCGGTCCGCGGATCTCCACGTGGACCAGCCGGGCCGCCTCGGGGGAGCGGCTCGCGCCCGGGGTGTCGTTCCACATCGCCGCCATCGACCTCGTCGCGAACACCGGGACCTACCTCGACGCCCCGTTCCACTTCCACGCCGACGGTCCGGACGTCGCGGCGCTCGACCTGGCGCGGCTGGTCGACGTGCCGGCCGTGGTGGTCCGCGCGGGCGGGGCACGGGCCGTCGGCGCCGAGCGGTTGCCGGTCGCCGCCGAGCTCGCCGGGCGGGCTGTGCTCGTCCACACGGGCCATGCCCGGCACTGGGGGAGCGAGGCGTACTTCGGCCCGGCNCCGCATCTGACCCGGGCGGCCGTCGAGGCCCTCCTCGCCGCCGGGGCGCTGTTGGTCGGCATCGACTCGCTGAACATCGACGACGTCGATGACCTGGCCCGTCCCGCCCATCAGGGTCTGCTCGGCGCCGGCATCCCGATCGTCGAGCACCTCACCGCCCTGGACGAGCTGCCCGACGGCGAGCCGGTCCGCCTCACCGTGCTGCCCGCGCCCGTCCGCGGCATGGGCACCTTCCCCGTGCGCGCCGTCGCCGTCGTCGGCTGACCGCGCTTCAGGCGCCGCCCGGGCGGCCTCCCGGCGAGCCGGTCGGAAGTGTCGGGAATCATCGACGTGTCGGGATCAGGTGCGGCGTTCGACGGGAACTGGACGACCGGGCGGCCGGTGGCCGAGGGCCCCCGCCCGGTGCGGCCGGCCGCCGCCGTTCCGACGGCACCCGGGAGGATGGCGTGCATGACGACGTTGCTGGTCGTGCACCACACCCCGTCGCCGACGATGCAGGCCATGCTGGAGGCTGTGCTCTCCGGGGCCCGGGACGACGCGATCGAGGGCGTCGACGTCGTCGTCAGGCCGGCGCTGAGCGCGACGGTGATGGAGGTGCTCGCCGCCGACGGGTACCTGCTCGGCACCCCAGCGAACATCGGTTACATGAGCGGCGCGCTCAAGCACTTCTTCGACCAGATCTACTACCCGTGCCTCNACGCGACCATCGGCCATCCGTACGCGCTCTACGTACACGGCAACTCCGACACGACCGGCGCGGTCCGCGGCGTCGAGACGATCACCACCGGCCTGAAGTGGAAGCGCCTGCGCGACCCACTGTCGATCATCGGCGAGCTCGACCCCGCCGCCCGCGAGTCCTGCCGAGAACTCGGCGGGACCATGGCTGCGAGCCTGATGCCATAGCTCGCGGACCTCACCACCCGTTCACGGCGAGAGGTTTAGCAAGTCCTCGACACATGGATGCCGAGCCGGCCGGCTGCTGGGGCCGCCCTGCCATGGCGGCCTGATCTCGTGCACACGTAGTCCGCTGGCCCGAGACCTCTGTGCGGGCCGGCGACGCGGGCGGAAGCCGAGTGCCGCGCGGCCGTTGCGTCTGGGATGATCGGGGCATGGACGAGACGCTCGCTACCATCGCGACGCGCGACGCTGTCGCCGTGCTGCGGCAGGCGGGCGCGCANTTCGCCTATCTGCACGGCAGCCGTGCCGTCGGGTGCCAGCGGGCGGACTCGGACATCGATATCGCCGCCTTCTTCGGCGGCCCGCGGCCTCCGAGCGCCTTCGACATACTCCTGCCGCCCGGCGTCGACCTCCTCGTCCTTGACAGCGCGCCGCTCGAGCTCGCCGGCAGGGTCGCGGCCGGCGGGCGGCTGCTCTTCGAGGACGACCGGGCCGCGCGGGTGCGCTGGGAGGCGATGACCAGAAAGATTTACTTCGACGAACTTCCGCGGATCACTCGGGCGCACCGCGAGTTCGCCGCGGCTGTTCTGGACCGGAACGCGTAGCCGGTGGTCGACGAAGTCCGGGTGCTACGCCTCCTGCGCGCGGTCACCGACGATCTGTCTGTGCTCCGCCGCGAGTCGGGCGCCGACGACGAGCGCCGTGCGGACCCGATCTGGCTGCGCGGGGTGAAGTACACCTTTGTGACAGCGATCGAGGCCTGTGTCGACGTCGCGCAGCACATCTGCGCGGCGCAGGGCTGGGGACCGCCGGCGGACAACGGTGACGCGATCCGTCTGCTCGGCGACCATGGAGCGCTGGCCGCAACGCTCGCACTGACGCTCCGCAAGTCCGTCGGTTTCCGAAACGTCCTCGTCCACGACTACATCGCGGTCAACGATGAGATCGTCGTTGCTCGACTGGATGCCCTCGACGACCTTGACGAATTCGTCCGGCAGATAGCGGTGTACGTGTCTGCCGCGGGGGCGTAGCCGGGGCCCGTGGGTAGTCGCGCCCGACCTGGACGATTGCCACGCGGCCCGTGCCGGCGAACCTCGTGCGACACGTGGCGTGACCGTATGACGCATGCGACTTTTCGCAAGTTCCGCGACCAGATCTACTGCCCGGTCCTCGAAGCCACCGTCGGCCGCCGGTATGCCTTGTACGTCCACGGCGGAAGCGACATCAGCCTGTCCGTGGCGTCGGGACCATCACGACCGGCCTGAAGTGGAACGCCTGCGTGACCCTGTATCCGTTAAGGTGACAAACAATTGTTGGCCCGGGAAGCCGTACGCGGTCTATGGCTGATCGGCCCTCCTTCGGGGCCGGCGGCAGAAAGAGCGCCGCGTATGCCCACTCCGCGTCCGACCTGTCCGGAGGATAGCGGCGAGATCTCCCATTGTCCGCCTGTGACAAACCCGTCCCGGCGCGATCATTCCATCGCGCCGCGAAAATCGCGAGCAGGTCATTGCCGGCACGCGCGATCAAGATCAGGTTAGGCGCCTTACGTTCCGAACGGGGTCGTAGTCAGGAGTGGTCGAGGCTTTCTGGGACTCTTCAAGTGCGATTTTCNGGCCGTTGGCGCGAGCGAGGTTCCGTAAGGTCGGGTTGTAAGGGTAGAGGGCGAGTGCGGCGGCGAGCAGGCGCCGGTATGGGTTGAAAATGACTCNGTTGTCGAACTCGGCGAAAATTTGACTCCACCCGACTATTGGCGCCACGGATTCCAAGCCGACTCGTCTTTCTCTGGGTAAACCCACCTGGTGGAGCAGGTGGCCCGCGTGATTTTCGGTTGGGAAGAGGCTGGCCACGGTATCCAGTAAGGCCGCGCGGTCTGGGGCGGTGAGGTCGATGTCCGTGGATACCGGCCATGCCTCGCTGGCGGGAATAGGTGGAACCGTCGGCGAATATGTCCACTTCGGATGTTCCGGTGGGGCTGGCGGCGTGGGCGGCACTGATGTCGGGACGATGTCGCCGATCGCCGCGCGGGCCCGGTCAACGGTGGTTTCGACCGAGAAGAGATCATCGTCAAGTTGGCGAGCGAACCAGGTGGCCAGGGCGTCGTCGTCGGCATAAAGGTGATGGTGGTCCGCATCGGCCCGATCGCGGGCGCTCGCCGGGATCTGGTCGGCCAAGGCGGCCATGTTCGCGGCACTGGCCTCCACGGACCGTCGCATCTGGCGCAGTGCCGTGGCGGTGCCGGCCAGGTGCACGATCTCGGCCCGCAGCAACGCCACGGCGCGGTCAAGCGCGGTCTGGTTCGAGTCGAGCAGAGCTCCAGAGTGTGCCGCGGAGTTGAAGGGAACGGGTCTGGCGGCCAACAGTGAGCTTTCATCGAGCAGGGCGGTGACCGTGGCGAGCGCGGACTCGGTGTCTCGGCGGGCCGCCCNCACCGGCGCCCCCGCCGCCCAGACGCGCAGGTGGTAGCGGAGCTTCGCCGCCTGCATCAGGTACCGCGCGAGCGGTGTGATCACCATGCCCTCGGCGGGCCCGCCCCGGCTCCAGGCCCAGGAACTGAGCTCGGCGGCGTGGTCGGCCGGGGCCAGGGCCACGATGCGCCGGGTGAGGCGGTCGTCCGGACCGGTGTCCGCGTCCCAGGCGATGAAGCCGCCCGCCGTCGACACACCCCGTCCATCGAAATCGGCGGCTGCCGGGGCTGGCAGCAGCGCGCGGCAGGCCGCACTGAGATCGGCTCCTGCTTCGGTCCGTTCCAGTCCTGACGCCGGGAACAGTGCGAGGTAGAGTTCGGCCGTGCCCAGCAGCCCGTCGGGGAGCGGCTCGCTGATGCTCGCCCAGTCGCTGCGCAGCCGTGCCCAGGTCAGATCGCTGCCGTGGCGCGGCGCCAGGGACACCGACAGGCACAGCACGTCATGCACCCGCCGTAGCAGAACCTGATGCACCCCGTCGCCCTCGCGGCGTGCGGCGGCGANGGGGGTGAAGACCGCGGTCTCATCCGGCTCGCTGTGCGCCGGCGGATCCGGTGGGACCCCCAAGGCCGGAATGGGGCTGGNCATGCCGAGTTCGACCTGGCAGCGTGACCAGAGACCGCGCAGGTACGTGTAAAGTTCGACAGCCCGCGGGCTTGACGTGGGCGCGTACAGATGCGCGACGAACTCGTGAGCGGTCAACGTCTCGGCACTGTGCTGGGACATGTCCCTCCGCACGATCTGGACTGCCTCCGATCCGGATGCCCCTGATCAGGACTCCCGAGATACCAGCATAATCGTGCGCATGGCGAGGGACAGCGGGTGCATTTCGGTGGNGGCATGATCGACGAGCAGATTCGGGAGGAGGCTCTGGACGTCCTGCACAGTGCCCTGGACTGGGAGACAACTCCGGGCATCTGGAGTCGTGTCTCTCGCACTCTCCAGTCGCTTCAGTTGGCTGTGGACGCCGAGGACTCGGGCGCGGTCAAGGAGTTGACGCGGGTGCTGGAAGACCTTCGGCTCGACTCCGGCCGTGGCAACGACGCGGGTAAGGATTCGGGGACGAAGGCAANGGGCGTCGTTCGTGAACGGCTGACCGACACCATTCACAAACTCGGCAAATAGGCCGGATTAGCCGTGTTTNGGCGCTGGTGGACGTCCGTAGTCGGGACCGCGCGCCGCAAGGAGGACCCAGCCGCGGTCGGCGTGTGGCGGGCACACGGCCGAAGAGCGCGCGGTCCAGGTCCACAGCCGGAGAGTTCCGGGGATGAGGCCGACGTGACGCAGTGGACCCGTGCCGCCGTGGCGATCCTGCAGGAACCTGCCGCGATGGCGGACTCCGAGCAGGTGAATCACGCGGTTCGGCTGTTACGCGACGCGGTCGAGATGACGTCCGAGTCGAGTCCTGACCTGGCCGGACGGCTTTCGAACCTGGCGGGGGCACTCCATCAGCGTCACAACCGTTGGGGTGGCGAGGCGGATCTGGACGAGTCGGTGGCGTTCGGCCGGCGTGCGCTGGCGGTGACCACCGCGGATGACCCGCACCTCGCCATCCACGCGAGCAACCTCGCCGCCGCACTCACNACCCGCTACGAGCTGCGTCACGATCTCGACGACCTCGTGGCGGCGATCACGGAGGGCCGGCGGATTCTCGACGTCACCGAACCGGTCGACCCCAGACTGCCGGGCCGGCTGTCGAACATGTGCAGCGCGCTGCGACAGCACTGGGAGAGGACGGGCAGCCGGACCAGCCTCAACGAGGCGATCACCATCGGTCAACGCGGCGCATCACTGGCGGCGGCCGGGCACCCGCAGCGCGCGGCGGTACTGTCCAACCTCAGTACCGCGCGGCAGCAGCGCCACGGTGCCACCGGAAACCTCGACGATCTCCTCGCGGCCGTCGAGGCCGGCGAGGAGTGCGTCGCCCTGACCGCGGCGTTGACCGAGGACGACGGCAACGCCGCCGGGCGGCTGTCGAACGTGGCTTCGATGTTGTCCGACCTGTATGAACGCACCGGCGAGTTGGCCCATCTCGAACGGGCGCTGAACCTGGCCGCGCGGGCGGCCACGCTGCCCTCCGCGAGTCGCAATCCCGTGGCGCTGCTGGCGTGTCTCGCCGGCTGCCTGATACTGCGCTTCGAGGCGACCGGCGACCCCACCGACCTCACCTTCGGCATCGAAGCCGCGCGGGGAGCTCTCGCCGCTGCCCCGAAAGGGCATCCGGCCAGGTCAGGAGCTCTGCTTGCGCTGTCAAACGCGCTGCAAACACAGGCGGAGGCTACCGACTCGGCGGATGGCTTCGACGAAGCTACCGCGCTGGTGGCGGAGGCGATAGACGCCCTGCCGCCGGGGCATCCGCACCTGGGGCTGCTGCACAACGGTCTCGGCGTCGCGCTGCGGCTGCGCTTTGACCGCCAAGGGCATCCAGAGGATGTGGAGCGGGCGGTGTGCGCCAGCCAGACGGCGGTAGATCTCCTGCGGGTGACCCGGGCTGGNGCCTCCACCGCGAGTGCCCTGGCCAACCTGAGCGCGTCCCTCCAGGCCCGGTACGAGTATGGCGGCCAGGAGTCGGATCTGGAGCGGGGCGCGGAATGCGCCCGTGAGGCCGTGATGATGACCTCTCGCGGTGACCTGGCATATCCCCGTCTTGTGTCGGCTCTGGTCAGNGCGATCCGGCTCCAGGTCGAGACCTCTGGCGATTCCGGGCTGTCGGACGAGATGGTTGGCTACGCGCGCGATGNCGTCGACGCCACTCCGCGGCCCGGCGAGCTCCGTGCGTCCCGGCTGGTCAACCTGTCGGTGGTGGCACGGGCCCGCGCGGAACGCCGTGCCGCACTGACCGACGTCAACGACGCGGTGCGGTGGGCCAGTGAGGCCCGCGACCTGCTCGTCCCGGGGCGCCCGCTGCGTTCGGAGGCGAGTTCCGCCCTTGGCCTGGCGCTGGCGACCCGATACGAGCTGACCGGCCGGACGGCGGACCTCGATGAGGCCGCGCGCCAGTTGGGAGCCGCCGTCGACGAGAGCCCGACTTGGCGTGCGGACCGGGCCCGGCATCTGTCCAACCACGGAGGGGTCCTGCACACCCGGTTCGAGCTGACCGGGGCGGCGGTTGATCTCGACGCGGCGGTGGAGGTGCTGGAGGCCTCGGTGGATGCCACGGCCGCCAGCGACACCCGGCGGGCGGGTCGGCTGGCGAATCTCTCCGGAGCCCTGCGCGCCCGCTACCTCATCGGCGCTCGTCGCGCCGACGCCGACGCCGCCGTCGCGTCGGCGCGGGCCGCACTCACAGCCATCCCGGCCCACCACGTCGATCGCGCTTCCTATCTGACCAAACTCAGCCTGGCGTTGACCGCCTCACTCGGCGGCGCGACCGACCAGCCAGCAGACAGCGTCCCCTATTCGGGGCGCACCGGGCTGCGCGCCGAGGCGCGGGCGGAGGCGGCCGTTCTCCGGGAGGCGCGAGAACTGGTCGGCGAGGCCGTGCAGGTCACGTCGCCGGCCAGCCCGTCCTACCTCGGACGCCTGTCCAACGAGGCGGGCCTGCTGCTCCAGCTGTTCGAACGTACAGGGGCGATGGCTGATCTGGACGAATCCCTCGCCCTCGTCGAACGCGCGGTGGAGCTGACTCCACCCGGCCATCCCGACCTGGCGGTGTACCTGTCCAACCTGGGGCGGGCGCGATACGCCCGGTTCGTGAGGACCGGCGAACAGGCCGATCAGGCGGCGGCGCAGACGGCCTACGCCACCGCGGCCCGGCTGGACACGGCGACCCCGACGGCCCGAGCGGGTGCCGCTCGCGCCTGGGCGATCGGCGCGGCTGAGATGTCCGACTGGTCGACGGCCACGCAGGCCGGTGAACTGGCGATCGAGATGCTGTCGCGCACAGTGGGACGTGGGCTGACTCGGCCGGACCAGCAACGGCGGCTCACGTCGGTACAGGGACTGGGATCCCTGGTCGCGGCCTGCGCCCTGGCCGACGGCATGCCCGAGCGGGCCGTGGAGCTGCTGGATCAGGCCCGGGGCGTTCTGCTCGGGCGGATCGGCGAACTGCGAACGGACGTAGGGCAGCTCGCNCAGACCAATCCGGACCTGGCCGGGCGGATCGAGGCNGTACGCCGTGCGCTCGACGCGCCCACCGACGACCTGGCGCGTGAGGCCGGCGCGCCCCGCCGGCTCCATGTGGACGACGCTCAGCTTCAGCAACATCGACGTGACCTTGCCGCTCAGTTCGAAGCCCTGCTGGCTGAGGCCCGTCAGCTGCCCGGCTACGCCCGCTTCCTGCTCCCGCCGGACCTCAGCCAGATGCGTGACGCTGCCGGGGCCGGCCCGGTCGTCATCATCAACCCGCACCGCATCCGCTGCGACGCGCTCGTACTGACCCGAGCGGGCGTCCACCAGGTGAGGCTGGCGCACCTGTCCGCGGCCACCGCCGGCGACCAGGTGCTGGCGCTGACGGCTGCCGTCGCGACGGCCACTGATTCCACCGTGGATCTCAATCTGCGCACCGCGGCGGAGGAGCGGATCAACGCGGTGCTGCGGTGGCTGTGGGACAGCATCGCGGAACCGGTTCTCTCGTTGCTGGACCAGCGCCGGGTCTGGGACCAGTACGGCGGCGTACGACGTCTGTGGTGGTGCCCGACCGGGGTGCTGGCGTTCCTGCCGCTGCACGCCGCCGGTCACCAGATCGCCGACCCGGCGACGGACGCCGTTGGCGGGCAGCCCCGGACCGTGCTGGACCGAGTCGTCTCCAGCTACACGCCGACCATCCGCGCACTGCTGGATTCCCGCCGGCCGCCAAATGGGGCGGTCGGCTCGGCGGCTTCCGGGTCGTGGGCGCCCGAGATCACCGCGGTAGCCCTACCGAAAACACCGGAACGCAAGCCCCTGCCCAACGCGACTCGGGAAGCGTCCATGATCGCCGAGGCATTTCCCGGCCGCGTTCAGACCCTGACCGGTCCGCAGGCGTCNCNGGAACGTGTTCTGGCCGCGATGGTCGCCCGGCCCTGGATCCATCTGGCGTGTCACGGAGTGACGGACATCGACGANCCGTCAAACAGCGCGCTCCTCGTCTACGACCACCAACATCANCCGCTGACGGTGGCCGACATCGTCCGGCGACGGGTTGACGTCAGTGGCCTGGCGTACCTGTCGGCATGTGGCACCGCCGAGCCCAGCGTCCGGCTGCTCGACGAGTCGATCCATCTCGCCTCGGCCTTCCAAGCCGCGGGCTACCGCCATGNGATCGCCACCCTGTGGACGGTGTGGGATCTCGCGGCGCTGCGGGTCGCCCGCTCGGTGTACCGCCAGTTGCGAGACGCCGAGGCGGATTCGGCCCTAGGCCCTGCCGCCGCCTCGGCGCAGGCGCTGTACGACGCCACCCTCGCCGCCCGCGCCCGAGATCCCGACCGACCGTCCGCCTGGGCATCCTTCGTCCACTACGGTCCGTAGCGCTCACTGGGTGTCCGGAGGCCCGGCTGCGTGCGCATCCCGGCATCACCACGACAGAAAGCCTGGTCGACACTCGGTGTGATCGCCCGACGCACGCGACTCTCCGCAGGTCCTTCGACCAGATCTACTGTCCCGTGCTCGAAGCCTCGGTAGGACGGCTGTACGCGCTGTATGTGCACGGTGGCAGCGACACGACCGGGCGCGATCCGGGGGTCGAGACCATCGCCACCAGCCTGAAGTGGAAGCGACTGCGAGAGCCGCTGTCGATCGTCGGCGAGATGGATACTGCGACACGCGAGGCCTGCTGGGAGCTCGGCGCCACCGTTGCCGCGTTGCTGGTGGCCGGCTCACGGCGATGTTCCGGCGGGACAGCGCGCGAGCGGCGGAGGTGTCGTGAGGTGCCCACGAACGCTCCTGGCNAGGTTGACGCAAGGATTCATGCGTGATGCATGAATCATGGTAGCGTGGACAGATGAGCGAGTCTGCCGACGGGGGCATCATCCAGGTGCGCGATGTCGATCCGACGACGCTNGCGGTCCTCCGCGAGCGGGCCAGATCGCTCGGTCAGTCGCTGTCCGGGTACCTGCGGGACCTGATGGATGCCGATGCGGCCACGGAGACCAACGCCGAGGTCATCGCCCGCATGGTCCGCGACAGGGAACCTGTGGGGCTCACCATGGACGACATCCTCGCGGCGCGCGACGAGGGGCGGCGTTGACCCTCACGTACGTGGTCGACTGCTCGCTCGTCATCGATGTGCTGTCGGTCCGCGATGGCGACGAGGTGCTCCGGCAGCGCCTGTCCGCCCCGCGGACACTGCACGCCCCGCACCATCTCGACGTCGAGGTCGCGTCAACAGTCCGTCGGCTTGCCGCCGGAAAGAAGATCACTGCTCATCGTGGCGAGCAGATGTTGGCTGACTACGCGCGCCTGCGGATTANCCGTCATCCGGTCTGGCCCTACCACCCCCGGATGTGGGAGCTGCGGCACAACCTCGGTGCTTACGACGCCGCCTACATCGCGCTCGCCGAAGCACTCGGCTGCAATCTGCTCACAGGCGACACCAAGCTCAAGAACGCTGCCGGACACCGCGCGACGGTCATCGTCACGCGGTAGCAGGTACGGGCGGATTTCTCTCGTCCTGCCTGCCGGAGGCCGGCCGGGAAGTGTGGCGTCAGGACGCCCCGCGGTTCTTGAGGCCGCGGACCACAGCGTTCCGAGAACCACGTAGTGTGATCGCGCGACGGACGCGACTTTCTGCAAGTTCTGCGACCAGATCTACTATCCGTGTCTCGACGCGACCGTTGGCCGGCCGTATGCGCTGTACGTCCACGGCAACAGCGATACGACCGGCGCGGTCCGCNGAGTCGAGACCATCACGACGGGTCTGAAATGGAAACGTCTGCGCGACCCGTTTACCGTCCCTGGTGACCTGTCAGCCGCCGACCGAGAGGCCTGCTGGGAGCTCGGGGCGACGGTCGCGAAAGTATCTGGGCGGGCCGGAACTGGCCGGCGATCTCGATCAGGCCGACGAACGGGAGTGCCCGGATGCCTCGGCGGCGAGTACTGCGCGCCCAGTGTGTCGCGCAGGTCATCCGCTTGGAACGCCAGGCTATGTGGGCGGCGGCCAGGCCGCAGGCTGCCTCATGATCGCCCTGTGCCCAGGGCATCGCGGAGAGATTGAGCGCCGCCAGGACCGTGTCGAGATGATCGCGCGGCGGTGTTGCCGGCGCGATCGTCGATTTCTTCACGCACCTGCAGGCGCACGTCGACGCCGTGGTGGGCGACGCGTGAGGACGGTGATCCAGGAGGTGGTTGACCCGGCGCTGTCGACGCGGCAGTGGGGGCGGATGCTCTGTGCGCTGGCCGCTGGGCGAGCATCGCGGGACCGCGGGCGAGTCGGTGCGAGTGTCGCGGGCGGGCCTCGGCCCAGGGACGCGGGCCTGCCGGGCCGGGGGCGCCCGTCTCGCGCGTTCCGCCCCTCGGTACCTCGACTGCCGTTCCGCCCCTCGGTACCTCGACGGCCACCAAGGTCGATCTCGCGGAGATCGAGCACCCAGCGGCGGGAACTGCCTCGTCACGCGGCAGGCGTGTCGGTGCCGCGCAGGATGTACAGGTCGTCGCCGAAGACGGCGGTGATCTGGAGCTGGCCGCCGAGGGCTCGGACGTAGCGGGCGATGACGTCCACGGTGGAGACTTCGCCGCGTTCGATCTGGGAGACCCGACTCTTGCTGACGCCCATGTGTTCGGCGACATCGGTCTGCGTCAGGCCGAGGAGTCTGCGGCGATCGGCGAGCCGGTGGCCGTCGATGTAGGCCTGGTTGCGCCTGTGGGCCTCGGCCAGGGCCTCCTCGCCGCCGGCGTCGGCGACCAGGCCGGCGCGGACGTCGTTCCACCGGGGAAATCTGGTCATGAGCTGCCTTCCTCGGCTTCCCGTTCCTTCACGTACTCGACGTACAGCGTCTCCGCCCGTGGGATCGCTGTGCGGTACCAGCCGGACCAGTCGCCCGACTTGTCGCCCCCCACCAGCAGAATCGCGCAGCGCCAGGGATCGAAGACGAACAGGACGCGGATCTCCGAGGAACCCGCGGAACCTGGCCTGAGTTCCTTGAGGTTGTGGATCTCCGAGCCGACCAGGCGGTCGACCAGTGGCCGCCCCAGGCCTGGCCCGGCGTCGGCCAGCCGGTCTATCGCGTCGACCACGAGCGCCTTCGATCTCGGATCGAGCCCGTCGACCCAGGCCAGAAACTCGTCGGTGACGCGGACCTCCCACTCGTCCACAGCGAAAAGTTTAGCAAATCCTCGACGTCTGGGTGTCGAGCTGGCAGGGCCGCGCCGGCCGTCTCCTGGCCCGCCCTGCCATGGCGGCCCGATCCGTGCACACGTAGCGTGGTTGCGCAACGTATGCAACTTTCCGCAAGTTGTGCGACCAGATCTACTATCCCGTGATTGAAGCGACCATTGGTCGCCCATAGGCCCTCTACGTTCACGGCAACTCCGACACGACCGGCGCAATCCGCGGGGTTGAGGNGATCACGACCGGCCTGAAGTGGAAGCGTCTGCGTGAGCCGGTGACGGTGATCGGCACGCCGGACGCGAAGGACCGGGAAGCCCGCTGGGGTGTCTCACACGAGTCTGACAGGGAGGGGGGCGCCTCTACCGCCGCGAGCCTGCATCCCGGAGTAGGTCGNCCTGCCCTCGGCGGGTGCGGTGCTCGGGGCTGCCCTGCAAGGTGCGCGTGGTCGGTGGCGACGTCGAGGGCTTTCCGACCGGCGGCGGCTCCGTGCGATGATCGGTTCATGCTCGATGCCGCGGAGAACGCGGATGAGGTCACCGGCCCCCGGTGGGATTTCTTCATCTCCCGTGCCCCGGTGGACAGGGAGTGGGCCATCTGGGTCGGTTGGCACTTGGAGGAGGCCGGCTACCGGGTGCTCCTGGAGGACTGGTATCTCGTCCCAGGCATGAACCGGCAGGCGTTCTTCGAGAACGGTATCGTCGGCTCCGCCCGGACGATAGCCATTGTTTCCAGCGCCTACCTGCGTTCGGGTCAGGGCGGCACGGACTGGCGGGCCGCGTGGGGAGCCGATCTCGCGGGCACCGACCGGAAGCTCATTCCGATCCGGGTCGCCGACTGCCGGCCTCCCGACCCGCTGGGGTCCGTCGTCTTCATCGACCTGTTCGGGCTGGCGGCTGGCGCCGCCCGGGTGGAGCTGGTCACGCAGGTCAGGGCCGCGCTGGCGGGCCAGAACCGGCCGCGGACCGCCCCCGACTACCCGACCCGACGCCGGGAGCCGGCCGCCGACGGCAGCGCGGTGGCGGCGCAGCCACCGCCGTCCCCGGTCCGCAGGGTGCCTCGACCGTCCCAACCACCGCCCCTGCCCAGCGCGCGCCCACCGGCGCCGATCGCCCGCCCGGACGGTCAGCAGGGTGAACCGGCGCGACCACCCGAGGCTTCGCAGGATCGGCGCCGCCCGCGGGATCGGCGCCGCCCGCGGGATCGG
>NZ_LJJX01000047.1:0-13331 GCF_001421075.1 Frankia sp. CpI1-P | reverse complement strand
GCCGCCCGCGGGATCGGGGCCGCCCGCGGGATCGGGGCCGCCCGCGGGATCGGCGCCGAACGCCCGGGCTTCCTATGCCCGGGTTCTCCGCATCCGCGCGGCCGGTCGCCCTGGGCGTCGCCGTCCTGGCCGGGCTGGGCCTCGAGGCCGGCGGCATCGCGTGGCAGTCCTCGGGGGGCGGTGGTCTCGCCGGGGTCGCCTTGGGCGTCGTCGCGGTGGGCGTTGCGAGTACCGCCGTGATCCGCTGTCTGCTCGCGACCAGGTGGCGGCCGACCGCGGGTGAGCTGGCCCGGACCGTCGTGCTGGCCCTGCTCGGGGCGGCCTGCGGGGCCGAGGTCGCGACCTTCGTCTCGGCGGACCATTCGGCGGGCGCGGTGGCTCTGCAGGCCGGGATCGCCGGAATGCTGGTGTACGCGCTCGCGTGGCGTCAGCAGGAATGCCCGCCGCCGGGATATTCCACGGCCGCTTCCGAAGGCGACGAACCGGGACGGGTAACATAGCCGCCTGCCGTCTATCNGGACGGCGTGGAGCATGGTGGGGGGCTGTTGCTCTGTGTCCAGTGCGGGGTCATTCTCGCGGGGTGAACGCGGTGTTTACCTGGCCATTGGCGTAGCGGTTGTCGTCGTGGGCATGCTGGCCGCCGTCCTCGGTGCGCGAACGCGGCCGGCCGCTCCGCGAGTGCTCGGCAGGTGCCCGGTCATCGACATTTTCGCCNGGCAGGGCGGCGCCGCGCATGATTCGACGACCACGCCTTATGACGAGTATGCGGATGTCATCAGCAGAAACATTACGCAGCGGTTTCCCGGGTCGGTCGTGAACGTCGTGGCGACACAGGGGAGCGCCTTCAACGTCGGGGTGCTGGCCGACCCGAAGGCCNCCACCTGCTGGCTGTCCATCAGTGGCCTGAGCACGGCGGTGGACGCGCACGAGGCCGTCTACCAGTTCGAGGGGCGGCCCGTGACCACGGTGCGGACCATCGGCCCGCTGTGGCTGGACTTCATCCAGGTGGTCGTCCNGGCGCCGAACCCGGGCAGTCCGGACGACCGGCCGGTTACCGCGCTCGGTGATCTCTGCCAGCAGAACCGGACCCTGGAGACGGGGCTGGTCGAGTCGGGGACGGAACGCACCGGCACGATTCTCCTTCGCCAGCTCCGGGCCCAGATCCCGGACTGCAACCCGACGATGGCGCACAGTACGCTGGCCGACGCGGTGGACGNCGTCCGCAGCCACCGTGCCGACGCCCTCCTGTGGTCGGGAGGAGCACCGACGCCGACCATCGCGGATGCGCTGAAGGACCCGGAAGGGGCCACGCTGACGCTGCTGCCGCTCGGCACGGACTATCTCGTGAGAATGCAGTCCGAATGGGATGCCAAGTATCCCTTTCTGCACGGCGGAGACTATCGGAAGTGGACGCTCCGACGTGACGACTACACACGGATCGACGCGACGGACACGATCGCGTCGTCGAACGTCGTGCTGGCGAACGCCAAGGCTGACGGTGACCTGGTCACCTTCGTCGCCGGCTTGCTGGTTGACGACCGCAGCGAGTTCGAAGCCGCCCTGTGGAAGAACGACCCGCACAACCGGCATTTTCTCGATCTGAAGACCGAAATCCAGGACAACAAGCTCTACTGTGCCGTCCAGCTCCATCCCTCCGCCGCCGCCTACTACTGGGACCACCTGCACGCCATGCCTACCTGCCCGCGGCCAGGCCGAGACGGCGGTGGGCAGTGATCCACGACNGCCGGGGACGGCCCGGCCACTGAGGCGGAGCGCGCCGCGGCGGGCATCCCGGTCTCGGCGCGGCGTTCCCGCACCGGCGTAGATACACCTCCGGTGCGACGCCGCGGCTCCTGGCCGGGGGATGGTCTGATGACGGCATGGGGACAGGGGTGAGGCGTGCGGCTGCGCGCATGACGGTGGAGGGCAGGATCTCGCCGCTGTTCTATCTCGCCGGAATACTGTCCGCGCAGTTCGTGGACACCCACGGCAAGGTCGGCGTCATTATCGCAACCGGCTGCTACACCGTCGTCGCGCTGATCTGGATCGTCCCTGACCGCCGCATCGGCCGCCGTGCCGCGCGCGAGTTCGGAGCCCCGGACTGATATTCCCTGCCTCCTACCCCATGGGCGATCGTCCTACCCCGTGGGCGATCACGTGCGCCTGGTCGGCGCCGGGAACCGCCGTGATCTGGATCTGGTCGGCCATGCGTTGACTGCTCGGCGACGACGTCGGTCACCCGACCGGACCTCCGCTCGCGGCTTCGGTCGCCGAACCGCTTCGCGGCGCGGGTGTTGGTGCGGCCGCGGCGGTGGGTGTGGCCGCGGCGGCGAACGGGTTCGGGGCGGGCACGCCGCCCGCCGGCTCGCCGGGCACCCGGATGGCGGTGAACGTCACCCGCCGGCGAAGGCGGAAACCGAGCTGTTCGTAGAGCCTGATCGCGCCGGTGTTGTCCGCCGAGGCGTGCAGGAACGGCGTCTCCCCCCGGGCCCGGATGATCGCGGCGACGGCGTGCACGAGCCGGGTGGCCAGTCCCTGCCCGCGGTAGGCCTCCTCGGTGCACACCGCGCTGATCTCCGTCCAGCCCGGCGGGTGCAGCCGTTCCCCGGCCATCGCGACGAGCACGCCGCCGCGCCGGATGCCGAGGTAGGTGCCGAGCTCGATGGTCCGGGACCGGAACGGCCCGGGCCGGGCGCGGTCGATCAGCGCGAGGATGTCCTCGACGTCGTCCGGCTCGAGCCGGACGGCCTCGTCGTCGGGCGCCGCGGCGACACCCTCGTCCACGAGCTGCACGCCGGCACCGTGTCCGACCACCTCCCATCCGGTCGGCAGCACGTCGTCGAAGCCGGCGAGGGGCAGGATCGCCCCGGGGCCGAGCAGCGTCGCGGCGTCCCGCCAGGTGCCGGCGTCGGGATCGTCCGGCAGGGCGATGAACGGTGCGACGTCCTCGGGGTAGCGCAGCACGCTCCCCTGCCGCACGGCGAGGTGCGCGTGCGGTCCCAGCAGCGAGGCGAGCGCCGGGTTGTCGAGCGGATGGCGTTCGGTCACGTCGGGGCACCCTGGGGGGTCCGGTCCGGGGCGGCCGAGTCCCGGGGGAGGCCGAAGTTGTCCCGCAGCGTCGTCCCGCTGTACTCGGCGCGCAGCGAGCCGCGTTCCTGCAACAACGGGACGACCTTGTCGACGAACTCGTCGATTCCCCCGGGGGTCACGTGCGAGCCCAGGATGAAGCCGTCCGAGCCGTCGTTCTGGACGAAGTGGTCGAGCCGGTCGGCGATCTGGGTCGGCGTGCCCACGAACTCGGTGTGGCTGAACACGCGGATGGCGAGGTCGCGCAGCGAGTACCGGTTGGCCTCGGCCAGCGCCCGCCACGTCCGCACGGTCTCGAACGGGTCCTCGGCGATCCGGGCACGGCCCTGGATCACCGGCGGGCCGGTCGGGTCCGGATCGACGTCGGGCAGCGGGCCGTCCGGATCGTAGCCGGACAGGTCCCGGTTCCAGACGGTCTCCAGCAGGATCTGCGCGGTCCGCCCGCTGACCTGGGCGCGGGCGACCTCCCGCTGCCGCTCGACGGCGTCGGCCGCGGTGTCGCCGAGGACGAACGCCCCGCCGGGTAGCAGCTTCACCGAGCCCGGCGGCCGGCCCGCCCGGACGACTCGGGCCTGGATGTCGCGGTAGTACTCCTGGGCCGGCCCGAGCTCGCGGTAGGGCGAGAAGATCGCGTCGGCGGTGGCGGCGGCGAAGTCACGGCCCTGCGGGGAGACCCCGGCCTGCAGGATCACCGGCCGCCCCTGCGGGCTGCGCGGCACGGTGAACTGACCGGCCACGTCGAACTGGCGACCGGAGTGGCGGAACGTCCCGACCGCCGCGTCGCGCAGGAACCGGCCGTGCTCGGCGTCGGCGACGATCGCGTCGGCGGCCCAGGAGTCCCACAGCTGGCGGGCGAGGGCGACGAACTCCTTGGCCCGCACGTACCGGTCGTCGCGGTGCAGGAAGCCGCCCCGGCGGAAGTTCTGCCCGGTGAAGGCGTCGAACGAGGTCACCACGTTCCAGNCGGCCCGTCCGCCGGAGAGATGGTCCAGCGAGGCGAGCTGGCGGGCCAGCTCGTACGGCTCGTTGAAGGTGGCGTTCAGGGTGCCGACGAGCCCGAGATGCTCGGTGACGGCGGCCAGCGAGGCGAGCACCGGCAGGGTGTCCGGGCGCCCGACGATGTCCTGGTCGAAGATCTGTCCGAGCCGCTCGCNCAGGATCAGCCCCTCGGCGAGGAAGAAGAAGTCGAACTTCCCGCGCTCCGCCGCCTGGGCGGCGTGCTGGAACGACGAGAACGCGATCTGGCTGCCGGCGGCCGGATCCGACCACACCGTGGTGTGATTGACCCCGCCGATGTAGTGACCCAGGATGATCTGTTTGCGTGGACTGGTCATGTGCAGGCCCTTCCTGCGCCATCGAGGGCGACGGCACGATGTCGTGGTCGGCGGGTGGACGTCGTGGTCGGCGAGTGGACGTCATGGTCGGCGAGTGGACGTCATGGTCGGCGGATGGATGTCGTGGTCAGCGGGTGGAGGCGAAGCGGGGGTCGGGACGGGTGCCGTCGACGGCCAGGTCCGCGAGGATGCGTCCGATGGCGGGCACGAACTTGAAGCCGTGGCCGGAGAATCCCGCCGCCACGACCACCGGGCCGTGCCGGTCCAGGACGAAGTGCCAGTCCGGGGTCGTGGTGTAGGTGCAGCTGATCGGGGCGAAGCGGNCCGGGTCCACGCCGGGGATCCAGCGCCGCACGTATTCCCGCAACGCCGCGAGCTGGGCCGGCACCGCAGCGAAGTCGCGCCTGTCCGGGTCGACCACCGGCCCGACCCCGTGGAAGCCGACCTTGACGCCCTCGCCGGGGGTCTCCAGCCCGTAGACCCCGCCGTGGAAGGCGATGGCCTCCTGGGTTCCGGCTGTCAGCAGGTGCACGAAGCTGGGCCAACGGTCCTGATCCGCTCCGGCGGACGTGCCGAGGCCGACCGGCGCGAAGTGCGCCGGCTGCTCCTGGGTGACCCGCAGGGCCGGCAGTGGCACGAGGCCGCCGAGCAGCTTCTCCGTCCAGGCCCCGGCGGCGACGACGACGCGGCGGGCGAGGTAGCGGTCGTCGTCGGTGTGGATCTCGACGGCGTCGTCCCCGCGCACCGCGAGGGAGCGCACCGGCACCTCGTGCCGGACCACCCCGCCGTGCTTGACCGTGCTCTCCTGCAACGCGGTGACGGCGTTGTCGGCGTGCAGGCGCCCGGAGTCCGGGTGGACCAGCACCCGGGTGTCGAAGCGCAGGCCGGGCCAGCGCCGCGCGGCCTGGCGCGGCGTCAACCACTCCGACGCCACGCCAGCCGCGGCGGTGGCGTCGGCGACCTGGTCCAACACGGGGTCGCCGCCGTGCTCCAGCCCCCCGGTGACGGTGAGCAGCGCGGTGCCGGTGAGATCCTCCAGCTCCCGCCACAGCACCCGGGCCTGCTGGGCGAGGCGGATGTAGCCGAGGTCCGGGTAGGCGAGCCGGAAGATCCGGGACGCGCCGTGGGAGGCCCCCCGGACGTGTCCGGCCGCGAACCGTTCGAGCAGCACGACGTCGACGCCGCGGCGGGCCAGCTGCCAGGCCGCCGCCGACCCCATCGCCCCGCCGCCGAGCACGACGACGTCGACCTTGTGGACGGTCATGCCACCGCTCCTTCGCTTTCCGGCACGGTCGTCGCCCGTGGTTCCGCCGGGGGGCGCAGCGCGGCGCCGTCGAGGGTCGGCACCGCGGCGAGCAGACCGCGGGTGTAGTCGTGGCGCGGCTCCCGGAAGACCTGCTCGACATCGCCGGACTCGACGATCCGGCCGTCCTTCATGACCAGCACACGGTCGCTGACGTGGTAGATCACGCCGAGATGATGGGAGATGAACACGTAGGCGATGCCGAGCCGGGCCTGGAGATCGGCGAGCAGGTCGAGGATCTGGGCCTGGATGGAGACGTCGAGGGCCGAGACCGGCTCGTCGCAGACGATGACGCGAGGCCGGGGGGCCAGCGCCCGGGCGATCGCCACCCGCTGGCGCTGCCCGCCGGAGAGCTGGCGCGGTCGCCGGTCCAGCACGTCGCGCGCCAGCCCGACCTGGTCGAGCAGCTCCAGCACCCGGGTCCGGCGCTCGGCGCGGGAGACCCGGGCCACGGCCAGCGGCTCGGCAATGATCTTCCGAACCGGGTATCGCGGATCGAACGAGCTGAGCGGGTCCTGGTAGATCACCTGGATGTGCTGGCGCAGCCGCGCACCCGTCCGGGCGTCGATCTCGCCCCAGGCCGTGCCGTCGACCTCGACCGCGCCGGAGTCCGCCCGCTCCAGGTCCAGCAGCAGCCGGGCGGTCGTGGTCTTGCCGGAACCGGACTCGCCGACGATGCCGAGCGTCTCCCCGGCCCGCAGCTCCAACGACACATCGTCCACGGCGGTCAGGATGCGGCGCCCGTCCAGGGCGAACGTCTTGACCAGGTCCCTGGCCGCCAGCACGACCCCGTCGCCGACGACCGCCCGAGGCTGCGCGACCGGGCCACCGGGCTGCGGTGACAGTCGGGTGCCGCGGGCGTGCGCGACCGGCACGGCGGCGAGGAGCTGGCGGGTGTAGGGGTGCCGCGGGTCGTCGAGCACCTGCCGGGTCGGGCCGTGCTCGACGAAGATCCCGTCCTTCATGACGAAGACGTGGTCGGCGACCTGGGACACGACGGCCAGGTCGTGGCTGATGAGCAGCAGCGCCGTCCCGGCCCGCTTGCGCGCGGCGAGCATCTCGAGGATCTGGGCCTGTACCGTGACGTCCAGCGCGGTGGTCGGCTCGTCGGCGATGAGCAGCTCCGGGTCGGCCGCGATCGCCGAAGCGATCAGGGCCCGCTGCCGCAGCCCGCCGGAGAGCTGATGCGGGTACTGGCCCGCGCGGGCCTCCGGCTCCGGTACGCCGACCTCCCGCAACAGCTCGACCACCCGCGCGTCGACCTCCGCCCGAGGAACCACCCGATGGGCCCGCAGCGTCTCGGCGATCTCGGCGCCGACCCGGCGGGCCGGGTCGAGTGAGACGAGCGCGTCCTGCAGGACGAAGCCGATATGCCGGCCGCGCAGGGTCCGCCATCGGCGTTCCGGCAGCGTCCGGGTGTCCGTGCCGGCGATGACCAGGCGGTCGGCCCGCACCTCGGCCCCGCGTCCCGCCAGCCCGACGAGGCTGCGGGCGGTGACGCTCTTCCCCGAGCCCGACTCTCCGACGACGGCGATGCTCTGACCGGCGTCGATCCGGAACGACACGCCGCGCACGGCGTCCACCGAGCGTCGACCCAGCCGAAACCGCACGCGCAGGTTCGCCACGTCGACGAGGGTTCGGGGATCGCCGGGCTGCGTCGCCGGGTCCGGCGCCGTCGGATCACCGATGGTCGGATCACCGATGGCCGGGTCGCCGGTGGTCGGGTCACCGGTCGTCGGGTCGCTGTCGGTCGTCGGGTCGCTGTCGGATGTCATCGTGCGTTCCGACCTTCGAGTCGTGCCTGGAGGAACTGTCCGGCGACCGTGATGGCCAGGACGGCGAGCGTGATCGCGATCCCGGGGAAGATCGCGGGCCACCAGGCGACCGAGAAGTAGGTGCGACTGCTGGACAGCATCGCGCCCCACTCGGCGGTGGGCGGCTGCGGGCCGAGCCCGAGGAAGCTCAGGGTGGAGCCGAGACTGATCGCCCCGCCCACGTTGATCGTGGCCAGGATCAGGACCGGACCCAACGCGTTCGGCACCAGGTGTCGGATGATCACCTGCCGCTTCGGCCAGCCGAGCGCCCGCGCGGCCTCCAGATAGACCGAGGCGCGGATGNGCATCACCTCGCCGCGGACCACCCGGGCGAAGCCCGGGGTGAAGATGAGGCTCAGACCGATGATCGAGTTGCGGGTGCCGGGGCCGAGCATGGCGATGACCAGGAGCGCGAGCAGCAGCCCCGGAATGCTGAGGAACACGCTCAGCAGCCAGTCTGTCACCGCTCCGAGCACGCGCCCGCCCTGCGCCGCCGCGACGCCGACGGCCGCTCCCACCACGAGCGCGAGCGCCGACGCACTCAGACCGATCCAGAGGGAGAGCCGGGTGCCATGGACGATCCGGGCGTAGATGTCCCGGCCGTTCTGATCCGTGCCCAGCAGGTGGCCGGAACCCGGTCCCCGCAACGTCTGCGAGATGTCGGCGGCGTTCGGATCGGTGCCGGTGAACAGGTGCGGCCAGAACGAGGCCAGGACCAACACCAGGAGAAAGGCGAAGCTCAGGACCACCCCCGGCCGCGACACGCGCAGCCAGGGCCAACGTCCGCGGGTCGAGGTCGAGGTCGAGGCCGAGGCCCCGACCGGCGTGCCCGGTGATGCGCCGCCGGGCGGGAGCCCGGTCGGATCGACCGGTGTGACGGTCATCCTTCGCCCTTCTGGTCAGCCCCGGTCGCGGAGACGGACGGGCTCGCTGTCGAGGTGATGCCGGCGGCGGCCGCGTTCACGGGCCCGGCTGTGGTCGGGGCGACGGGACGCAGCCGGGGATCCAGCAGCGGGTAGACGGCGTCGATGAGCAGGTTGATGACGACGTAGAACGCCNCCGCGACGAGCACGACCCCGGAGACGAGCGGGAAGTCCCGGCGGCCGAGTCCGCCGACCGTCAGCGTCCCGAGCCCCTGCCGGGAGAACACGTTCTCGATCACGATCGCGCCACCGAGGAACGCGCCCGCGAGCCAGCCGGCGATGGTGATGGCCGGCATCAGGNCGTGCCGCAGGGCGTGCCGCACCAGCACGGCTGTCTCACGGATGCCGCGGCTGCGGGCGGTCGTCACGAACGGCTCGTCGAGCGCGCGTTCCAGACCGTCCCGCAGCACCTGGGCGAGAGTCCCGCCCGGGGCCACGGCCAGGGCGATCGCCGGCAGCACCAGTCCCCGGAAGCTGTTCGATCCGATGGCCGGGAACCAGTGGAGCTGGAAGGAGAAGACGGTGAGCAGCAGGATCGCGAACCAGAACGCCGGCACGGAGACGCCGACGATCTCCAGGAAGGCGAACGGGCCGCGGATCCAGCGGGGCCGGTTGGCGGTCAGCAGCGCGACCACGATCGCCCCGACCAGCGCGAGCACGACGCCGGCGGCCATCAGCTCGAACGACGGCGCAAGCTGGTCGCCGATGGCGGTCGTGACGTCCATCCCCTGGTTGTAGGAATGGCCGAGATCACCGCGCAGCAGGTGCCCGAGGTAGTCGAAATACTGGACCAGCCAGGGCCTGTCCAGGGCGTAGTCGGAGATGATCTGCGCCCTGACCTCGGGGGAGACGGCCGCCTGCCCGATGATCGCATCGATGATGCCGCCGGACTTCAGGTGCAGGGCCGCGAAGGTGACGGTGACCGCACCCCAGAGCACACCCACCGCGTACCCGACCCGCCGCAGGACGGCGAGCCCGATCGAGCGGGCGGAGGAGGCCGCACGGCCCCCTCCGCGCCGCTCGTCCGCCGCGAGGGCGATGGTCACTTGCTCGTCCAGGCGTCGTAGAACAGCGGGAACGCCTGCGGCTCGAACCGCAGCCCCTGCACCTTCGTGCTCGATCCGAGGACGTAGTTGAACACGTAGATCGGGAACACCGCGGCGGCCGAGGTGATCCGCTGCTGCGCGTCGCCGTAGAGCGCGCCCTGCTTCGTCAGGTCGGTGGTGCCCAGGGCGTCGGTGAAGTCCTTGTCGAGGGCCGGGTCGGACAGCCGCGAGCCGTTGGTGCCGAAGCCGTCCTTCGGGATGGCNGCGCTGCCGAACAGGGTGCGCAGCGCGTCGGGCGAGGCCCGCTGCCAGCTGAAGTCGATGAGGTCGTAGTTGCCGGCCGCGACGTCCTTGATGTACGAGGTGTACTCGGGGTTCGTGGTCCTGACCTCGATGCCGATCTGCTTCGCCGCGGCCTGGACCTGGTCGGCGACGACGTCGCGCTGTTCCCNGGCGAACTGCTTGAGGAAGGGATGGACGATGGTGAGCCGCTTACCGTCCTTGGTGCGGTAGCCCTGCGCGTCCCGACCCGTCCAACCGGCCTGGTCGAGCAGCCGGTTCGCCTTGGCGGCGTCGTAGCGGTAGGCGGATTCGATCGACGTGTCGTAGCCGACGGTCGACGGGGACAGCGGGCCCTTGCCGGGCGGGAAGACGCCGAAGTACAGCTTGTCGACGATCGTCGCCCAGTCGATGCCCGCCCGGAACGCCTCCCGGACCTTGACGTCCGCGAAGGGCCCCTTGGCGGTGTTCGGGTAGTAGTTGTAGTTGCCGCCCGGCGCGGACGCGGTCTGGATCCGGAAGCCCGATGTCGACTTGAGCTGCGCCACGTTCACCGGCGGGACGCTCGCGATCGCGTCGATCTGCCCGCTGGTCAGTGCGCCGTACCGGGAGGAGTCCTCGGGGAGGCTGCGGATCGACAACGCGTCGAGGTAGGCCGGGCCGGTGTGCTTGGCGTTCTTCGGCGCCCAGTTGTACTTCGCGTTGCGGACGTAGTCGATGCCCTTGCCCTTGACGTAGCCGCCCGAGCTGATGAACGGACCGCTGCCGACGATCTTCGAGCAGAGTTCGGACGGCGGCTTCGTCAACGTGCTCGGCGCCTCGATGCCCAGGTAGGCCGTGGCCAGCGAGGGCAGGAACGCCGAGTTCGGCGCGCTGAAGTGGACCTCGACGTGGGTCGGGTCCGTCACCGTGGTTCNGGTGTAGGTCGCGATGGTGCCGGCCGCCAGCTGCGACTTGGTCGCCGGGGCGACGATGTGGTCGAGGTTGGCCTTGACGGCCGCGCCGTCGAACTTCTCGCCGTTGCTGAAGGTGACGTCGTCGCGCAGGACGAACGAGTACGTCTTCTGGTCCGGCGAGACGGTCCAGCTCGTGGCGAGCCAGGGGGAGATCGTGCCGTCGTCGCTCAGGGCCACGAGCGAGTCGACGATCGACCGGGCAAAGAACCCGTCGACGTCGGCCGGGCTCTGGTGCGGGTCGAGGCAGGTGCCGTCGGAGTTGATCGCGAACGTCAACGTCCCGCCCCGAACCGGGGTGCCGGTCGAGCCGGCAGAGCTGCCCGCGGAGCCGCCACTGGAGCCGCAGGCCGCGAGCGCGAGCGCTGCGGATCCGGCGGCGAGCGTCAGCGAGACTCNTTTACTGACGCCGAAGACGTTGCTGGACATCGGGTTTCCGTTCTCCTGATCGAGTGGTCGACGGGGTTGGGGTTGGTCGTGGAGGCGCGTCGGGACCGAGCCGCGTTGGTCGTGGCGATCGGAAACCGGCCCGGCGGTCCGGCGGTCCGACGGCCCGGCGGTCCGACGGCCCGACGGCCCGACGGCCCGGCGGCCCGGCGGCCCGGCGGCGCTTCCTGCCGCGCTCGGTATCGGGATTCCGGCAGGCCTGCTGGATGAGCCGGCCGGCCCGGGACGCGACCTGAACGAGGCTGCCGGCCTGACCGAACCCGGGCAGCCGAGCAGCCCCGTCCGGGCACTCAGCCGACGGACGGCGACAGTCGGGTGAACTCGGGCGGGTGGGGCGACGGAGGCGGCGGAACCGCGGGAGCCGGCCGGCCGGGCCGGCCGGCAGCGGGAGTCAGGTCGTCGGACAGAGACAGCTGGACGAACGACGCAGGTCGATCGACAGGCGGCGGGTAAGCCGTACCTGTGGTGACCGGGGGGCCCGCGGGCCGGGCACGGTGTTCGTGCCCGGGACGCGACCTGCGGTCGTGGAGCGGCCACCCGCGCGGCGAGTCGCTCCCAGCATGTCGTTGCTCCCTCGGCCGAGGCCCAGGAGACCGGGCCCGCGCTTTGCCGCATCCACTGGATGCGGCCGTGTCCTCACCCGGGGCACCCCTTCGCGGTGGAGGGTTGCCGGCCAACAAGCCGGGGCTGGACGTTGGCACTCGTGACAGTTGTGATCTTCAGTCAGGTGACTGACCTGGACGAAGGTAGCCCGTCATGTCGACTTTGTCTAGGCGTGGCGTCGAGAAGCGCACCCCGGCGAACATCGGTTACCTGAGCGGCGCGTTCAGGCACCGCCACCACGGCCATCCACGCCGACCAGCGACGGATCCTCGGCAACGACGATCCGTGTGTGCTGACCAGCGCCGACCACCACGGCGTCGGTCAGTCCTCGGTCGGCAGCCAGGTGGTGGTGGTCAGGGTCCGTGCCGAGGGGCCGTCGGGGTCGTTGTCGGGCCGGTTGCCGCGGGTGACGGACCGTTCGGCGATCCGCCAGCCGTGCGGCGTACGGACCACGGTGTCCTGGTAGTCGCCCGATCCCGCGGTGCCGTCGCCGCGTATCACGAAGTACTTCGCCCACACCCGCAGCGTGTCGTCGTCGATCCGGTGGACGGCGATGTCGGTGGTGTGGTGCGGGAACATCACCCGCCCGTACGGGAGGCCGCTCGCGGCCTGCGCCAGCGGCGTGCCGCCCATGGTCGCATCGTCGGTGTACGCCGCCGGTGCGGTTTCCAGCGCGATGTTGTCGAACAGGTACGGATGCTTGGCGAGCAGGCTGCACACCTCGGCGTAGGTGGCCGCGTCGACCGGCACGATCCTCACGCCCACGGGGCCTCCCCGTCGGTGACGACGACCGGGCCGCCGTGGCGCGGGTGGACGGTCCGTCGGGCCACGCGCCAGCCGGCGGGCGTCTCGGTGAGCACGTCGACGACGTCGGCGCTCGCGACGCTGCCGTCGCCGGCGATGGTCACCAGCCGGCTCCACGCGGCCAGGCCGCCGGGGACCTGCTTCACTTCCGTGTTGACGGTGTGGTGCGAGGGGGACGTCGCACCGTCGAGGGCCGGCGGGTCGACGAACACCCGCGCCAGGAGGTCCGGGTCGCCGTTGTCGACCGCGTGGCCGTAGAGCGCGAGAACCTGCAGCACCGCCGCGGTCTGTTCGCCGGTCGCGTCGCGCAGCGCGGCGAACGCCGCGTACGTCTGCGGCAGGCGGTGCTGCTCCACCCGCACGTCAGCGCTGTCGCGCACGCCGCCGGGCGGGTGACCGCCGGCCCGCAGATGCCCCGCGATGTGGTCCGTCGTCATGGTCCGGACGCTAGTACTACAGCGACAGTGGTCGGTGTGTGATCTCTTGCTTCGAGTGCGGCGTGGTGTGGACGGAAGAGCGGCCACCGTGTGTTTCTCCATGTTTTGTGAGAACAAAGGGAGAGACCGCGATGGCCGCGGCTCAGAGTGTATCCGAGGTGGATGTAGCGATGTGGGAGGCGGGGCTGGAGGAGCTGTTCGGCCGGGTGGAAGGCTGTTTCCGGTCTGATCAGCCCCGGGCGCAGGCGCGGGCGTATGTGGCGGGGTTGTTGTCTCGGACCGAGCGGAAGAACGGGTGGAC
>NZ_LJJX01000046.1:0-49334 GCF_001421075.1 Frankia sp. CpI1-P | reverse complement strand
GCCCAGGCCGCCGCCCAGTCGGCGACCCGGACCATCGCGGTCGGGCAGGTCAACCGGTTGGCGATGAGGACCTCGATGACCTGGCCGTGGGTCAGCCGGGCGTCCTCGCGGACCGGGCAGAGTCGGTCGACGACGCTGGCCACCCCAAGCCGGCGCAGGAAGTCCCGCACGACCGGCAGCGCGCCGAGCATCTTCTCCACGCTCGGAGGTCCATAACCCGCCACGACCGTCACAGGCGGGAACCGTGCCAGGCCCACCACTCCACCCCGCGGCAAACCCGACACGGAACAACCAAAAGATCACGGAACTGTCACATCGCACGAACGTGCGAAGGACAGGGCTAGCCGCCGCGGCCACAGCCCCCTCCGCCAACCCGAGAACGGGAACGACGCGCGCAGGGGGCTGCAGGGGCAAGGGTCCAGGCGGGTCTCTCTGTGGAGACAAACCGGACGCGATGCCCACCAGAAGGACCCCTGTAGCCGGCTTCCCACGCAGCCTCCCGCAAACGCCAAACGCCGCCCCGACCGTGGGAGCGGTCGGGGCGGCGTTTCGTCGTGCAGGCTGTACGGCGGCGGGAGGGCCGCCGCCGGGTCAGACCGTCAGACCTGGCGGACGGCGCGGATGGACTCCTTCAGCGAGCCCATCGTCGCCAGCACGGCCGAGGTCTCGTAGCCGCAGTGCGCCATGCAGTTCGCGCACCGCGGGTCCTTGCCGCGACCGTAGGAGTCCCAGTCGGTGGTCTCGACGAGCTCCTTGTAGGAGGAGACGTACCCGTCGCTCATCAGGTAGCAGGGCTTCTGCCAGCCGAACAGCGAGTAGCTCGGGATGCCCCAGGCGGTGCAGTCGAGCTCCTTCTTCCCCTCGAGGAAGTCCAGGAAGATCGGCGAGTGGTTGAGCCGGAACTTCTTGCGCCGGCCCTCCGCGAAGACCTTCCCGAACATCTCGCGGGTCTCCTGGACGGCGAGGAAGTGCTCCTGGTCCGGAGCCTTCTCGTACGCGTAACCCGGCGAGAGCTGGATCTGGTCGACCTTGAGGTCGTCGTTGAGGAAGGTCAGGATGTCGATGACGTCCTGCGGGCTGTCGTTGTTGAAGAACGTGGAGTTGGTGCCGACCCGGAAGCCGGCCGCCTTCGCCGCGTGGAAGGCCCGCACGCACTCGTCGAACGTGCCCTCCTTCTCCACCACCGAGTCGTGCCGCTCGCGCAGCCCGTCGATGTGCAGCACGAAGGTGAAGTAGGGCGACGGGGTGAAGTTCTTGAGCTTCTTCTGCAGCAGCAGGCCGTTCGTGCACAGGATCACGAACTTCTTGCGCTTCACCAGCTCGTTCACGATCTCGTGAATCTGCGGGTGCATGAGCGGCTCACCGCCCGCGATCGCCACGACCGGAGCGCCACACTCCTTGACCGCGGCAAGCGCGTCCTCGGGGCTCATCCGCTGCTTCAGGACGGACGCCGGATGCTGGATCTTCCCACAGCCCGTGCAGGACAGGTTGCAGGCAAACAGTGGCTCCAGCTCCAACACGAGCGGGAAGTGCTTGCGGCGCCGCAGTTTCTGCTTCGCCAGGTAGGTACCGATACGGAGCTGGTACCGCCACTCGACCGCCACGGCGTAGCTCCCCTCTCCTCAGGTCGCCGGTGGGATGACCGATGATCTCTGCACTGACCATACAGGCTGTACGTACAGCCTGCATGTGGATCGAGCGATGAACTGTCGCACAGCCGTGTCCCGTAGCCGACCCGACCGTCCGAGCAGCCGGTCGCGGAACGTATTCGGCCAGGTCAGAGCCCTCGCTCGACGGCTCAATGACGCCGATGACGGCCTCCACCGGCCTCGCATCGTCAACCTTCGACGAGGCGTCGGAGGTGTGGGGACAACCTCCAACTCGCCCGCAGGTTCCACTGGCCGGACGACGGGATGCCGGCGACGACACTGACCCGTCACGCAGCGTCACACACCTTGGGGTTCCCGGCGACCGGAGCCGTCTCAGGCGAGGATCAGGCAGCTACTGCTGGCCGTGGCAACAATCTTGCCGTCGTCGTCGCGGACGTCCCCCTCGGCGAAGGCCNCCCGGCGCCCCGGCCTCGTGGTCCAGCCGTGCGCCGTCAGCCGGTTGGGCCGGCCCGCCGCGATCCGCACCGGCCGCAGGTAGTTCACCTTGATCTCGATCGAGGTGTAGGCGACGCCGGCGTCGAGCGTGGTCTGCACCGCGCAGGCGGCCGCGGTGTCGAGGATCGTGCAGAGCAGGCCGCCGTGGACCAGGCCGATCGGGTTGTACGCCGACTCGTCAGGCTGGCAGGTAAACACCACGTCGCCGCGCGCGACCTCGACCGGCCGGAAGTCGAACAGCCGGGAGATGGGCGGCGGCGGGATATGGCCGTCGCGCATCGCGGTCAGGAACTCCAGGCCGCTCAGGGTGGCTGCGGCCGACGCGACCCGGATCGGGTCGTACCAGGTGACGGACTTGCTACGCGGCTCGCCCCACAGCGCGGGGTCGGGCTCGGGAACGGCGGGCGCGGATTCCATCGCGGTCATGGTCAGCAGCCTAGGGAGACGCCGGGGGCGGGGATCGCGCACGGCGATCCCCGCCGAGCGGTCGGGCAACCGGCGGTCGGGACCGCGAGTCGGATTACGACGAGCCGGGTACGTGCGCCGGCGAGGCGGCGCCGGCCGCAGTGGCGCCGGCCGCAGTGGCGCCGGCGCGGCGCAGCTCCTTGGGCAGGTGGAAGGCGACCGTCTCGGTACCGACGGATCGGGTGGTCACGTCCGTCGTGCCGAGACCGGACAGCGCGGCGGTGAGTTCCTCCACCAGTGACGGCGGGGCCGAGGCGCCGGCGGAGATGCCGACCGTCTCCACCCCGTCCAGCCAGGACAGCTCCACGTCGCCGACGTTCTCGACGAGGTGGGAGGCCACCCCGTCGCGCCGGCTGACCTCCACCAGCCGCACCGAGTTCGCGCTGTTGGCCGACCCGACGACGAGGACGAGCTGCGCCTCCTGGGCGACCTTGCGCACCGCGTTCTGCCGGTTGGACGTGGCGTAGCAGATGTCGGCGGACCCGGGGCCGACGATCGCCGGGTAGCGCTCCTTGAGCGCGTCGACGACCTCCTCGGCCTCGTCCATCGCCAGCGTGGTCTGCATGAGGTAGGTGACCCGCTCGGGGTCGGGGACGTCGAGGGAGTCGACCTCCTCGGGCGACTGCACCAGCCGGATGCGCCCGGGCGCCTCGCCCAGCGTGCCGTCGACCTCTTCGTGACCGGAGTGGCCGATGAGCAGCACGGTGTCGCCTCGGGAGGTGAACCTGCGNGCCTCGGCGTGCACCTTCTCGACCAGCGGGCAGGTCGCGTCGATGACGGAGAGCTGGCGCCCGTCGGCCTGGTTCCACACCGCCGGGGCCACTCCGTGCGCGGAGAAGACCACGGTCGCGCCGGCGGGCACCTCGTCGAGCTCCTCGACGAAGATTGCTCCGCGGGCGGCGAGGTCGGCCACCACGTGGGAGTTGTGCACGATCTGCTTGCGGACGTAGACCGGCGCGCCGTGGAGCTCCAGGGCGCGCTCGACGACCTCGATGGCGCGCTCGACCCCGGCGCAGAACGCCCGCGGCTCGGCGAGCAGCACGGTGCGCCGGCCCACCGCCGCTGCCCAGGCGCCGATCGGCAGGCCGAGCCGGCGCATCGTGCGCAGGCCCAGCACGCCGCGGCGGACCAGGTCGAGGCGGCCAAGCGGCTCGTCGGCGGTGTCGACGATGACCCGCACCGCGGCGAACGGGACGTCCCCGACCCCCGCGGCGATCGGGGCGCTCTCCATGTCGACCGCGATGGCGCCGGTGGCGGCGAGCCGCGTGCGCTCGTCGCCGGTGGCGACCTTCGCCACGGTGACGATCGGGCCGACGTGGACGGTCAGGCCGAGCCGGCGCAGGTCACCGGCCAGCAGCGGGGCGGACGCGCAGCGGGCGGNGACCGAACCGTCGGCGGCGCGGACCTCGCTGGCGACGACGATGTCCCCGGGCTTGATCCCGGGGGCGAGGCCGCCGGACAGGCCCACGATGGCGGCGGCGTCGGGGCGCGCCTGACGGACCACCCGGGCGGCTCGGCCCGCCTTGTCGGGGCCCATCCCGGTGCGCACCATGACGGTGTCCGAGGGCAGGCCGGACCGGCCGGCCGCCATCGCCTCGAAGCGCAGCGCCGTCGCGACCACGAGCCGCCCGCGGCGGCGGGGCCGGGCCACGGGCGCGGCCGGCTCGGCGGGCCGCGGCGGCGCCTGCACGCCGCCGGCCGGCGCCCCGGCGGACGAGCCCACCGCGGCGGACGGGCCCACCGCGGCCGGGCCTGCGCCCGCCGGTGCCGGCGCGGTCGCGACGCTCGCCGAGCCGCCGCGGCCCGCCGCGGCGACGAGCGGCAACGCGGCCGGCGCGCCCGGCCGGCGCGCCCCGGCGGACGAGGGGACCGACGGCGACGCCGGGTCCTGGTTGGGGATCACGGCGGGTCCCCCCGCCGCGGCCGCCGGGGCCGTGCGGTCGGCGGGGGTCACGACAGCGTCGGGAGCGGTCCCGTCGCCGCCCGGGGAGGTGGAGGTGCTCATGGTGTGGCCACCCCGGTCAGGCCCACGTACCGGCCGAGCGCGGTCAGCGGGAAGACCAGCCGGTACAGGTGGTAGTTCAGGGAGAAGTCGCCGGGGAAACCGGTGCCGGTGAAGTAGGGCTCGTCCCAGGTGCCGTCCGGCCGCTGGGTCTCGCACAACCAGCGCACCCCGCGCTTCACGGCCAGGCTGTGCGGGTCCACCGCCAGCAGCGCGAGCAGCGCCCACGCCGTCTGCGACGCGGTGAGCTCGCCCCGGCCGATCCAGGCGGGGTCGGTGTAGGAGCGCAGGTCCTCGCCCCAGCCGCCCTCGGGCGACTGGTGCTCGAGCAGCCACCGCACCGCGGCGGTGATCGCCGGGTGGTCGGTGGGCACCCCGGCGCCGATCAGCGCCGGCACGACCGCCCCGGTGCCGTAGAGGTGGTTGACGCCCCACCGGCCGAACCAGGAGCCGCCCGGCTCCTGGTTGTCCAGCAGCCACTGCACCGCCCGCTGGGTGATCGGGTGGTCGGAGCGGCCGAGGTCGGCCAGCATCTCCACGATGTGCGCGGTGACGTCCGCCGACGGCGGGTCGACCACCTCGCCGAAGTCGCAGAACGGGATCTTCGTGGTGAGCGTCCGGACGTTGTCCGCGTCGAAGGCACCCCAGGCGCCGTTCGACGAGCGCATCCCGACGCTCCAGTCGACCCCGCGGGCCGCCGCCGCGCGCATCGCCGCGGCCAGCCGCGGGTCCGCGTCCTCGACGGTGTTCACCGAGGGGGCCTCGGCGCGGCCCTGCCGGGATGCCGGCGGGGCGACGTGCCCCGCGCCGAGCAGCCGCCGCAGCGCCAGCACCACCTCGGCGGTGTCGTCGACGTCCGGGTAGAAGTCGTTGTCGAACTCGAACGCCCAGCCGCCGGGGGCGAGCTCGGGGCGGCGCACCGCCCAGTCCCCGGCGACCCGGACCTCCTCGTCGACCAGCCACCGGCCGGCCTTCACCATCGCCGGATGGTCGCCGGGGACGCCGGCGTCGGCCAGCGCGACGACCGCGAGCGCGGTGTCCCAGACCGGCGACTGGCAGGCCTCGATCTGGCGGATCGGACCCTCCGGGGTGTCCCGGCGGATCACGTACCGCTCCATTCCGCGAAACGCGGTGGCGATCACCGGGTGGTTCAGCGGGTACCCCATCAGGTGCAGCGCCATGACGGAGTAGACCCAGGGCGGCTGGATGCCGCCCCAGCACCCGTCGGCCTCCTGCCGGGCGACGACCCACTCGGTGGCCCGCCGCAGCGCCAGGGTGCGCAGGAGCTTGATCGGCCGGCGCTCGTAGCGGTGCAGCAGCTTGTCGAGTCGCTCGAAGGCGCCCTCCCAGCTTCGCAGCGGGGCCGGCTTGCGCCCCGCCGCCGGCACCTTGAGCTCGTCGATGGTGAAGCCGAGGTCGTGCGACGGCCGCAGGGAACCGACGATCGTCAGCGCGACGATCGTCTGGCGCGCCCAGCAGGCGAAGTCGTAGACGTTCAGCGGGATCCACGACGGCAGGAAGATCAGCTCCGGCGGGATGACCGGCACGTCGTCCCAGGACCACTGGCCGAGCGCCGCCAGCCAGATCCGGGTGAACACCCGGGAGGCGGCCACCCCGCCCTGCGCGCGCACGAGCTCCGCGGCCCGCGCCATGTGCGGGGCGTCGACCGCGTCGCCGGCGAGGCGCAGCGCGATGTACGCCTCGATGGTGGTGGACAGGTCGGCCGGGCCGCCGTAGAAAGTGGGCCAGCCGCCGTCCGCGAGCTGCTGGGAACGGATCCAGCGGGCGGTCTGCTCGGTCTCGTCGTCGCCGCGAATNNCGAGGAACTGCTTCATGAACAGGTCCTCGGCGTCCATCGTGACGTTCGTCTCGAGGTCGCCCTTCCACCAGCCCTCATCCGACTGCAGCGCGAGGAGATGGTCCCGCGCGCGGGCCGCGGCGACGCCCGCGTTGATCGGGCCGGCCGTGTGCGGCCTGCCGGTACCGGCGGGCAGCGGTGGTGAGGACCGGGAGATCCCGTAGGCGTCGGCCGTGGCGGGCACCGGGATGGTGGGCCGCTTCGGGCTCTTCTCGGCAGTCGGAGCAGCCGGGGACGGGTCCGAGGTCAGGCTCATCGACGACTCCCCTCGTCGTACGTGCGATGGTCAAGCGGGCGATCACCAGGCTGATCGCCGGTCTGTCCGGCGTCGCGGCGGCCCGGTGGGGCCGCCCGCCGGTCGAGCCGTGGCGGGGCGCCGCCCGGCCTCCCGGCATCACCCCGGCCTGGTACGGGGCGGCGGGTGGACCAGGCGGCATGGGCGCCTGTGCTCACCTGCGGCCTCCTCAGCGATCGCGCTCGGTCACGAAGCGGGCGAGGGCGAGCAGCTCCGCCTCGACCGCGGCCGGCATCGACAGCGAGCGCAGCACGTTCTCGCACGCCTTGAGCTGCCGGTCGGCCTCGGCGGTGGTCCAGTCCCGCCCGCCCGCCTGTTCGACCAGTTCGGCGATGTGCGCGAGTTCCGCCTCACTCGACTCCCCGGTGCCGACGAGGAAGGCACGCAGTTCCTCGGCGGCGCCGCCGCCGGCCTCCAGCGCGACCACCACCGGCACGGACTTCTTGCGGGAACGCAGGTCCGACAGCACCGGCTTGCCGGTGACCGCCGGGTCGCCCCAGATGCCGAGCAGGTCGTCGATGAGCTGGAAGGCCGTGCCGAGGCGGGAGCCGTACTCGGCGAGCGCGTCGACCATCTCGTCGGCGGCGCCGGCGAGCACGGCGCCGAGCGACGCCGAACAGGCCAGCAGCGCGCCGGTCTTGCCGTCCTCCATCCGCAGCGTGTCGGCCACGGTGACGTCGGACCGGCTTTCGAACATCAGGTCCTCGGCCTGGCCGCGAACCAGGTCCTGGACGCCGGCGCCGAGGATCAGCGCCGCGCGCCGCGCGGCGTCCCCCTCGACCTCCAGCAGGACCTGGGTGGCGAGCCCCAGCAGGGCGTCGCCCGCCAGGATCGCGCCGTCGGCACCGAAGACCGTCCAGGCCGTGGGCCGGTGGCGGCGCTCGGTGTCGCCGTCCATCAGGTCGTCGTGCAGCAGCGAGAAGTCGTGCACGAGCTCGACGGCAACCGCGGCCGGCAGGCCGACCTCCGCCGGCGCGCCGGCCGCCTCGGCGGACAGCAGCGCCAACGCCGGGCGCACGAGCTTGCCGCCGCCACCGGGCAGCGGTTCGCCGGCGGCGTCCACCCAGCCGCGGTGGTAGGCGACGACGTGGCGAAGGCGCGGGTGCAGGCGGTCCACCACGGCGCGCAGCGCCGGCACGGTGAGGGTCCGCCCCCGCTCGATCGCATCCGGAACCGTCATGGTCATACCGGGAATCCCCCTGTGGATGAGTGCCCTGGCTGGCCGGTGGGCACCGGCCCGGTGACCGCCTTCGTTGCGGCGGTCACCGTGTTCTCCCCCCGTGGATCCGGAGAATCCGACGAATCCGATGCATTCGGTGCAACCGCTGTATCCAGCACAAGCGATGGGTCTGATGAAGGTGTGGTGCTCGTGGCGGACGCCCCGTCGGCGCCCTGCCGCGGAANGGCGCGAGCCGATGTCGGTGATGGTCCGGCGGCCCCCCGGTCTCCCCCGGCGGACCCGGCCAACCCGTTGACGACGACCCCCATGCCGGCCAGGCTCTCACGGGTTGCAGCGAGTCCGCTACGCACAGCAGATTCCATGGTCGCTGGCCACCCGGTGTCGGTCCAGGTGCCGGCCAGAGCAAAGCCGGGCAGTCCGGTCGAGGTACCCGGACGCAATGCGAGCGAACCGGGCGCCTGCCGGAAGGTGGCCGTGCGCTCCCGGGTCACGAAGACCTCGAGCGGCGCGGCCGCGCGGGCGGCCGGGAACAGCCGGGCCATCTCGTCGACGAACAACGTGCGCAGCTCGTTCGCCGACCGGTCGATCCACGGCTCGGCAGCCGACTGGGACAGCGCCAGGTACTGGGCACCCGGCGGGCCCGAGGCGGCCAGGCCGGAGGAAATCGTCCGGTCGAAGATCCACTGGATCGGCGAGTCGACGACGGCCAGGAACGGCCCCTCGATCACCTGCCGTGGATAGATCATGTGCACGTTGATGATCGGCGAGTCGCCCAGCTCGCGCAGCCGCTCGGGCCGCGGGCCGGCGCCGGCCGGCAGCAGGTCCGCCGCCGCCGGTGGCGGCACCGCGAGGACCACGGCGTCGGCGCGCAGCCTGCCCGCGGCGTCGGTGCCGGGCACCGCCTCGCCGCGGTTGGTGCCGCCGGCGGTGACCGCGAGCTCCCAGCCGCCGCCCGCGGCGGTGATGGCGCGGACCTTGGCCCCCAGGTGCACGTCGGCGCCGGCTGCGGCCAGGGCGGCCATCGCCGCGTCGCCGTGCAGCCGGGCCAGCGGGACCTCCGCCCAGCCGAGGTCGCCGGCGTCGGCGCCGTCCAGCAGGCCCGTGCGCACGACCTTCGCCGCCAGGCCCAGCGAGGCCTCGGCGGCCGGCGCGTTCAGCGTCGCCACGGTCAGCAGCTCCCACAGCGCCTTCGTCGCTGCCGGGCCCTGGCCGTGGCTGGTCAGCCACGCACCGAACGACCGCTCGTCCACCGCCGCGGAGCGCTGGTCGAGGCGGCCGAGCTGGAAGGCCGCGAGCCCGGCACGCAGCCGCTCGGCGAGCGGCAGTGCCCGGTAGCCCAGCAGCGCCGGGGCCAGGTGCAGCGGCGCGGGCAGGCGCACGCTGGTGCGCCGCAGCCGGGTCCGGGTGAGCGAGTCCCCGAGGAGCACCGGGACGTCCAGGCGGGGCTGCAGGGTGGTCAGGTGCTCCACCCCGAGGCGCGCCAGCAGCCCGCGATAGGCGGTGCAGCAGCGCATGAACACGTGCTGACCGGTGTCGATCCACAGGTCTCCCCGCCGGAACGACGTCGTCTGGCCGCCCAGGCGCGGCCGGGCCTCCAGCAGCGTCACCCGCGCGCCGCTGTCCACGGCGAGCAGCGCCGCGGCCATCCCGGCGAGACCGCCGCCGACGACGACCAGGTGTGGTCGGGACTCGTCCCGACCCGCCGCCACAGCCGCGCCGGCCACCCCGGCCGCCTCGCCCATCCCGCGTGCCCCGGAAGTCATGCGGCGCTCGTCTCCGGTCGCCCGGCGAGGCTGCGGGCGGCGACGACCGCCTTCTGCCACCCCGGCAGCGCCAGCCGACGGTCCAGCACAGCAGCCGGTTCGTTCTTGATCCGCCGGTTGAGCCGCAGGTAGATGCCGGCCATCGCGCCGCAACAGGCCGCGCTGCGCCGGTCGAGCAGGTCGAGTAGCACCATGCCGCGGTCGTACCATTCCTCGGCCCGCTGCGCCGAGGACCGCAGGTAGCCCAGCAGTGCCGTCGGCGGCCCGCCGAGACGACCGCTGGCGTCCACGGCGAGCTCGATCCCGGCGGNCTTGAGCTCCTGCGCCGGCAGGTAGATACGCCCGCCGAGCAGGTCCTCGCGGACGTCGCGCAGGATGTTCGTCTGCTGCAGGGCCACCCCGAGGGCGTCGGCGATGGCCGGGGCGGAGCGGTCGGAGGCCGCCTGCTCGGTGCCGAAGATGCCCAGCGAGAGCCGGCCGATCGTGCCGGCGACGAGCCGGCAGTAGCCGACCATGTCGTCGAACGTGTCGTACGTGGTGCCGTGCACGTCACTCTCGACGCCGTCGNCAAGCTCGATGAACGCCTCCAGCGGGATCGGGAAGCGCCGGGCGGCGTCGTCGAGGGCGACGTACATCGGGTCGGAGCTACCCGCGCCCAGGTTGTTGACCTCGGCCCGGACCTGGGCCAGCCCGGCGAGCTTCTCCTCGGCCGGCAGGTCCCCGTCACCGATGTCGTCCAGGTGGCGGGCNAGCGCGTAGACGGCGCTGAGCGCGCCCCGTTTCTCCGGGGGCAGCAGCCGGATGCCGTACGAGAAGTTCCGCGCCGCCTCCTTGGTCAGAGCCTCGCAGGCGGCGTACGCCTCGGCCACGGTCGGCCGGCGCGCCGAGTTCGACGCCGGGCTGTTCATCGACCCTCCTCCGAGCCGCGTCGGGCCGCGACGCCGGTCGCGCTGGTCGCGGTCGCCACCGCCGCGGCGGTGCGGGCCGCCGCCGGCGCTCCCGGAGCCACCGACTGCGCGAGCGCCACCAGAGCGAAGCGTGCCATCCGCGGCTTGGGTGCCTTGGGCGGGCCGCCGAGCACGTCGTAGCCAGCGCGGCGGATCGCGTCGAGCGCCGCGCGGCCGCCGCCGACGAAGCCGGCCAGCGCCAGCCTCAGTCTGCCCGGCACCATCGAGACCAGCGGCGCGCCCTGGTCGATCACGGTGCGGGCGCGGCTGACCTCGAAGGCCATCAGATGGCGCACCGCCGGGCTCGCCACCTTCGCCCGCAGGTCGTCCTCGGTGACCCCGAAGGTGTCGAGGTCCTCCTGCGGCAGGTAGATGCGCCCGGCGGCGAGATCCTCGGCGACGTCCTGCCAGTGCTCGGCGAGCTGCAGCGCGGTGCACACCCGGTCGGAGAGCACGACCCGGTCGGGGGTGGCGAGCCCGAACACGCCGAGCACCATCCGGCCGACCGGATCGGCCGACAGGGTGCAGTAGCGGACCAGGTCGTCGAACGTCTCGTAGCGGGTGACCCGCTGGTCCTGGCGGTTGGCCTCGACGAGCCGCTCGAAGGGCTCGGCGGGCAGGTCGCAGGTGTGCACCGTGCGCGCGAGCAGGCGCAGGACGGGGAGCTCCGGCTCACCGCCGGCCCAGATCACCGACAGATCGTCGGCGAGGCGGTCGAGCAGGATCAGCCGATCGCCCGCGGCCTCGTCGCCGATGTTGTCGACGAACCGACTGAAGGCGTACAGGGCGTTGAAGTGGGCGCGCACGGCCGCGGGCAGCACGATCGGCGAGACCGGGAAGTTCTCCGCCGGCGCGGCGCGCAGGAGGTGTTCGGCGGGAGTGGACAGGCCCGTCGCGCCCGACAGCGCAGGCGTGCGTGGTGGGCCGGTTGGGGCGTCGATGGCGGTCATACGCCTCTCCTTCGATGACGGTCTGCACTCCGGGCGCGGTGTGCCGGGATGGGGGTCCCCGCGGAGGCCGCGGCCGGCGCCAGAAACCTGGACAGCGCCGGGACCTTGGTCGGCGCCAGGACCTTGGGGCAGCGCCGAGGCTCGGCGGGTTCTGCGCTGGCGACGACCCGGTCCGCCGACGGGACCAGGGCGCCCGTTCGCACCGGAGGTCATGGGCGCGCCTCACGCGGACCTGCTCCGCAGGTCCGGACGGACCGGCTCAGGCGACCGGTCCTGGCAGGCGCGCCATGGTGCCACCCGGGGTTCCGGCGGCGCGGGGCCGACGGCGCCATGCGCCGCCGGCCCCACCCGGCGCGTCTGCCGCCGACGGCCCGAAGGCCGCCGGAGCTGTGGTCGGTGTCACTCACCCCCAATTGGCGACACAGGCCAGCCGGCAGCACGCTCCCGGTACCGGATCATCCGAAGACACCCGCCAACCTGCGGTACAGCGACGGCACCGCGCCGTGGATCCGCACCGCGCCGAGCAGCCAACCTGGCACCCAGACCTCCGCGCTGCCCCGTCCCGCCGCCGCCAGCATGCGCTCGGCGACCAGCGCGGCCGGGATCGGCCGCGGCCATCGCCGAACGTACGGCGCCCCGCGGCGGTGGAAGAACGGGGTGTCTACGACGCCAGGTAAACACAACGTCACCGTGATGCCACGTCCGGCGACTTCGGCCCGCAACGCGTCCGCGAAGCCGACCATCGCCGCCTTCGTCGCGGAGTAGGCCACCTCGCCGCGCACGCCGAGCGCACCGGCGATGCTGCCGACGATCAGGATGCGCCCCTGCCCACGATCGAGCATGGCCGGCAGCATGGCCCTGACCAGCGCCATCGGCGACAGGACGTTGACCGCGACGAGTTCCGCGATCGCCTCCGGCGACATCACGTCGAACGGGCCGGCGGCGCCGAGCCCCGCCGAGCACACCAGCAGATCGACGTCGCCGAGCAGCTCACTGGCCCGGGAGGCGACCGCCACCTCCGAGCCGGCGGCCGACAGGTCGACGGAGATGCGGTGACCCTCCGTGGCGGCGGCGACCTCATCCAGCGCCGCGCCGTTACGGCCGACCAACAGCGAGCGGCAGCCGCCGGCGGCCAGCAGCAGGGCGGCCTCCCGGCCGATGCCGCTGGATGCGCCGGTCACGACGGCCGTTCGAGGCGGCCAGGTGGCGGGGGCTGTGCCCGTTCGCGCGGTCCGGTTGGTGAGGACGGTCAACCCTCCCTCACGGAAAGCAGGCCGGGACCGTGTGCTCATGACACACCACTTCCGGTCGTTCCTTTCACGCAGTTCTCCCCCGCGGGCACTGGTTGCACGTCACCTGCTGCTTTCCCCACTCATCTCGCCCCGCGTCGCGAGGTGGCCCGACCGAGCATGATCGGCATGGTCCGATGGCACGAGCTCTCCCGTCGGACCACCGCTTCGACCACACTCGATGGCCGTGCCGATCCGGACAGCTACTGCTTCTCAAGCGTCGGACTCCAGGACCCCGGGCGCGCGAGCGCCACCAGGTCCACGACTCCCACCATTTCACCGTCCCGCAGTCGGATCGTCCATGGTCAGATGGGCGACATCGGGGCGGGCGGATCACATGCGCGGCTCCGGACTCCCTATCACACTCCCTCTATCGTCACGACCCCCGCTATCGGAGCCGTCCCGCTATCGCCGACCGCGGGTGCGGTCCGATTTGGCGGTCGTACGATGGATTCGGGATCTTCTGCTGGGACGTGCGAACCGCTTCCCACGGCCGGCCCGGGTATTGGGGTGATTTCCCACCGCATTGCCCACGCCGGAATTGCCCGGCGACGACCCGNGGCAGGGCCGTCACCACGACATCACAACCGGCGGGCACAGGCCCGCCACCTCCGCCGTCAGTACCCTGCCGTCAGTCCGATCGGGTCGCCACCAGAGCAGCCCCGTCGGCGCCCAGGTTCATCCGTGGATCGTTCCCGCGCCGGGTCGGGCCGGTCTGTGACGTACGCCNGACAGGCTGGTGGGGCATCGTCCGAGCACTGATCCATCCTCCACACGACGACCACCCTACCGCCTTCGACAAACGTGATCGAAAGCGGCATTTCTCCGAACCTAATGGACGGACCACCGGGCGGGGATATCACCCGCCACGGTGACATCCGACACATGGGCCCCGAAGATGCATCACGGGAGGTCCGACAGTGGTCGCCGGCACGACGACGGAGGCACGTTCGGTGGCTACCGGGGGTGCCGACTACCCCAATCGGACACTCAACCGCACCAGTCGATCACCCGTACGAATGCCGGTTCAATCCACCCATCCATCCAGCGGATGGACTACCCCGGGTGGATGCCCGAGGGATTCACCCCACCGATCCGGGTGATCCCAACTCCGCGCACACCGGGAAGCGCGGATGGGGAAGAAACCGACGGCACGGACAGCGCCCCGGATGTCGCGGATTCCACGCACGATCCGGTGGCCCCGGGGGACCGGGCACCCTCGCCCGCACCGGGGCAGCAGACGGATCCCGACGACCAGGGCGCCGGTTCCTCGGCGCCGAGAGCGGCGAGCGCGGCGGCCACGATCTCGCGCCGCTCGGTGGCGGAGACCAGCGGGCGCATGCTCTGCGGCAGCCGGGCCGCCACGGTGCGCAGCGCCGCCGAGCAGAGCGGCTCCCCGCGGCCGGGCGCACCGGTCAGATCGGACCCGCCGAAGGCGACCCGCGCGTCACCGGGAACCGCCCCGGCGCCGTCGGCGTCCTCAGCCCGGGCCTGGGCGTGGGCGCGCTCGAACGCCATCCCGAGAATCCCCGCGCGCAGCGCGCCGACCGCGCAGTGCGCCCGCAGCAGCCGCAGGTCCGACGGCGCCGGACCGGCGAGCGCCCCGACCAGGGCCTGCTGCAGGGAGAGCATGTCGCTCTTGCCGATCTTGCGATGGATCACCGAGGGATCGTTCACGAAGGCGAGCAGGACGCCGCCGGGGCCGGCCATGATGTCCACCAGCCGCTCCAGCAGGACCCGGGCGCTCGGCGGCGGCGACTGCCGGACCAGTTCGACCAGCCGGCCCAGTTCGGAGACGAAGGGCTCCAACAGCGCGTCGAGGATCGTCTCCTTCGACGGAAAGTGGTAATAGAGTGCTGCCTTCGTCACGCCGAGTCGCTCGGAGATGTCCCTCACAGAAGTGCCGGCATACCCTTGCTCTCCGAAGAGGCTCACCGCGGCGGCAAGGATCCGCGACCTGGTATCGCTCGCTGACCCGGGTGACGTCGACTCGACCATGGCAGCCCTGCACCCCTCCGATCGAGTCCGCGACGAATGTTACCCTCAAGCTTACCTACTAAACGACCGGTAAGTTCCCAGGTAGCAAGCAACGGACCGCTGCCGATCAAGACGTCGCAGGTGACGACACCGACCGATCATCAACGCTCGAGGGGAAACCGTGGCTTCGCTCGCCCGATGGTGCTTCAGGCACCGCCGGCTCGTACTGCTCCTGTNGATCGCCGCGATTGCCGTCCTCGGAGGGGTCAGCCAGGCGNCCGGAAGCGACTACAAGGACGCCTTCTCCCTGCCCGGCACCGACTCGCAGAAGGCGATCGACCTGCTGCAGCGCGACTTCCCGGCGGCTTCGGGAGACAGCGCCACCATCGTGCTGCACAGCAAGAACGGCGTCGCCGTCACCGACCCGGCCCTGAAGGCGCCGGCGACGGAGATGCTCGACAAGCTGGCCAAGGTCCCGCACGTCTCGGACGTCGGCAGCCCCTACGGCCCGCGCGGGGCCTCGCAGATCAGCTCCGACGGGCACACCGCCTTCGCCACGATCGACTTCGACGAGCAGGGCATCGACCTGCCCAAGGACGACATCCAGCAGCTCGTCGACACCGCCCGCGGCTACGACTCCAGCACCCTGCAGGTCGAGGCCACCGGTCAGGTCGTGTCGATCACCGAGCAGCAGCAGCAGAGCTACAGCGAGTTCATCGGCATCGCCGCCGCGGCGATCATCCTGTTCATCGCCTTCGGCTCGCTGCTTGCCATGACGCTGCCGCTGATCACCGCTATCGTCGCGCTCGGCGTCGGCAGCCTGCTGATCATCCTGCTCTCGCACGTGCTCACCATCGCCGAGTTCAGCCCGATCCTGGCGACCCTGATCGGCCTCGGCGTCGGGATCGACTACGCGCTGTTCATCGTCAACCGGCACCGCATCGGCCTGCGGGCCGGCAAGTCTCCCGAGGAGGCCGCGGTCACCGCGGTGAACACCTCGGGCCGCGCCGTGNTGTTCGCCGGCATCACGGTCTGCATCGCGCTNCTCGGCATGTTCGCCCTCGGGGTGAGCTTCCTGTACGGCGTGGCGATCTCGGCGGCGGTGGCCGTCGCGATGACCATGGCGGCGGCCGTCACGCTGCTGCCCGCCCTGCTGGGCTTCTACGGCATGCGGGTGCTCAGCAAGCGCGATCGGCGCAAGCTCGCCGACAGCGGCCCGGAGCATGAGAACACCGGAGGCTTCTGGTGGCGCTGGGCCAAGGGCATCGAGCGCCGGCCCCAGTTGTTCGCCGTCATCAGCGCCGTGGTGATCCTCATCATCGCGATCCCGTTCTTCTCGCTGCGGCTCGGCTCCTCCGACCTCGGCAACGGCGACAGCTCGAAGACCACCAAGCGCGGGTACGACCTGCTCGCCGACGGGTTCGGCCCCGGCTTCAACGGCCCGTTCACGATCGTCGCGGAGATCAAGTCGCCGCAGGACACGGCCAACCTGAACGCCGTGGTGAAGGCGGCCCGCGCCACTCCGGGCGTCGCGTCGGTGTCGGAGCCGCGGCCGAGCCCGAACGGCCAGGCGGCGATCGTCTCCCTGTACCCGACGACCAGTCCCCAGGCCGAGGACACCTCGAAGCTGCTGAAGAAGCTGCGCGACGACGTGGTCCCACAGGCCAACCCGTCCCACACCGGGATCTACGTCGGCGGCATCACGGCCATCTTCGAGGACTTCTCCANCACGCTGTCGAGCAAGCTGCCACTGTTCATCGGCGTCGTGGTCGTGCTCGCCTTCCTGCTGCTGGTGGCGGTCTTCCGCAGCCTGCTGGTGCCCTTGACCGCCTCCGTGATGAACCTGCTCGCGGTCGGCGCCGCCTTCGGCGTCGTCGTCGCGGTGTTCCAGTGGGGCTGGGGTTCGTCGCTGTTCAGCATCACCGGCGGCCCGGTCGAGGCGTTCATCCCGGTCATCCTGTTCGCGATCCTGTTCGGCCTGTCCATGGACTACGAGGTGTTCCTGGTCAGCCGGATGCACGANGAGTGGACCGCGCGCCGGGACAACCGGCTCGCCGTCTCGCTCGGGCAGGCCGAGACCGGCCGGGTCATCTCCGCCGCCGGCGCCATCATGACCCTGGTGTTCGCCTCGTTCATCCTCGGCGACGAACGCGTGATCAAGCTGATGGGCCTCGGGCTCGCAAGCGCGATCGTGATCGACGCGTTCATCATCCGGACCGTGCTCGTGCCCTCGCTCATGCACGTCTTCGGCAAGGCGAACTGGTGGGTGCCGGCCTGGCTCGACCGGATCCTGCCGCGGATCTCCGTCGAGTCCGCCGAGGACATCGAGGAGCTGCAGCACACCCCGCTGCCCCCGGACGCGCTGACCTCCGCCGGCCAGCCGGTCGGCACCGGCGGTCACGTCCGCCAGGTCCCCGGCCAGCCGGGACGGGAGGAGGGCAGCCCCCGCGCGGGGGAACCCACCCACTGAGGCGACCCGCCAGGTCCGCCCGCGAACAGGGGGCGTCCCCACGCGGACCGCTGAACTGACGAACCGGGGCCCCGGCAGGCACGTGCCTGTCGGGGCCCCGGCGCGTGCGGTCAGCCCGTGGTGAAGCCGTCGGCGACCGTCAGCGCCTCGTCGAGGATCGCCAGCCCGGTGCGCGCGTCCGCCTCGGAGATGGTGCACGGCGGTACCACGTGCACCCGGTTGAAGTGGGTGAACGGCCACAGGCCGCGCTCGCGGCAGGCCGCGGCGACCGCACCCATCGGGGCCGCGGCCGGGCCGGCGGCGTTGAACGNCACGAGCGGTTCGCGGGTGGCGCCGTCGCGGACCAGCTCCAGTGCCCAGAACACACCGAGCCCGCGGACCTCGCCGACCGAGGGATGGTTGGCTGCCAGCTTCGCCAGCTCCGGCCCGATCACCTCGGTGCCGAGCCTCCGCACATGGTCGAGAATCCCCTCCGCCTCGAACGCCTCGATCGAGGCGACCGCGGCGGCGCAGCCCAGCAGGTGCCCGGAGTAGGTCAGCCCGCCCGGGTAGGGGCGCTCGGCGAAGGCGTCGGCGAGGTGCGGGGCGAGGATCACCCCGCCGAGCGGGACGTACCCGGAGTTCACGCCCTTGGCGAAGCAGATCAGATCCGGGACGACCCCCCAGTGGTCGACGGCGAACCACTCGCCGCACCGGCCGAAGCCGGACATCACCTCGTCGGCGATGAACACGATGCCGTGGGTGTCGCACAGCTCACGCACCCCGGCGAGGTACCCCGGCGGCGGTACCAGGATCCCGTTGGTGCCGACGACCGGCTCGACGATGATCGCCGCGATCGTCGCCGGGCCCTCCAGCGTGATCACCTCCGCGAGGTGGGCGAGCGCGCGGTCGGACTCCTGGGCGGCGTCGGCGGCGTGGAACGGCGAGCGGTACGGGTAGGGCCCGAAGAAGTGCACCACGCCGGGGATCCCCGGCTCGCTGGGCCAGCGCCGCGGCTCCCCGGTCAGGGTGATCGAGCCGCCGGTCGCCCCGTGGTAGGAGCGGTAGGCGGCGAGGATCTTGTGGCGGCCGGTGGCGAGCCGGGCGATACGCACCGCGTTCTCGGTGGCCTCGGCCCCGCCGCTCGTGAAGAAGACGCGGTCGAGGTCGCCCGGCGCGCGCTCGGCGATGAGGCGCGCGGCGCGGGAGCGCACCTCGTGGGCGTGGAACGGCGCGACGGTCGTCAGCGAGCGGGCCTGCGCGACGATCGCCTCGACCACCGCCGGGTGCTGGTGGCCGATGTTGGCGTTGACGAGCTGCGAGGAGAAGTCCAGGTAGCGCCGGCCGGACTCGTCCCAGAACCAGCTCCCCTCGGCGCCGGCGACGACCACCGGGTCGAGGCTGGCCTGGGCCGACCAGGAGTGGAACATGTGCCGACGATCGTCGAGGTACGCCTCGCTGCGGCCGGCGACGCCCGGGGTGCCGGGGGTGGCGGAGGTGGCGGGGGTGGCGGGGGTGGCGGGGGTGGTCGTCAAGGGATCGGGTCCTCTCCTCGTCGTCGGCGTCCCGCGGGTGGGACCGCCCGGTCCGGGCGGACGCGCCGCGCGCCACCGACCCACGGTCGGGCCGGCGGGCGCGCGGCGGCGCCACGGACCATCGGATCTCACCGGCGCCGGGAGCGGGGGCGCCGTCGGTGTGACGGCGGAGACGGGGGGACGGGTCAGCCGCCGCCCGGGTTCAGGGTGACGGTCAGCGGCTTGAAGCTCGACCCCGTGACGTCGACGCCGTCACCCTTGAGCGCCGACAGCGCCTGCTCGACGTACTGATTGGTGTAGGCGAGCCCCTCGGGGGCCTTGGTGAGGACGGTCTGGCCGTCGGCGTTCTTCGTCGCCCTGGCGATCTGGACGGTCCGGTCCCAGGCCGCCTTGTCGACCATGCCGATGCCCTCCGGCGACGGCCAGACCAGCTTGTTGACCTCGTTGGTCTGCCAGAGCTGGTGGCTGGCGCCGAGCTTGGAGCCGGCGGCGACGACCAGGTCACGGCACTCCTGGGCATGGTCGCGGCAGTAGATCCAGCCACGCAGCGAGCCGGTCAGGAACTTCGTCGCGGTCTGCTGGTACGCCCGGTCGTTCTGGAGCTTGTCGGTGGAGGCCCACACCGCGTCCNGGAGCATGGCGGTGCCGACGTCGTTCCAGTCGACGACGGTGAAGTCCGACGGCTTGTACAGCTCGCCGGTCTTCGGGTTCTTCGCCTCCAGCACCTGGGCGTACTCGTTGTAGCTCATCGCCTGGGCGGCGTCGATGTCGCCGGAGAGCAGCGCGTTCATGTCGAACTGCTGCTGGACGAGGGTGACGTCCTTGCCGGGGTCGAGACCGGCCTTGGTCATGCCGGCGAACAGCTCGTACTCGTTGCCGAAGCCCCAGTTGCCGACCTTCTTGCCCTTGAGGTCGGCCGGCCCGCTGATGCCGGCGTCGGCGAAGCTGACCTGCCGGGTGCCGGAACGCTGGAAGATCTGCGCGATGTCGGTGATCTGCGCGCCCTGCTCGCGGGAGGCCAGCGCCTTCGGCACCCAGGCGACGGCGAAGTCGGCCTGCCCCTGGGCCAGCACCGTCTGCGGCACGATGTCCGTGCCGCCCTCCAGCAGTTTGACGTCGAGACCGGCGTCGCGGTAGAAGCCCTTCTCCTTCGCGGCGATGTAGCCGGCGAACTGCGCCTGGGTGAACCACTGCAACTGCAGCTTCACCGGGGTGAGCTTCGCCCCGGTGCCGGTCGTCGACGCATCCGAGCCGCTGCTGCCCCCGTCCGAGCCGCAGGCGGCCAGGGCCAGCACCGCGGCCAACCCGGCCGCGAGCCCACCCAGCGTCCTTTTCCTTCTCATATCGCTCCCGTTACCCCTTGTGAATAAATGCCGGATTCCCGGTTGGTGGCATTACCGACCGGCGTGTCGGCGCCAGGGCATCGCCGCCCTCTCCACCGCCAGGACGACCAGGTAGAACAGCAGGCCCAGCAGGCAGGCCGCGACGACGAACGCCCACGCCCGGGGGTAGGCGCTGTTCGCCGCCGCCGAGGTGATCCGTGAACCGAGGCCGTTCTGCCGGCCGCCGAAGTACTCGGCGACGACGGCGGCGATGACCGCGAGCGACGAGGCCAGCCGCAGCCCGGTGAAGAAGAACGGCAGCGCCCCGGGCAGCGACACGGTCCGGGCGAACCGCCACGGCCCGACCGCGAGGCTGCGCATCAGCTCGCGGTGCACCGGGGCGACCTCGCGCAGCCCGCGGGCGGTGTTGACGAACACCGGGAAGAACACGACGACCGCGACCACCGCGCGCCGCGGCACCGACGACGTCGTCGAGAACATCGCGTTGAACAGCGGGGCCAGCACGATGATCGGGATCGCGTTCATCGCGGCGGCGACCGGGGCGAGCATCCCGTCGATCAGCCGGGAGCGCGCCGCCACGATCGCCGCGACCAGCCCCGCGACCGCGCCGAGGGCCAACCCCACCGCCGCGTTGACCCCGCTGACCCATGCCGCCGACCGGATCGGACCGACGTGCTCGCGAAACTGGTGGGCGATCGCCGATGGGCTCGGCAGCAGGTAGGGCTGCACGTCGCCCAGGTCGACGAACGCCTGCCAGGCGCCGAGGACGACGACCGCGACGACGAGCGGTGGCAGGATCGCCCGCCCGCGGGCCAGCACCCGGGCGGTCGGCCGAACCCCGCTCACGAAGCCCCGACTCCCGCCGGACCGACTCCCGCCGGACCTCCCCCCGCCGGACCGACTCCCGCCGGACCTCCCCCCGCCGGACCTCCCCCCGCCGGACCTGCCCCCGCCGGCGCGCCGCCGCCCGACGCAACGCGCAGCAGGGCGGACTCGCCGGCGCGCAGCGCCTCGCGCACGGCGGTGACCGCGGCGAAGAACTCGGGCTGCTCCCGCAGGTCGGTGCTGTCGACGCCGCGGCCCACGCCGGCCCGCGCCGCCAGCTCCACCGGGACCATCGCCGTGATCCGCCCCGGCCGCGCCGACATGACCGCCACCCGGTCGGAGAGGAACACCGCCTCGGGGATCGAGTGGGTGACGAGGATGACGGTGGTCCCGGTCTCCCGCCGGATGCGGGCGAGCTCCGCCTGCATGCGCTCGCGGGTCATCTCGTCGAGGGCGCCGAACGGCTCGTCGAGCAGCAGCAGCCGGGGCCGCTCGGCGAGGGCGCGGGCGATGGCCACCCGCTGCTGCATGCCGCCGGAGAGCTGGCCGGGCCAGTGGCCGGCGAAGTCCGCGAGCCCGACCAGGTCGAGCAGCTCCCGGGCGCGGGCCCGGCGTTCGGCCTTGCGCATCCCGTGGACCTGCAGCGGCAGTTCGACGTTGCCGAGCACGGTGCGCCAGCCGAACAGGCCGGCCTGCTGGAAGGCGATGCCGTAGTCCTGGTCGAGGCGGGCCTGGCGGGCCGGCCGGCCGCCGACGAGGATCTCCCCGCGGGTCGGCGGGATCAGGTCGGCGACCAGCCGCAGCAGCGTCGACTTCCCGCAGCCGGATGGCCCGATCAGCGAGACGAACTCGCCGCGGGCGACCGTCAGGTCGATGTCCGTCAGTGCCACGGCNGGCGCCGCCCCGGCGACGTCGAACGCCTTCGTCACCCCGCGCACCACCACCGCCGCCTCCTCCTCCGCCGCCGCCACCGCCTCCACTACCGCCTCCGCCGTCATGCCGCTCGTCCTCGCTTCCGTGCGCCGCCCGCGCGGCCCGTCAGGCATGACGGCCCCACCGGCGGCCGACCGCCGCTTCCAACAGCGCCACCGCGGCGGCCATGACCAGCCCGATGGCCGCGGCGCCGAGCACCGCGTCGTACAGCCGGGTCGCGTCGCTGCTCGCCGACATGGAGTAGTCGATGATCAGTCGCCCGACGCCGCCGCGGGTGCCGGTGGAGATCTCGGCGACGACCGTGCCGATCACCGCCGAGGCCGCCGCGAGCCGCAGCGCCGGCATCAGGTACGGCACCGACGCCGGCAGCCGCAGCCGGATCAGCGTCTGCCACCATGACGCCGCGTAGCTGCGCATCAGCTCCACCGACTCCGCCGCCGGCGCCTGCAGCCCGCGCAGCATCCCGACGGCGACCGGGAAGAACGCCAGGTACGCGGCGATCAGCGCCACCGACATCCAGCGCTGCCAGGCCAGACCGCCCAGGTGCAGCCGGCCGCCCCAGCCGGCGACCAGCGGGGCGAGCGCGACCAGCGGGATGGTCTGGCTGGCGATCACGTACGGCAGCAGCCCGCGCTCCAGCACCCGCAGGCGGGCCATCGCGACGGCGAGCAGCACGCCGACCCCGACCCCGACCCCGAAGCCGGCGAGCGCCACCCGCAGCGAGAACCACATCCCGCGCAGCACCGACTCCCCGACGGTGCGGTCGTCGCGCAGGCTGAGCTCGGGCCGGCCCAGCTCCGCNAGCACCGACCAGACGTGCGGCATGGCCGCGTCCGTGGTCCGCGGCAGCACCGGCGCGCCCCACAGCCGGGTGCCCTGCGGCGACCCGACCGCCTTGTAGCCCTCCCACACGGCGCACAGCAGCACGAGCGCGACGAGCGCGAGGACACCCCGGCGCAGTCGGTCCCGCGCCGCCACGCCCGCGGCCTGCCGCCGCGGCGGCAGGCCGAGCGGGTCGGGGCCCGCGGGGTCGCCGGTGGGCGTGGCCCCGGTGGCGGGACCGGCCACGGTCGCCGCCGCGGCCGTCGACAGGGCGGCGTCGGTCATCCGCCGGCCGCCGGAGTCGGGTCCGCTGGCGGCCCTGCAGGAGACACCGCGGGCGGCGTCGCCGACGGCGCCCCGGTCGCCGGGGCGACCGGGGCGGGGGGCTGGGTGCCGGCGGAGGTGGCGCGCACCGTGCCGGCGACGGCGGGGATCACCGTCTCGCCGTACGCCTCGAGGGTCGCGAGCTTGGCGTCGTGCTGCAGGTAGACGGCGAACTGGTCGACGCCGAGCTCGGCGAGCTGCGCCAGCCGCTCGATGTGGGCCTCCGGCGGGCCGAGCAGGCAGAACCGGTCGACGATCTCGTCGGGGACGAACGTGGTGTGGGCGTTGCCGGCCCGACCGTGCTCGTTGTAGTCGTAGCCCGTGCGGCCGGCGATGTAGCTGGTCAGCGCGGTCGGCACGGAGCCGTCCGCGCCATAGCGGGCGACGAGGTCGGCGACGTGGTTGCCGACCATCCCGCCGAACCAGCGGCACTGGTCGCGCTGGTGGGCCAGCGACAGCGGGTCCGCGGCGCCGATGTAGGCGGGCGCCGCGACGCAGAACTTCACCGCCGCCGGGTCCCGCCCGGCCCGCTCGGCGGCGCGGCGCACCGCCCGGATGGTCCAGGCAGCGATGTCCGGGTCGGCGAGCTGGAGGATGAACCCGTCGCCGATCTCCCCGGTCAGCGCCAGCGCCTTCGGCCCGTAGGCGGCGATCCAGACGTCGAGCCGGCTCGCCGCGCCCCACGGGAAGCGCACGGTGCTGCCGTCGACCTGCGCGCTGCGCCCGTTCGCGAGCTCGCGCACGACCTCGATGCACTCCCGCAGGGTGGCCAGGGACGTGGGCTTGCCGTTGAGGACCCGCACCGCCGAGTCGCCCCGGCCGATCCCGCAGATCGTCCGGTTGCCGAACATCTCGTTGAGGGTNGCGAACAGCGACGCCGTGACCGTCCAGTCGCGGGTCGCCGGGTTGGTCACCATCGGCCCGACCAGCACCTTGCGGGTCGCGGCGAGGATCTGGCTGTAGATGACGAACGGCTCCTCCCACAGCAGGTGGGAGTCGAAGGTCCAGACGTGGCTGAAGCCCAGGTTCTCCGCCTGCCGGGCAAGGTCGATCACCCGGGAGGCGGGCGGGTTCGTCTGCAGCACCACTCCGACGTCCACCGCGTCACCNCGTCCGGGGGAAGCCGAGGTCGACCGAGCTCGTCGCCGGGTCGGGCCAGCGGGAGGTGACGACCTTGGTCCGGGTGTAGAAGCGGATCCCGTCCGGGCCGTACATGTGCAGGTCGCCGAACAGCGAACCCTTCCAGCCGCCGAAGCTGTAGTAGGCGACCGGCACCGGGATCGGCACGTTGACGCCGACCATCCCCGCCTGCACCTCGGCGGTGAACCGCCGGGCGGCCCCGCCGTCGCGGGTGAAGATCGCCGCGCCGTTGCCGTACGGGTTGTCCTCGATCAGCCGCAGTGCCTCGTCGTAGGTGGCGACCCGCACGACGGCGAGCACCGGCCCGAAGATCTCGTCGGTGTAGACGGCACTGGTCGGCCGCACGTGGTCGACGAGGCTCGCGCCGAGGAAGAAGCCGGGGCCGCTGGTGGCGGGGTCGGTGCGGCCGTCGACGACGACGCTCGCCCCCTGGGCGGTGGCGGTGTCGAGGTAGGCGGCGACCCGGTCCCGGTGCGCCGCGGTGATCAGCGGCCCCATCTCGCTGGCCGCGTCATACCCGGGTCCCACCCGGATGCCGCGCACCCGCGCGGCGATCGCCTCGACCAGCGGGTCGGCGGCCTCCCCGACCGCCACGACCACCGACACCGCCATGCAGCGCTCGCCGGCCGAGCCGTAGGCGGCGGAGACCGCGGCGTCCGCCGCCGCGGCGATCTCCGCGTCGGGCAGGACGACCATGTGGTTCTTCGCCCCGCCGAGGGCCTGCACCCGCTTGCCGGCGGCGGTGGCGCGTTCGTAGACGTAGCGGGCGATCGGGGTCGAGCCGACGAAACTCACCGCGGCGACGTCGGGATGGTCGAGCAGCGCGTCGACGGCGACCTTGTCGCCCTGCACCACGTTGAGCACGCCGTCGGGCAGCCCGGCGCGCCCCAGCAGCTCGGCGAGGAACAGCGCCGGGGACGGGTCGCGCTCGCTGGGCTTGAGCACGAACGCGTTGCCGCAGACCAGCGCGTTCGCGAGCATCCACAGCGGCACCATCGCCGGGAAGTTGAACGGGGTGATGCCGGCGACGACGCCNAGCGGCTGGCGCACCTCGTGGACGTCGACGCCGGCGGAGACCTCCTCCGAGTAGCCGCCGCGCAGCAGGTGCGGGGCGCCGCAGGCGAACTCGACGTTCTCCAGGCCGCGGGCGATCTCGCCGAGCGCGTCGTCGAGGGTCTTGCCATGCTCGGCGGTCAGCAGCCGGGCGACCTCCTTGCGGCCGGCGTCGAGCAGGTCGCGGAAGCGGAACATCACCTCGGCCCGGCGGCCGAGCGGCGTCGCCCGCCAGCCCGGGGCCGCCGCGCGGGCGACGCCGACCGCGGCGCGCACCTCCTGCGCCGAGGCGAGCGCGACGCGGGCCTGCTGCTCGCCGGTCGCCGGGTTCCACACTGGCGCGTAGCGACCGGCGGCGTCCGCCGCCTCGGCCCCGCCGATGAGATGACCGATCGTCCGCATCGCCGCACCTCCTCTTCCGTGTCAACGCAGGTCAGCGCAGGTCAGCGCAGGTACTGGGACAGGCCGCGGGGCACGTAGCGGCCGTGGCCGGCACGGCCGCTGAACTGCCCGCCGGAGACGACGACGGACCCGCGGGAGAGCACCGTGTCGACCTTCCCGGCGATCTCGAAGCCCTCCCAGGCCGAGTGGTCGAGGTTCATGTGGTGGGTGGCGGCGCTGATCGTCGTCGTCGCGTTCGGGTCGTAGACGACGATGTCCGCGTCCGAGCCGGGGGCGATGACGCCCTTGCGCGGGTAAAGGCCGAACATCCGCGCCGGGGTGGTCGCGCAGGTCTCGACCCAGCGCTGCAGTGAGATCTTCCCGGTGACGACGCCCTGGTAGATCAGGTCGATGCGGTGCTCGACGGTCCCGATCCCGTTCGGGATCTTCGAGAAGTCGCCGCGGCCGAGCTCCTTCTGCTCCTTGAGGCAGAACGGGCAGTGGTCGGTGGAGACGACGGCGAGGTCGTCGGTGCGCAGCCCCCGCCAGAGGTCGTCGGCGTGCGGGGCGGTGTTCGTGCGCAGCGGCNGGGAGGCGACGTACTTGGCGCCCTCGAAGCCGGGGGCGCCCAGGTGCTCCTCCAGGCTCAGGTACAGGTACTGCGGGCAGGTCTCGGCGAACACGTTGCGCCCGGCGGCCCGGGCGGCGCTGACCACCCCGAGGGCCTCGGAGGCGGACAGGTGCACGAAGTACAGCGGGGGGTTGCCGGCGACCTGGGCGAGCACGGACGCCCGGTGGGTGGCCTCGCCCTCCAGCGCCGACGGTCTGGTCAGGCCGTGGTGGATCGGGTCGGTGTCGCCGCGGGCCAGCGCCTGCGCGACGAGGACGTCGATGGCCAGGCCGTTCTCCGCGTGCATCATGATCGTGGCGCCGGAGTCGGCGGCGCGCTGCATCGCCCGCAGGATCTGGCCGTCGTCGCTGAAGAACACGCCGGGGTAGGCCATGAACAGCTTGAAGCTGGTGACGCCCTCGTGGGCGACGAGGGAGTCCATCGCCTTGAGCGCGGCCTCGTCGACCCCACCCATGATCATGTGGAAGCCGTAGTCGATCGCGCACTGCCCCTCGGCCTTGGCGTGCCAGGCGGCCAGGCCCTCCTCGACGACCTCGCCGGTGCGCTGCACGGCGAAGTCGACGATCGTGGTCGTGCCGCCCCAGGCCGCGGCGGCCGAGCCGGTGGCGAACGTGTCGGAGGCCGCGGTGCCGCCGAAGGGCAGCTCCATGTGGGTGTGCACGTCGACCCCGCCCGGGATGACGTACTTGCCGGTGGCGTCGATGACCCGGTCGGCGTCGACCGCCGGGCGGCCCGCGCCGCTCGCCGCCGGCCCGCCGCCGGCCGCACCCCGGGCGGACGCACCGAGCGCGGCCGGCGGGGCGAGCAGGGCGGCCACCGTCTCGCCGTCGACGAGCACGTCCGTCGGGGCCGCGCCGAGCGGTCCGACCAGCGTCCCACCCGTGATGAGCGTTCTCATGCGTCAGATCCCTCCTTGCGGCGGGGTGGGGTCAGGGGGCGGTGAGGTCGCCGTAGGCGTCCGGCCGGCGGTCCCGGTAGAAGGCCCAGCGGTTGCGCACCTCGGCCAGCAGGTCCAGGTCGAGGTCGCGGACCATCAGCTCGGGCTCGTGCGCGTCGCCGGTGCCGTCGACGAACGCGCCCTCGGGGTCGACGAAATAGGACGTGCCGTAGAAGTCGTCCTCGCCGAGGTCCTCGATCCCGACCCGGTTGATGGCGCCGATGAAGTACTCGTTGGCGACCGCCGCGGCCGGCTGCTCCAGTTTCCACAGATAGTTCGACAGGCCACGCGACGTCGCCGATGGGTTGAACACGATCTCGGCGCCGTTGAGGCCGAGCGCCCGCCAGCCCTCGGGGAAGTGCCGGTCGTAGCAGATGTAGACGCCGACCCGCCCGATCGCGGTGTCGAAGACCGGGAATCCCAGGTTTCCTGGCCGGAAGTAGAACTTCTCCCAGAACCCGGTCACGTGTGGAATGTGGGTCTTGCGGTACTTGCCGAGATAGCGGCCGTCGGCGTCGAGGACGGCCGCGGTGTTGTACAGCACGCCGGGCTGCTCCTGCTCGTACATCGGCAGCACCATGACCAGGCCGAGCTCCGCGGCCAACGCCTGGAAACGCTCGGTCGTCGGCCCGGGAATCGACTCGGCGTAGGCGTAGTAGGCGGGGTCCTGCACCTGGCAGAAGTACGGGCCGTAGAACAGCTCCTGGAAACAGATCGCCTTCGCCCCGGCGGCGGCGGCGGAGCGGGCGTACTCCTCGTGCGCCTTGATCATCGTTTCCTTGTCGCCGGTCCAGCGGGCCTGGACGAGAGCGGCTCGAATCACCCTGGACATGCCTGCACCACCCCTGTCGCCGGCCGGCCGGGCCGCTGCGTGTTCGCCCGACGGTCTGCCGTAGAAATTTGTCGTGTCAGATCCGCCGTGCACCGGTTCGGCGCACCGCCGCGGGCCGGTCCGGCGCCATTCGCCTTACCCCGCCGCCGGTCCGCGCACGCCGGAGGATCGGTTTTGCTTGACCGCAGACTACTGTCACACTTCAACCCGGACAATTGTCCTGTTGTTACCATTTGTTACAGGCAGGGGACGAACGCCATGCTCGAACTGATCGCCGCCGCGGTGGACGACCGCTCCGCGCGGGGCATCGCCGGGGCGGTGAGCCGGCTGGTCTCCGCGGGGAGCCTGCCCGGCGGGGCCCGGCTGCCCACCGTGCGGGAACTGGCTGCGATCCTCGGGACGAGCCCGACCACGGTGAGCCAGGCCTGGCGCACGCTGGCGCGCGCCGGGGTCATCGTGCCGCGCGGGCGGGCCGGGACCTTCGTGCTGGAGAGCGCCGCGCCCACCGTCGGCGGGGCGCGGCGCTACCGGCGGGTGACCCGCAGTCCCGGCCGGATCGGGCGGGACTACTCCACCGGAACGCCCGACCCGGCGCTGCTGCCCGACCTCGCCCCCGCGCTGGCCCGGATCGCCCGCGGCAACCTGACCACCAGCTACCTCGACGACCCCGTGCTGCCCGAACTGGAGAAGGCACTACGGGCCCGCTGGCCGTTCTCTCCCGAGGCGATCACGGTGGTCGACGGGGCCATGGACGCCCTCGACCGGGTGACCGGCTCGCTCGTCGGCTACGGCAGCCGGGTGCTGGTGGAGAACCCCTGCTTCCCGCCGCTGCTCGACCTGCTGGAACTGGTCGGAGCGGAGGTCGTCGCGCTTCCGTCGGACGCCGCCGGGGTGCGTCCCGACGCGGTGCGCGAGGCCCTGACCACCCGCCCGGTCGCGCTGTACCTGCAACCGCGGGCGCAGAACCCGACCGGGGTGAGCATGACCGAGCACCGCGCCCGCGAACTCGCCGAGCTGCTCGCCGGCACCGGGGTGACCGTGATCGAGGACGACCACGCCGGCGACGTGGCCCTCGCGGCGCCGGTGAGCCTCGGCCGCCACCTGCCGGCATCCTGCGTGCACATCCGCAGCTTCTCCAAGAGCCACGGCCCGGACCTGCGCCTGGCCGCCGTCGGCGGGGTCGCCGCCACCGTCGAGGCGGTGGCCACCCGCCGCCTGCTCGGCCCGGGGTGGTCGAGCCGGCTGCTGCAGGCCGTCCTCGCCGAGCTGTTGGCGGACCCGGCGACCGAGCGGACGCTCGCCGCCGCCCGCGCCCGCTACACCGCGCGCCGGGAACGGATGCTCGCCGCGCTCGCCGCGCGCGGGGTTCACGCGGTCGGCGCGGACGGCATCAACCTGTGGGTCGACGTCGCCGACGAACAGGTCGCCCTGGTCGCGCTCGCCGCCCGCGGCATCGGGGCCGCGCCCGGCACACCGTTCGAGGCGGCCCCGCTGGACGGCGACCACCTGCGCGTCACCGTCGGGCTCATCGCCGACGAGCTCATCGAGGCGACCGCCGACGCGCTCGCCGACGCCGCCCAGGGCTGAGCCCTCGCCGATCTGGTCTACTCGACGCCGCCGCGGATGAGCCGGGCGGTCTCCCGGGCGATCCGGCTCAGCGACTCCTGCGGCAGCTCGGCCTCGGCGGTGGACGCGCTGACCTGCGATCCCGGGCGCAGGCCGAGGTAGGAGGCCGCGGCGAGGGCGGCGCCGATCGCCGGCGCCACGATGAACAACCACAACTGCCCGAGCGCCCAGCCCCCAACGAAGACGGCCGGACCCAGCGAGCGGGCCGGGTTCACCGAGGTGCCGTCGAGCGGGATACTGATCAGGTTGCACAGGACGAGGACCAGCCCGATCGCGAGTCCCGCGAAGCCGAACGGGGCCCGGACGTCGGTCGCGCCGAGCACCGTGAACACCAGCAGCGCGGTGAGCAGGATCTCGACGAGGAAGACGCCGCCGAGACCGTAGCCGCCCGGCGAGTGCACGCCGTAGCCGTTGGCGCCGAGCCCCTGCAGGCCGGGCGAGTACCCGAACGGCCCCGCGTCGGCGAGCAGCCAGACCGTGCCCGCGGCGACGATCGCGCCCACGCACTGCGCCGCCACGTAGCCGAGCGCGTGCCTCGGCTCGATCTTCCGGCACAGCAGCAGCCCGAGGGTCACCGCCGGGTTCACGTGGCAGCCGGAGATCGGCCCGATCACGTACACCAACACGAGCAGCGCAAGCCCGAACGCCAGCGCGACCCCGAGCACGCCCACGGCGTCGCGGGCCAGCACGGCCGTCCCCNCCCCGCCGAGGACCAGCACGAACGTTCCGAGACCTTCGACCAGATACCTGCGCACACGGCACCCCCTCCGCCGCCGGGACCGCCCCGGCCGCGGCCGGAGGACACGTCCACCTAGTTACTCCAAGCGCATGAATCGTTTCACAGGGTCCTCAACCCCGCCAGATGATCATGTGTGAGCCATCGGTGGCCGGGCCGGATGTGCCGCGATGGGCCCGCCGCGCGCCCATACTCGCGCCATGGGCATGGCCACGGCACCGGCGGCGCCCGGCGACGACAGCTTCAGGGATGACGGCGGCAACGGCGGCGGTGGGCTCGAACCGGGCGCCGCGCTCGCCGGGGAGGCGGCGCGCTACGCGCGGCTCGGCTGGATGCGGGCGACCTCCGGCAACCTCTCGGTGGTCGTCGGGACGGATCCCGTGCGGATCCTCGTCACCGCGAGCGGCCTGGACAAGGGTGCCCTCGCCGCGACCGACGTCGTCGAGCTGGACGGCGCCGGGGTACCGACGGGACGGCTGCCGACCAGCGGGGCGCCGACCAGCGGGGTGCCGACCGAGNTGGCGCAGCCGCCGGGTGCGGGCAGGTCGCGAGCGGCGGGCGGCCCGCTGCGGCGGCCGTCGGCGGAGGCCGTCCTGCATGCCCGGCTGATCGCGCTGACCGGGGCCGGTGCGGTCGTCCACCTGCACACGGTCGCCTCGGTGCTGGCCGCCGACCGGTTCCCGGCCGGGCTGACCCTGCGCGACCACGAGATGCTCAAGGCGCTCGGCCGCGCCGCCGACGGCGATCCGGTCCGGCTGCCGGTCGTCGCGAACAGCCAGGACATGACCGTGCTCGCCGGGCGGGTGAGCGCGGCGTGGGACCCGGCGACGCCCGCGGTCCTCGTCGCCCGGCACGGGATGTACGTCTGGGGCACCGACCTGGTCGCCGCCCGGCACCGGGCCGAAGCGGTGGAGTGGCTGTGCGAGTGGGCCGTGCGCAGCGCGGAGCGGACGGTCGGGTGACGCCGAGACCATCCGGCGGAGCGGACGGTCAGGTGACCGTGGGGAGCGGGCCGCCGGGCCTCGCGCCGTCCTCGGTGACGAGGAGGCTGACCAGGTGGGCGGGGGTGACGTCGAACGCGGGATTGAAGCCGCGGACGCCCGGCGGCGCGATCGGGTGGCCGGCCAGCGTGAGTACCTCCGCGCCGTCGCGCTCCTCGATCGGGATGTCCGTCCCCGACGGGGTGTCCGGGTCGATCGTCGAGCGCGACGCGGCGACGACGAACGGGATGTCCGCGTAGGCGCAGGCGAGCGCGATCCCGACCGTGCCGACCTTGTTCGCGACGTCCCCGTTGGCGGCGATCCGGTCCGCGCCGACCAGCGCGACGTCGACGAGGCCGCGCAGGATCGCGCCCGCGGCGGCGCCGTCGGCCTGGATCCGGCAGTCGATGCCGGCCCGGGCGAGCTCCCAGGCGGTCAACCGGCTGCCCTGCAGCAGCGGCCGCGTCTCGTCGACGTGGACGACCTCGACGGCGCCGCGGGCGTGCAGCTCGCGGATGACGCCGAGCGCGGTCCCCCATCCGGCGGTGGCGAGCGAGCCGGTGTTGCAGTGCGTCAACACCCGCAGGGGGCGCCGGGTCGTGCGGGCGAGCACGCCGTCGGCGCCGTGCCGACCGATCGCCCGGTTGGCGGCCTCGTCCTCGGCGGCCAGCCGCTCGGCCACCGCCAGCACCGCCGGCAGGCCGTCGGGGATGCGCCGGGCGGCCGCGTCGACGCCGGCGGCGAGCGCCAGCGCGGTCGGCCGGGCGGCCCGCAAACGGCGCAGCGCCGCGTCGAGCCGCCCGGGTGCCCAGCCGTCACGCTCGGCGTTACGCAGCGCGAGCACGACGCCGAACGCCCCGGCGACCCCGAGCGCGGGTGCCCCGCGCACGGCCAGCCNGCGGATCGCGGCGACCAGCTCGTCCGGGTCGTCCACCTCCAGGTGGACCAGCGTCTCGGGCAACGCGGTCTGGTCGAGCAGGCGCAGCGAGGTGCCCGTCCAGACCAGCGGCCGCGGCTCGGGGTCGCCGGCATCTACCATGATCGGACCGTAACCGATGACCGTGGGTCGCGCCCGGCGAAACGACCGGGATACACCCGGTCGGCGGCACCGGACACCGGCCTTGACCCGCATCCCGGCCCGGCGGAACATTGACGGGCGATGACCTATCTCACGACGTGGACGGCCGATACCCGGCCGCGCCTTCTCGAAGAAACCGCCGATCCCGCGCGGATCGCGGCGGTATTGACCGGAATATCCGTGCGTTTCGAGCGGTGGCCGTTGGCCCCCGGGCTGCCGGCCGGCGCCGGAACCGAGGAAATCCTCGCCGCCTACCGCTNGCGGATTGACACGCTGACCGCCGCCGAGGGATTCGTCCTCGTCGACGTCGCCGCCCTGCACCCGACCGCGGCGGCCGACTGGCGCGAGGTGGCGGCCGCCGCGCGGGAGCGTTTTCTCGCCGAGCACACCCACGACGACGACGAGATCCGGTTCTTCGCCGCCGGCAGCGGCGTGTTCTACCTACACGTCGACGATCGGGTGCAGGCGGTGCGCTGNGAGGCCGGCGATCTGATCAGCGTGCCGAAGGGCACGACCCACTGGTTCGACATGGGCGTCGATCCGGATTTCGCCGCCGTCCGGTTCTTCCGCGCCGAGGACGGCTGGGTCGGCGCGTTCACCGGCAGCGACATCGCCACCCGGATTCCTGATTTCGACGCCCTCGCCCGGCGGGCCGCGAGCGCCGCCCAGCCGGCGGCGGAAGCGCCGGCCACCGGAGCGCCGGCCACCGAAGGGCCGGCCGCAGCCTCGTGAACCCGCCGCGCCTGAGCGCCGGGCTCGCCCTGCTCGACATCGAGGGGACGACCAGTCCCACCGCCGCCGTGCTGGGCACCCTGTTTCCGTATGCCCGGGCGCGGCTGGGGCCGTGGGTCCGCGAGCACGGTGATGATCCCGAGGTGCGCCGGATCGTCACCGAGGCACGGTCGCTGCTCGGTGAGGCCGACGCGCCGGTGGAGCGGGTCGTCGCCGCGCTCGCCCGGTGGAGCGACGATGACCGCAAGGTGGCGCCGTTGAAGGCGCTGCAGGGGCTGATCTGGGCAGCGGGTTTCGCGGCCGGGGAGCTCGACGGTGAGCTGTTCGACGATGTCGCCCCCGCGTTGCGGCGCTGGCACGCGGCGGGGGTCCGGCTGGCGGTGTTTTCGTCGGGTTCGGCCCGCGCCCAGCGGGCCTGGTTCGCCGCGACCCCGGCGGGCGATCTGACCAGCCTGTTCGACGGATACTTCGACATCGACAGCGCCGGGCCCAAACGCGATCCGGCCGCCTACCGCCGGATCGCCGCCGAGCTCGCCGTGACGCCGCCGCGCGCGGTGTTCCTGTCCGACGTGTCCGCCGAACTCGACGCCGCGGGGGCCGCCGGGTTCGCCACCGTCGCTGTCCTGCGGCCCGACGAGCCGCACCACGTCGCCGGCACTCATCACTGCGTCGCGTCGTTTGCCGAGTTGGCCATCGACCCAGCCTGACTCGCCGCCGACCCCGACTCGCCGCGGGCGCAGAGCGGGCCGAGCCCACGGATCGGGCCGAGCCCACGGATCGGTCAGCCGTGGCTCTCCCGGGTGTTGACGGACAGCGCACCGAGATCGGCCGGCCAGTCGGCGAGCTCGGGACCGGGCGCGGGGTCGGGAGGACAGCGCACCGCGCTACGCCCAGCCGTCCCACGCGCCAGGGTCTGGACGGGAATCTGCTCGCCGTGCTCCAGGTAGCCGGCCCGGTGCGGGGTGCGCCGCAGGCGGGCGGCCGCGGCGACCCGGCGGGCGTGCAACGGCGGGAGCAGCCGGTCGACCTCGTCCACCGGCACGAAGGCGAAGTTGACGAGCTCATCCATGTCGAGCCGGATGCGCTCGCGCCAGGCGGCGGGCAGCAGGCCGCCGTCGAAGACGAACAGCAGCATCTCCCCCTCCAGCCAGCCGTCCTTGGGACGCGGGNCCCAGTCGACCGCGAGGAGCTCGCCGATCGGCGGGGTGATGCCGAGTTCCTCCTCCACCTCACGCACGCAGGCGGAGTACGGAGATTCTCCGGGCTCGACAAAACCGCCCGGAATGTCCCACCCGGGCTTGTAGGACGGCTCGACGAGCATGACTCGGCCGTCGTCGTCGAAGAACAGGGCGCCGGCGGCTACATAGGGCCGCGCCATCGGCGGGATCTCGCCACTGGAGGCCGATCGGGTCACGGTGGGCACTCCACCGTCCACCACATAGTCTGCCGCCCCCTCCGGCGAGCGCTGTTCGCGTCCGACGAAATGCGCTCCGTTATAAGATCCGCTTCCGTCCGTCATACTGGAACTCTCACGATCTTCATTCATGTCCGTCCCCATCTGGCGCAGGACTGACGATCAGGCCGGCAGCCACGAAGCGGACCGCCTGCGCAGCCGCATCACCGATACCCGACCACGAAATGGCCGGCCTCGCCAGCGATTCGCGGCGACCTCGGGGAAGACCACGCGCCGGAAGCATGAACTTCCAGGCGAGCATAATCCACGAGATCCCGCGTTCATTTCGTTGACATCTGCGGCGACCCGAGCATCNGGGACGAGCTGTTGTGCCAACTAAGGCGGGCAGTGTCGACGATACGGAAGGATGCCACCTTCCGACCGGACCGCGATGAACGGCGCAGTCCGNCCAGGATCCTCACACCCCACCCGAAAACGAAGATTACGGATCCGCAAAAGCGGAGCATTCTGCTAAAAATAAACGCATCTACGTGTGCCAGAACGCATCTTGATCCGTAGATGCGGATGCACGCACGAAGNTGCACAGCAGGGACATCCGGGACCGTCCCGGCCGACCGTCGACATCGCCCCCGGTCGCAGACCGATGCGGCCGCAACCGTTCGGCCACCGTAGAGACCCCGCACGCCTCCAGGTCGACCACCGTGAGTAACGGGCAGCCCCGTCGCTGGGCACCGGCCGCCGGAGCGGTGTGATTCCTGTCATCCCGACCGATCAGTCGCCATTTCCCCTTTTTCGGTCGGGTTAGTGAAGGTTGCTCGGGAACGAGTCACTTTTNCGGCGAACGCGCAGGATCCGTCCGCCCGAGCAACCGCGGAGCCGGAAAGCGGCCCGAAAAGCCACCGTGACGGTTCATCCGCACACCATTGGTGACTGCCTGACGCGCAGGGTGGACGGGCGACCCCACCTCGCCCGGCGGAGTGGTCGGCTGGTGGCGGACCGGCGACGCCCGCGGCGGGGCGTGACCGTCGTTCGGGCAGGTGGCGGGCGCGGCGGGCCCACCCGGCGGCCGCGATGCCCCGGCCCGCCCCGTCCGTCACGGTTCTCTTGCCAACGCCGTTAGGTTGCCCTAACTTAGCTGAGGTTAACCGCAGGTGACGGGCCGCACATCCGCAAGGCCGGGAAGTCGCGGGCGAACAGAGACGGAGGCAGGGTTTGCTTCCCACGTTTGTGATCGGCCTTCGGGAGGGCCTTGAGGCGTCGCTGATCGTCGGCATCGTCGCGGCCTTCCTCCGGCAGCGGGACCGCCGGGACGCCCTGCGCCAGGTGTGGCTCGGCGTCTCGCTCGCGGTGCTGCTCTGCCTGGGCATCGGCATCGCGCTGCACGTCCTGGACCGCGAGCTGCCCCAGCGCAAGCAGGAGGGGCTCGAAACGGTCATCGGACTCATCGCGGTGGCCATGGTGACCTACATGGTGGTCTGGATGCGGCGTCACTCCCGCGACCTGCGGGGGTCGCTGGAGTCGGCCACGGCGTCGGCGCTGGAGACCGGCTCGACCNGGGCGCTGGTGTTCATGGCCTTCCTGGCCGTGCTGCGCGAGGGATTCGAGACGGCCGTGTTCCTCATCGCGGCGTTCAACGCGAGCAGCTCGCCGGGCACCGCCGGCGGGGGCGCGCTGNTCGGCGTGCTGGTGTCCGTGGCGGTCGGCTTCGGCATCTACCGCGGCGGCGTGCACGTCAACCTGGCGCGTTTCTTCCGCGTGACGGGCCTCGTCCTCGTGCTGATCGCGGCCGGCCTGCTGGCGACCGCGGCGCATACCGCGCACGAGGCGGGCTGGCTCAACATCGGCCAGCAGCGGACGTTCGACCTGTCGTGGCTGGTCCGCCCGGGTACGCCGCTGGCGAGCGTGCTGACCGGAGTGCTGGGGTTGCAGCCCCGACCCGTGGTCGCCGAGGTCATCGCCTGGCTCGTGTACCTGGTGCCGCTGACCGCGTACGTCGCCTGGCNGGCCCGTCGCCGCCCGCCCGCCGCCCCTCGGCCCACGACCACCGCGGAGCGGGACGCCACGGGCGCGCCGGCCACCGACCCGGCGCCCGCGGCCCAGTGACCGCCCCCGGGCCGCCGGTCAGGTCCCTGCCGTCACATGGGACCAGTCGCCATGCATATCCATTTCACTGATCCGGAAGAGAGAAGAGTGGGGGCACACGTGCGCCGCGCACCTGTCGCGTATAGNGCCATCGCCGTTGTGATCGCGACGGGCGCCGTCGCCTGCGGGGGAAGTGACTCGGGCAGTTCCGGGGGCTCGGGCGCCGCCGCCGGGGCGAAACAGACGGTCAACGTCACGATCACCTCGAAGGCGTGTACGCCGGACGTGTCGACGATTCCGTCGGGCCCGACCATATTCAAGGTGGTCAACAAGGGCGCGGATGCCGTCACCGAGGCCGAGCTGGTCGACGGCGACACCATCATCGGCGAGAAGGAGAACATCACCCCCGGCCTGTCCGGGACGTTCTCGCTGAATGTGAAGGCCGGCAAGTACCAGCTCTACTGCCCCGGCGCGGACACGGAGAAGGTCGACTTCACCGTCACCCAGGCCGCCGGCTCGGCCCCCGCCGCGACCCACAGCGCCGAGGTCACCACGGCGCTGACCACCGCGACCACCGGCTACGCCACCTACGTCCGCCAGCAGGTCGCGGACCTGGTCACCTCGACCGGTGCGCTCGTGACCGCGGTGAAGGCCGGCGACCTCGACCGGGCGGCCACGCTCTACGCCGCGCCGCGGCTGGCCTACGAGCGGATCGAGCCGGTCGCCGAATCGTTCGGGGACCTCGACCCCGCGATCGACGCGCGCATCGACGACGCCCCCGACGCCGCGAGCTGGACCGGCTTCCACCGACTGGAGAAGGCGATCTTCGCCGACCGTTCGCTGGCGGGCACCGGGCCGATCGCCGACAAGCTCAACACCGACGTCGGCAAGCTCAACACGCTCGTGGCGAAGACGACCTTCCAGCCGGCGCAGATCGCCAACGGCGCCACCACGCTGCTCGACGAGGTCGGCAAGACGAAGATCACCGGCGAGGAGGAGCGGTACAGCAAGCTCGACCTCGTCGACATCCAGGGCAACGTCGAGGGTGCGAACAAGGCGTTCACGCTGCTGGAGCCGGCGCTGAAGTCGCTCGACCCGAAGCTCGCCAGCACCGTGCGCACCCGCTTCACCGCGATGGACAAGGCGCTGGCCCCGTACAAGGAGGGCACCGGCTACGTCAGCTACGACAAGGTGACGCAGGACCAGCGCCGCGGACTGTCCCAGGCGGTCGACGCGCTGGCCGAGCCGCTGTCCCAGGTCGCCGGCGTCGTCGTCAGCTAGGCCGCGCCCCGGCGAGAGCCGGGCCGCAGAACAGGCAGGGCGGTGCGCGGGCGGCCGTGCACCGCGAACGACCAGGTCAGAGGGGTCGGGGGGCGGGCGGAAGCCTGACCCCTCGGCCCGTGGGAGAACCCCCTGACCCACGGGAGAAGGGGTATCGACATGGCCGAGCAAGTCGCGTTGTCGCGCCGGCGGGCGCTGTTCGGCGCCGCGGGCCTTGCCGGGGCAGGCGTGGTCGCGGCCACCGCCGCGGGCTGTTCGGACGACTCGTCGTCCGCGACCGCCGCAGCGCCCCGGGGCGTCGTGCCGTTCCACGGCGCGCAGCAGGCCGGGATCACCACCGACGCCCAGGACCGGCTCGCCTTCGCCGCCTTCGACGTCTCCGCCGGGGTGAGCCGGGACCAGCTACGCGAGCTGCTCGTCGGATGGACCGCGGCCGCCGCCCGGATGGCCGCCGGGCAGGCCGTCGCCGACGACGCCGCCGCGCCGCACTCGCCGCCGCGGGACACCGGCGAGGCGATCGGGCTNACCGCCGGCAACCTGACCATCACCTTCGGAGTCGGGCCGAGCCTGTTCGACGGACGCTTCGGCCTGGCCGGGCGCAGGCCCGCGGCGCTCGCCGACATCCCGCCGCTGCCCGGCGACAACCTCGACCCGCTACGCAGCCGCGGCGACCTGTGCGTCCAGGCCTGCGCCGACGACCCGCAGGTCGCCTTCCACGCCGTGCGCAACCTGCGCCGCCTCGCCCAGGGCACCGCCGTGCTGCGCTGGTTCCAGCTCGGCTTCGGCCGGACCAGCACGACCAGCAGCGGCCAGGACACGCCGCGGAACCTGATGGGCTTCAAGGACGGCACGAACAACGTCAAGCGCGAGGACACCGCGTCGCTGGACAAGCATGTCTGGGTCGGCGCGGACGGCGACCAGGCGTGGATGCGCGGCGGCACCTACGTCGTCACCCGCCGCATCCGGATGCTGCTGGAGTCCTGGGACCGCGACTTCCTCCTGGACCAGGAGCAGGTGTTCGGGCGGACGAAGGCGAGCGGCGCGCCGCTGGGGGCGGCCGAGGAGTTCGACCCGGTCCCGCTGACCGCCAAGGGGGCCGACGGCGAGCCGGTCATCCCCGCGGACGCCCACATCCGGCTCGCGGCCGCGTCGACCAACGGCGGCGCGACGATCCTGCGCCGCGGCTACTCCTACACCGACGGCGTCAACCAGGAGACCGGGCAGCTCGACGCGGGCCTGTTCTTCATCGCCTTCNAGCGCGACCCCCGCACCGGGTTCCTCCCGATCCAGCGCCGGCTCGCCGCGTCGGACGCGCTCAACGAGTACATCGTCCACACCAGCAGCGCCGTGTTCGCGATCCCGCCCGGCGTCCGNGACCCCAAGGACTTCTGGGCCAGCAGCCTGTTCACCGCCTGACGCCGCCCGTTCCTACTCAACGTCCGCCCCTTGCTGTCGCTGTGCGCCGACCGCCGGATAAGAGCACCGAGGATGTAGCCGCTCACGCGGCTGCGGCGGCCCGGTACGCAGCGGGCGCATCAACAGCAGCCTGACCGAGAACGGCGACCGGATCACGCTCGTCGCCCACGTCGCGCAGTTGCCCGGCAAGATCATTGAGCACAGCCGCGATCTCCGGGGACGCCGGGTAGAGGCCCACAGAGTCCCGCACCCAGGCGAGCGCGGCTGCATGCGCATGCAGGACCGCAACGACCCGGTCGGCAGCATCATCCGGCTGCTCGAGCAGTCGATCGACCAGCACCTGAGCCTGTGCGCGTTCATCGATCCCCGCCAGGCGCATGATCTTATCCTGTGGGGACCGGCAACAACCTCCTTCCGCGTCGCATCGTTGTGGCGGTGCGTGGCAGAACCTGCACGTGGAGGCGCATGCGATACCTGGGTGTTCGATGCTGAATACGCGGATCGAAACGCATCATCAGGCGAGGCGTGAAGCATTCTTCGCTGGGAAGGCGGGGCGGCGATGGGCATCAGCGTGGCGTCGGCCGTGGGAGAGAATGACTGCTATTCGTGTGCGGGCAACGCGGCGCTGGCCGGGCTGCCGCCGCGGGAGCGGGTGCTGATCGGGACGGGCTGGCGGGCGGCGCACGCGATCCGCACGGCGCTGCCGGGGTGGCTGGTCCTGGTCAGCCGGCGGCACGTCACCTCCCCGGCGGAGCTCACCGAGGCCGAGGCCGCCGAGCTCGGGGTCCTGACCTGGCGGCTGAGCCGGGCGCTGGTCGAGGTGACCGGCTGCGTGAAGACCTACGTGGCCGCGTTCTCGGAAGCCGCCGGGTTCGAGCATCTGCACATCCACGTCGTGCCGCGCGCCGCGGATCTGCCCGCCGCGGCCCAGGGCCCGGACGTCTTCACGTTCCTGCGCCGTCCGGAGGCCGAATGGGTGCCGCCGGCGGTGATGGACGACCTTGCCACCAGGCTCACCGCAGCGCTCGGCGCCGCGCCCTGACGCCTCCCGGCTACTGGTACAGCCCGGATGCCGGGATACCCGGATGCCGGGGATACCCGGAGCCGGCTCAGTCGACGACGGCCGGGGCGGTGGGGTCGTCCAGGTAGCCGAACATCATGGCTAGCTGGCCGGTGGTGTTGCGCTTCTCGGACAGCGGCGGCAGGGCGTCGCGCGGGAACCAGCCGACCTCGGAGGTCTCCAGCCCGCCACCGAGGCTCCCGCCGACCACCCGGCATCGGATGAAGATCTTGTAGGTGTCGTTCGGGTACGGCGGGTGGGCGTGGCGGCGCTTGTCGAGGACGGCGAGCAGGCGCTCCGGCTCGGCGCGCAGCCCGGCCTCCTCGAAGATCTCCTTGACGACGACCTCGGCCGGGGTGAGGCCGACGTCGGCCCAGCCGCCGGGCAGCGACCAGCCGCCATCCTCCTTCTCGCGGACGAGCAGGATCCGGTCGCCGTCGAACAGCACCCCGCGCACGTCGACCTTCGGCGTCTGGTAGCCGACCTCACCGCCGAAAAGGCCCTCCGCAGCCTCGACGGTGACGACGGTGCAGTGGGCCGCGATCTCGTAGCTGAGCCGCCGGAGCTGGGAGAACCGTTCGAGGTCGTACGGGTCCTGGGAGTAGGCGAGNCCGGCCTGGGCGATGGAGTGCAGCTCACGCACCCACGGCAGCCACTCGGGATTGCGCGCCCCCACCTGCTGCCAGGACGACTCTGGCTGGGCAGGCGGCTCTGGCTGGGCAGGCGGCTCGGACCGGGCGGGTGGCTCGGACTGGACGGGCCCCGCGGGCGCGGGGTGCGGCGGTGCGGCGTCCTCGGTCATGGCCTGATCCTCTCCTCCGGCCGGGCCCCGACGGGGCCCGGCCCGCGGGAACGTCGACGCGTCGGGCGGGCGGCGTCGAGGTTTCCGGCGATGCGTGCCGATTTCGGCGTGTCCATCGCGATGATCGGCGATCCTCGGGGGGTGAGCTCCTTTGCGGACGAGCCGTTCTCGGCCTTCCAGGCCTGGGCCGCCGAGGCCGGGGCGGACGGCCCTCCGGAGAACGTGGTTCCGGGCGTCGTCCCGGTCACGGCGGTCATCGGTCGGACGGCCGACACCGTCGTCGTGCTCGCCGGGCTGGCCGCCTGCGCGGACGGTGTCGCGGTGTCCGTCGAGGTGCTGTTGCGGCGGGGGGATCCCGGCGAGGCCGAGCTGTCGCCGAACCGTGGTTGGCTGCACGGGGCCCCGGTGCGGGTGCCCCTGCGGGTACGTTTTGCCGACGGTACCGAGACGACCGGCCCGGATTCGCCCCTCGAGCTGCCCCCGGGTCTCGGCCCGGACGCGACCGGCCCGACGCCCGTTGCGACGCTCACCTTCGGCGGCTCCTCGAGCGTCCCGGGCCGGACCCGGCTGCGCTACTGGCTGCGACCGCTGCCGCCGCCCGGTCCGGTCACCTTCACGACCTCGCTGGCGGCCCGGGGCCTGGCCGAGTCCACGCTGACCGTCGACGGCACGCTCATCCGCAGCGCCGTGGAGCGGGCGATCGAGCTGTGGCCGTCGGGTCCGGCGGTCGACGCCGACCCGGCGCCCGCCTAACGTCTTCAGGTCGTGCCCCAGGTGATCGCGGTGACCTGCGCCTGCGCCGCGGTCTTGGCAGCAGCGCCGGTCCGATGGCACAACGACATGCGTGCAACCGGCCGCGGTCACACGTACCGCGACCGGCTGTCACACCATGGAGCCGCCTACGATGCGGCCGTTCCGCGGTAGCCCACCGGGCCCTCGTTCGGGAACTGGGCCGTGCCCTGGAACGAGACGCCGTCGTTGAAGAAGGTCACGCTTCCGTTCCCCTGCGGGCCCGACCAGGACACCTGGGTCCCGGTGGCGGGCCGGCCCGACTGGGGCACGACGCCGTTCCGGTTGCTGATGACGATCTGCAGATCGCTGTCCTTGTGCCAGTCCGCGCCCGGACCGCCCCACTGGATTTCGGTGTGGTAAAGGGACATTTTTCCACCTTTCCTGTCCGCACGGCCGCATCTCGGCCCATGCAAGAATCCGACCGGCGAAAGAGAACAGAACAACCAGCCGGGCCCGTCCCGCGAGACAGCCCACAACGGTCGGCGGCCCATCGCACCGACGCAGAAAGTGAACCCCNGTGATTCAGNCGGCTGCCCGAAAAGGCGCATCTCGAANCGGCGCAGGGGAAGCGTAACGATCCCGGAACCTGGTGACAACACCCAGGTACGGCAAAATACCGTACCGAGTTACCAGAACCCATTATGCCCGTATTGCCCCGTCGGCACGGCTATCCAGGAAGAGACGGTGTCGTACGGGAAGATCCGTTCACCTCCCGGTGCCACCAGACCCGTCACGCGGACTGTGCCGCGGCCCGCAGCGCCGCGACCGCGTGCCGCACCGCCGGGCGACCCGCGTTGTCGGCGCGCCAGACGGCGTAGATGCTCCTGCCCAGGACCGGGCGCAGCGGGAGCACGCGGACCCCGGCCGGCACCGGACCCTGACCGAGCCGAGGCACCATCGCAAGCCCCATGCCCGCGGCGACCATCGCGAGCTGGGTCGAGTACTCGATCACAGTGTGCTCGATCCGGGGCTGGGCATCGTGGGCCCGCAGCGTGTGGATAAGCCAGTCGTGGCAGGTGGAACCCACGGTCCGGCTGATCCAGCGCTCGCCGAGCACCTCGTCGACGGCGATCCAGTCCCGGCCGGGCCCGGCGAGCGGATGGTCGGCGGGCAGCGCCACCTCCGCGACGTCCGCCATGAGCGTGGCGCGGTGGAGTCCGTCCGGCAGGGTCATCGGTGCGTTTTCCCAGTCCTGCACCAGGCCCAGGTCCAGCTCACCCCGACCGACCCGCACGAGGGGACTCTGGAAGTCCATCTCCTCGACCCGGACAACAAGGCTGGGATGCCCCTCTCCCAGCAGGCGCAGCGCGGCCGGCAACAATCCGCGGGCCGCGGTCGGGAACGCGCCGACAGTCAGCGTGCCGACCACCTTGCCGAGCTGCGCGTGAAGGTGCGCCTCCGCCTCGCTCATCATCGACAGGATGCGCTCGNCGTGGTCCACCAGCAGGGTCGCCGCAGCTGTGAGCCGGACTCCCCTGCCGTGGCGGAGCAGCAGGTCAGTGCCCGTCTCCCGCTCCAGCTTCGCGATCTGCTGGGAAACCGACGAGGTGGTGACATGAAGCATGTCCGCGGCTGCGCCGACCGATCCGTACCTGGCGACCAGGCACAGGACCCGCAATCGTTCCAGGTTCAACATATAAGCAATGCTACGCGGTGCTCATTAGTAGGTTTACCTTGTTCTCTCCGCCGGGGCGCGCCAATGATGGGCCGATGCCGCCACCATTCCGTCATAGCCCGCAGGCGTCGCTCCCGGCCGCCGGGAGTCGTGGCCAGGCCGACGAAAAGCCCTTGTCCTCGCACGTCGCCGGCCGAGCACTGCCCAGGGTCGGCTGGCGGATGCGGTTCGGACTGCTGGCGACGATCTGGGGACTCAGCTTTCTCCTCGTCAAGGTAGGCACGCAGGGATTTCCCGCCCTGCAGGTCGCGTTCGGCCGGGTCGCCTTCGGGGCGGCCGCCCTCACCGCCACCCTCGTGCTCAGACGCGACCGGCTGCCACGCGGGCTCGGGCTGTGGGCGCACCTCGCGGTGGCGGCGATGTTCCTCAACGCGGCCTCGTTCGCCCTGTTCGCCTTCGCCGCGCAGCGGATCCCCTCGGCACTCACCGGGATCTGCAACGCGACCACGCCNCTGTTCACGACGCTCGCCTCGCTCGTCGCCCTCCCGGGTGAGCGGCCCGTCCGACGTCAACTCGCCGGCCTGCTGATCGGCTTTCTCGGCGTCCTGGTCGTGCTCGGCGTCTGGGATGGTACGGCGGGACAGAGCATCACCGGAATGGCCCTGGCCCTGGCCGCGGCGACGAGCATGGGCGTCGGCTGGGTGTACGTGCGGCGTTTCCTGACCGGTTCGGGGTGTTCGAGCCTGGCGCTCTCGACCGGTCAGCTTGCCGCCGGGGCTGTGGAACTCGTGGTCGTTACCGCCGCCTTCTCGGACCTCCCGACCCGCTTCCCCACGCGATCGCTGCTCGCGGTGCTGGTTCTCGGCGTCCTCGGCACGGGTGGGGCGTTCCTGCTCCAGTACGGGCTCGTCCGGGACGCGGGCGCGACGGTCGCGGCGACGGTCACCTACGTCGTCCCCGTCGTGTCGACGCTGGCCGGGGTCCTGCTCCTCGGCGAAAGCCTGACGTGGAACGAGCCGGCCGGCACGGTGGTGATCCTCACCGGCGCCGCCCTGTCCCAACGCGGGGTCGCCGCCGCGGCGACCGCAGACCCGACCGCGAACGGCTCGTCCGCCCTCGGTCCTGCTGCGGTGACCGGCGGCCGCGGCGACCGCGTTCGCGGACACGGTCACTCCTTCGCACCACGTTGGCACGCAGCGCACAGACGCCCATTAGGATCATTCGGGAGGGATCGTCGCAAAAGGTGAGGGGGCTGGTTGTGGTGTCGAGCGCGGATCTACCCGACCCGGTTGGCGAGCAGCCGACGGACCGGGCCACGACGGACCGGGCCACGACGGACGGGCAGTGGTGGAAGTCCCTCGCGGACGAGCACGTCCCGGTGGCGCTGAAGACCGACCAGCCGCACTCGGCCCGGATGTACGACTACTACCTGGGCGGGAAGGACAACTNCCCCGCCGACCGGGAGGCCGCCGAGCAGGCCCTGTCGGTGTTCCCGAACGCGCGCATCGCCGCCCGCCAGAACCGGGAGTTCATGATTCGGGCGACCCGGTACCTGGCCGGCGAGGTCGGGATCCGTCAGTTCCTCGACATCGGTACGGGCATCCCCACCAGCCCGAACCTGCACGAGGCCGCGCAGAGCATCGCGCCCGACGCCCGGGTCGTCTACGCCGACAACGACCCGATCGTCCTGACCCACGCCCGGGCCCTGCTCACCGGCACCCCGGCGGGGCGGACCGCCTACATCGACGCCGACCTGCACGACACCGAGCGCATTCTGGACGCCCCGGAGCTGCGCGAGACGCTCGACCTGTCCCGCCCGGTCGCCCTGTCCCTGATCTCGATCTTCCCGTTCATCCCGGACACCGACGATCCNCACGGCATCCTGCGCCGGCTCCTCGATGCCCTGGCGCCCGGCAGCCACCTCGTCCTCACCCACCTGTCCGCCGACTTCGATCCCCCCGCCGCGTCGCGGCTCATGGACACCTACCACCGGCAGGGCATCCCGCTGCAGCTACGGAGCCGTGCGGAGGTCGAGGGGCTGTTCGCCGGCCTGGACCTGATCGACCCCGGCGTGCAGATCGTGCACCGCTGGCGTCCCGACGGCAGCGCGGCGGACCTGACCGACGTCCAGGTCGCCGGCTACGGCGGCGTCGCCGTCAAGCGCTAGCTGGGCTCCGGGCTTACCTCAGTTCCCGGGTTCCTGCCTGGTCAGGGGCACGGGGATCGCGGCCGCCTCCGTCAGTTCCGCGTCATCCGGGTCGGCGGATGGGTGGCCCGCCCCCGGACGGTCGGCAACGTCTCGAGGTGCCTTGACGAGGGTGGGCGATTCGACGAGGGCGGGCGGTTCGGTGGAGCCGTGGGCGAGGACCTGGCGCATGCGTTCGGTGTCGAGGACGCCTTCCCAGCGGGCCACGACGAGGGTGGCGAGAGTGTTCCCGCAGACGTTCGTCAGTGCCCGGCATTCGGACATGAATTTGTCGATGCCGAAGATGAGCATGATGGCGGCCACCGGAATCGTGTCGACCGTGGAGAGGGTGGCGGCGAGGACGATGAATCCGGAACCGGTGACGCCCGCGGCGCCCTTCGAGGTCAGCAGGAGCACACCGACGATGGCGAGCTGTTGGNCGATCGACAGGTCGGCGTCGACGGCCTGGGCGAGGTAAAGGGCGGAGAGGGTCAGGTAGATGCAGGTGCCGTCGAGATTGAACGAGTATCCGGTGGGCACGGTCAGCCCGACGACCTGTCGGGGGGCGCCGAGCGCTTCGAGCTTGCGCATGAGCTGGGGAAGCACCGGCTCCGAGGAGGAGGTGCCCAGGACGATCAACAGTTCCTCGCGGATGTAGCGCAGCAGCCGCAGAATGTTGACGCCGACGGCGGCNGCGATCGCGCCCAGAATGACGAGGACGAAGAACACCGAGGTGCCATAGAAGATACCGATGAGCTTGCCGAGGCTGGTCAGGGTGTCGACGCCGTACTTGCCGATGGTGAAGGCCATGGCCCCGAACGCGCCGACGGGAGCCGCGTACATGATGATCCGCATCACCTGGAACATCGCGGTACCGACCCGCTCGATCCCGGACGCGATGCCGGTGCCGGCGGACCCGATGAGGTTCAGGGCGATCCCNAACAACACCGCGAAGAACAGCACCTGCAGGATGTCGCCGTCGGCGAAGGCGCCGACCACGCTGCCCGGCACGATGTCGGACAGGTAGTGGCCCCAGCCCTCGCTCCTGCCCTGCTTGATGTAGCCGCCGACGGTGTCGTTGACGGCGAGGGCGGCAGGGTTGGCGTGCACCCCGTCGCCGGGTCGGAACACGTTCATCACGACCAGGCCGAGCAGGAGCGCGAGGCTGGTGACGGCCTCGAAGTAGACGATGGACTTCAGGCCGACGCGGCCCACCTTGCGCAGGTTGTCGACCTGCGCGATGCCACCGACGACGGTGCAGAACACGATGGGCGCGATGACCATTTTGATGGCGTCGACGAAGGTCGTGCCCAGCGGCTGGAGGCGGACCGCGAAATCCGGGGCGAGCTGACCCACGACGATGCCCGCGGCGATACCGGCGAGGACCCACACGTACAACTGGCGGTACCACGGACGGCGGACCCGCGGGGCCGGTGGAGCGGGCGCGGTCATCTAGGCCTCCTCGCCGGGCGGGAAAACCTTTCCCGGTGGTGTCGATGTTCGCGACCACACTGCTCAGCACCGGACCTCGTGTCACGGTTCTGCTCATATTCTCCAGACACGGCACCATGGTGCCCGTGCTCCGCGGATGGAGGGTGCGGACACGGCCGCGACACCGGGACTTCGACCGCCGGTTCCGCACAATCGTCGGTCGAACTTTGACGCATTTCCGACAACCGGCGGATGCATTCCAGGGCTTACTCTGTGAAAATACGCACCACTCGAGACGGGAAAATCCGACGGACTATTAGCCCGATGCCACCCCCTGCCGTTTCGCCCACCAGACCGTCCGGAGNCGCGACGCATGCCTGACGAGCCGATCCGCACCCTGATCGTCGACGGTGACACGCGGNTGGCCGAGAAGCAGCGCAGCTATGTCGATCAGATTCCCGGATTCGCCGTCATCGGCATCGTCCACAGCGGCGCCGAGGCCCTGGACTTCGTCTCNCGCGGTCGTCCGCATCTCGTACTGCTCGATCTCCTCCTGCCCGACACGACGGGCGTGGAGGTGTGCCGCACGCTGCGCTCCCGGGGCGCCGCGCTCGACATCATCGCCGTGACCTCGGCCAGCGACCTCGCGACGGTCCGGGCAGCGCTGTCGTACGGGGTCGTCCAGTACCTGGTGAAACCGCTCAGCGCCGCGACTCTGCGCGACCGTCTCCACCGGTTCGCGACGGCGCACCGCGAGATGGCGGCCACTCCCCCACGTCATCTCAGCCAGGGGGAGGTCGATCGCGCGCTGGCCGCGCTCCGGCCGCCGGCCACCCCGGTCGCGGACCAGCCCAAGGGCGTGTCCGCCACGACCCTCGACTCCGTCGTGGCCCAGTTACGGGCCAAGACCGTGCCGGCCTCCGCCGAGGACATCGCCGCCGCGATCGGAGTGTCTCGCGCCACGGCCCGCCGCTACCTGGAGCATCTGGCCGTCCATCGGCTGGCGATCCGCTCCCATCGCTACGGCCGGTGCGGCCGTCCCGGGAACCTGTACCGCTGGCAGGGGGCCTAGGGCTCCCTGCCACTCCAATTTAATCGACCCTCGGGTTGACATTAATCCCCGGGATTGTTACCAATGTCACGGAGATGCGGGATCATCACCGCCCCCGACGACAGGAGGGTCGATGATCGACCAATCGCAGCTGATCATCGATGGCGAGCTCGTCGCCGACGCGGGACCGACCGACGAAGCTCGTCTGCGGCGGCAACCGCTCGCCGCATCACGACCGCGGTTTCTACGTCGAGCCGACGCTGTTCGTCGACGTCGATCCCGATGCCCGCATCGCCCAGGAGGAGATCTTCGGCCCGGTGGTGACGGTGCTCCCGTTCGACGATGACGACGACGCGGTCGCGATCGCGATCGACAACGCCCACTGGCTCGCCCTGGACTCGCCGTTCGGCGGCTACAAGCAGAGCGGTCTCGGCCGGGAGAACGGCATCCCCGGCTTCGAGTCCTTCCTGGAGATCAAGACGATCGGGTACCCGCCGGCCTGATGCGAGCCGCCTGCCGGGGCCGACGTCCAGTTCACTCGTGATGAGAAGGCGCAGGTAGCGACGTGGGTAAGTTCGACGGCAGGGTCGCCTACATCACCGGGGTCGCGCGTGGCCAGGGCCGCTCGCACGCGTTACGGCTGGCCGAGGAGGGGGCCGACATCGAGCAATGGTTGAGACCTGTGGATCGGCTGGGGAGGGCGTACCTTCCCGGTGATCGAGGTTGAGGTCTCAGTCAGGCCGACGTTGACGCGTCGGTCGGGAAGGCACGCCCGTGCTCACGGTAGTACCCGAGGAGAACACGCCCGCCGATGGTCCGGCGGGCAGCCCGTCGCTGATCGATGAGATCGTCCGGGAGGGTGCCCGGCGGATGCTCGCCGCCGCCCTGGAAGCCGAGGTCGACGCCTACATCGCCGAGCTCGCCGACCAGCGTGACGCCCGTGGCCGTCGGCTGGTGGTCCGTAACGGTCACGCGCAGCCGCGGCAGGTGATGACCGCCGCCGGCGCGGTCGAGGTC
>NZ_LJJX01000045.1:0-58266 GCF_001421075.1 Frankia sp. CpI1-P | reverse complement strand
CGCTCTACGAGGCCTTCGACCCCGCCGTCGCGTTCGCTCTCGCCGGGCGCCTCGAGATCCACCACACCCCCAAACACGGCTCCTGGCTCAACATCGCCGAGATCGAACTGGCCGCACTGACCCGCCAATGCCTCGACCGCCGCATCGACGACCTCGACGTGCTCAACACCGAACTCGCCGCCTGGCAGACAGCCGTCAACACCGACCAGCGCCAAGTNCACTGGCACTTCACCACCGCCGACGCCCGCACCAAACTCCGCCACCTATACCCCAAACATTAGTGGCGACGGTCTACTAGCCTCGCGCGGGCACCGCGGACACCAGACAAGCCGCCCTGTCCCCGTCCCCGCGCGGGGACGGGGACAGGGCGGCGGCTTCGGATCCTCGCCGGACCGTCCGATCGATGNTGGCGCAGGGAAGATACGGACGCCGCCACGGCGCGGGAACTCGGGCTGCTGCGATGATTCCCAGGCATACCCGACCGTGGAAGGGGAGGGCACCGTGCACGATCGGTCTCTGACGATGGGCGATCACGCCTTCCTGGCCTTCACCCGCCGTTTCCCCGGCGAGTTCCTCGACATCGGTGTGCTGTTGTACGTCGGCGGGCCGCCGCTGGACCTCGCCGGTCTGCGGGCGCACGTCGCGGACCGGCTTCGTGCGGCGCCACGTCTCACCGAACGACTCCAGTCCGTCGCGTCGCCTGCTCAGGACAGCCACGGCCGCGGGGCGAAGGCCGAGCAGGCCTCGCCCCGGTGGGCCTCGCGTGGCGACGTCAACGTGGACGATCATGTGGTCGTCACCGCTGTCCCGGAGGGGTCGGGCGACGAGGGCCTGCGTCGCACGATCGATCGGCTNGCCACCCGGCCCGTCGACCTCGGTCGACCGCCGTGGATGCTTCACCTCCTGCGCGGGCACTCCGTCCCCGGCACCCTGGTGCTCTATCGGGCGAGTCATGTGCACCAGGACGGCGGGGCCCTCTACCGGGCGTTACACCTGCTGTTCGGTGAGGGGGACGAGACGGCCCTGGCCCTGCCGCCGGCGTTTCCCGTCCCCCGGACGGGGGACTACCTGCGCCTCGCCGGTCGCAACCTGCGGGGGCTGGCACCCACCCGGGCCCTGGCGGCCTGGGGTGGGCCGGCCCGCGGACCGGCCCGCCACACCTGGGTGACGACGGAACTCGACGCGCTGCGGCGGATCGCCCGACGGCATGCGGTCACAATCAACGACGTCTATCTCGCGGCCCTCGCCGGCGCGCTGCGGCAGTGGTCGCTGCCGGAATGGCGCCGGCCGCATCGGCCCATCCACGCGCTGATGCCCATCAGCATCCGGACCAGCGCCGAACAGGAGCTGATGTCCAACTTCACCACCGGGGTCCGCCTCGCCCTGCCCTGCGGCGAACCGGATCCCGGCCGGCGGCTCGTCCGCGTCGCCGCGCTCACGCGCCGGTTGAAGCGGGGCGGTGGCCTGGGCGTGGTCGAGCGCCGGCATCTCGCCCTCGCCGAGCTGTCGCCCGGTGCCTCGCAGCGTTTCCTCGCCCACGTCGCAAGCTCGGGCGCGCGCACCCGCGAGGTCGCTCTCGTCGCCTCCAACCCGGGGAGCCTGCGCTGCCGGTTGGCCGTCGCGGGGCGGCCGGTGACCGGACTGGTCGGGCTGCCTCCGCTCTTCGTCGGCCGCCAGCACCTCTCCGTGGGCCTGTTCGGCTACGGCGAGCATGCCCGTGTCACGTTCACGGCGAGCGCGAGCGTGCCCCGCCAGGAGACGCTGGCGGACCTGTGGCTGGCCGAACTGGGGGAGCTCGCGGAGCTGGCGGCCCGCGGCTCGCGCCGGTGACGCTGATCCTCCGGCCGGCGCCCCGGGCGCTACGTCGGTTCGGCCTTCCCGGTCAAGATCGATCCCGCTCGGCTGTGGCGAGCGCCGCACAGCGAAGAGCGAGCGCCGCACAGCGAACCTGCACCCGCGACGGATCCGCTCAGCCCTGCCCGAAGTAGTGGCCCTGCTCCAGGTCCTCGATGAGTCCCGGATGCGCCGGCTCCCACCCGAGCACCTTTCGTGTCACCTCGCTGGAGGTCGGGTTGTCCACCCCCACGAACGCGCCGAGGAAGGAGAAGCGCTCGCCGGCGTCCGAGGCGGAGACGCTGGTCACGGGCAGGCCGGTCCCGCGGCCGATGGCGGCCGCGATGTCACGGAAGGGGATGCCCTCGTCGGCGACCGCGTGGAGCCGGCTCCCGGCCGGGGCGCCCTCCAGCGCCAGCAGGTACACCCGCGCCGCGTCGAGCGTGTGCACCGAAGGCCACCGGTTGGCCCCGTCCCCCACGTACGCCGACACGCCGGCCTGCCGGGCGACGCCGATCAGGATGTGCGCGAAGCCGTGGTGATCGAGCGAGCTGTGCACGATCGGAGGTAGCCGGACGATCGACGACCGCACGCCGCGTTCGGCCAGCCCGATCACGAAGTTCTCGGCGTCGACCCGCGGACCGCCGGGAGCGAAATCGGCCTCGGTGCCCGGCCGTCCGGTGATGCCCGCGAGGGTGAGCATGAGCGTGCCGGAGGAGGTGACGAGCGGCTTGCCCGTCCCTTCGAGGGCCGAGGCGAGCGCCTTGATGGCGGCGAAGTCGGCGGCGATCGCGGCGGGGAAGTCGCCGGACCCCATCAGGTCGTGCTTGAAGGCGAGGTGGATGACGCCGTCGGCCGCCCCGGCGGCCTCGCGCAGCCCGTCGAGATCGTCCAGGTCGCCGCGCCGGACCTCGGCGCCTGCGGCCGCGAGCGCCTCGGCCGAGCTGTCCGAACGCGCCAGCCCCACGACCTGATGGCCTGCCTGCAGCAGCTCGGGCACGACCGCCGAGCCGATGTGTCCGGACGCGCCAGTCACGAAAACACGCATGGGAACCCTCCCGGAACGCTGATGTCACCTGGTGCCATCACCTTAACATGGCCATGACACCAGGTGTCATCGCTAGTCTGGTCGCATGGGCAGATGGCAGCCGGATGCGCAGGTGCGGCTACAGGAGGCGGCCCTGGCCCTCTACGGNGAGCGCGGGTACGAGGAGACGACCGTCGCGGAGATCGCGGAACGCGCNGGGCTGACGAAGCGAACGTTCTTCCGGTACTTCACGGACAAGCGTGAGGTGCTGTTTCGGGGCTCGGAGCTACTGGAGCAGCAGATGGTGGCCGCCATCGAGGCCGCCCCCGCGTCCGCCTCGGCTCTCGGCCTGATCGGCGCGGCGCTGGACGCCGCCGCCATCCGGTTCGAAGAGGTCCGTGAGTTCGCCGGCCCGCGGCACCGGATCATCGCCTCCAGTCACGAGCTGCAGGAACGCGAGCTGATCAAGGCCGCGTCACTGGCCGCCGCCATGGCAGGGGCGCTGCGCGCCCGGGGGCTCGGCGACACCACCGCCGCCCTCGCCGCCCGCACGGGCACGACCATCATGCACGTCGCCTTCGAGCAATGGGTCGAGGACCCGGACCAGACGCCGTTCCAGCGGATCGCCAGGGATGTTCTGGCGCAGCTCCGGGAGATCGCCTCGACCGGATAGTGCAAAGCCTCGCCTCCACAGGAAGAATGGCGACTTCCTGTCACTCTCAATGTATAGCACACTGGGGGGCTTGCGGCAAGACCCGGGTCGTGCTGCAGAATCGCCGGCGAAGCCAGAACCTGTGGAATTCAGGGATTCGCGACGTGCGTGTGTTCGCGTGTGTGCGCGACCGGACCGGACCGTGCGGAGCCGCTGGCCGAAATGCAATCTCAATGAATGGGCGGTTCATGATTGACGTGATCATTGTCGGCGGCGGACCGACCGGTTTGATGCTGGCCGGCGAGTTGCGGCTGCACGGCGTGCACGCGCTCGTGGTGGACAGCGAGGCGGCGCCGACCGGGCACGCCCGCGCGCTGGGTCTGCACGTGCGCAGCATCGAGGTGCTGGACCAGCGCGGTCTGCTGGAGCGGTTCCTCGCGCTCGGCAAGCAGTACGCGGTCGGCGGTTTCTTCGCCGGCATCACCAGGCCGTGGCCGGACCGGCTGGACACCGCACATTCGTACATCCTCGGCATCCCGCAGAACAGCACCGAGCGTCTGCTGACCGAGCGCGCCACCGAGCTCGGCGCCGAGATCCGGCGCGGCACCGCACTGGTCGGACTGAGCCAGGACGAACACGAGGTGACCGCCGCGCTGGCCGACGGCACTCGGCTGCGCTCGCGCTACCTCGTCGGCTGCGACGGTGGACGCAGCACGGTGCGCAAGCTGCTCGGCGTCGGCTTCCCCGGCGAGCCGACCAGGGTCGAGACGCTGCTGGGCGAGGTGGAGGTGACCGTGCCGCCGGAGACGCTGGCCGCCGTGGTGGCCGACGTCCGCAGGACCCATGTGCGGTTCGGTGCCATTCCCATCGGCGACGGGGTGTACCGCATCATCGTGCCCGCCGAGGGGGTGGCCGAGAACCGCTCGGTCCCGCCGACCCTCGAGGAGTTCAGGCAGCGGGTGCGGGTGTTCGCCGGCACCGACTTCGGCGCGCACGCACCGCGCTGGCTCTCCCGCTTCGGCGATGCCACCCGGCAGGCCGAGAGCTATCGAACCGGCCGGGTGCTGCTGGCCGGCGACGCGGCGCACATCTACCCGCCGATGGGCGGCCAGGGCCTCAACCTCGGGATCCAGGACGCCTTCAACCTCGGCTGGAAACTGGCCGCCGAGATCGGCGGCTGGGCCCCGGAGGGGCTGCTGGACAGCTACCACACCGAACGGCACCCGGTCGCCGCCGACGTGCTGGACAACACCCGCGCACAGGCCGTGCTGCTGTCCCCCGAGCCGGGTCCGGCATCAGTGCGCCGGCTGGTGTCGGAACTGATGGATTTCGACGAGGTGAATCGATATCTGATCGAAAAGATCACTGCGATCGGGATCCGCTACGACTTCGGCGACGAGCATCCGCTCGTCGGCCGCCGGCTGCGGGATGTCGGGCTGAAGCGGGGTCGCCTCTACGGGCTGATGCACGGCGGCCGCGGACTGCTGCTCGACCAGACCGGCCGGCTTTCGGCGGCGGGGTGGGCAGATCGGGTCGACCACGTCGTCGACGTCAGCGAGGAACTGGACGTGCCCGCGGCGCTGCTGCGGCCGGACGGCCATGTGGCGTGGGTCGGTGGCGATCAGCAGGATCTGCTCGACCAGCTCCCTCGGTGGTTCGGCGCCGCCGTGCCGCGGGACGCGTGGGTTGAGCCGCCCCCCGCTGGCCGGTGACCGGCCAGCGGGGGAGCGGTTCGAAGGTGCGTCAGCGCGGAAGCGACTTGTAGAAGACCAGGCCGTTGCCCTTGTTGTCGTACACCACGGCGCGGCGCTCGTGAGCGTCGTCGTAGGGGCCCTTCACGATGGCGCCGCCGTTCTCCTCGATCGCCTTGGCTGCGCCGTCGACGTCGTCGGTCTTGATGCCCACGACGACCTGGCCGGGTATGGGATGATCGACCGCGGTGGCCAGGGCGATGGTCACGGAGCCGCCGTCGAGAGCCGCGTAGTGGGCACCGTCGCGGAACTTCAGCGGGAAGCCGAGGGTCTCGGTGTAGAACTTGATCGATTCCTCGAGATCGTCCGTCGACAGGACGATCATCCGTACCTGCTGGTCGCTCATGGGTGCCTCCTAGGACCGGATCGGTTCGGCGACCCGCACCGGCGTGGCGCAGAACCGGTGGGTTCGCGGGTTCCGCGAGAGTCGGTACATCAACAACCTAGACCCTGACGGCCGTCGTGGAGCCGGAGTCGCGGGGCGCGTCCGGCACCCCGAGGGTGGCCCGATCATCGTCCCTGGCAGCGCCTCGCTGAACCACGGACTCTTCGACGCGGGCCTGATCGACCGCTATCACCCGCTCGTCTTCCCGCTGTTGCTCGGCGCGGGCAAGCGGCTGTTCAGCACCACGGACCAGGACACCCGGAAGCTGACGCTGGTCGAACACGGCGTCTACGCCAACGGCCTGCGGAAGAACGGCTTCGCCATGCCGCGGCGGGGTCTCGGCGCCGGCCGCGGGGCTGGTCGGCGAGGGGCGTTCCCTTGACAGGAGGCGCGACTGACTACAAGCTGGCAAAGTCTTAGCTAAACCTAACCTTATCTACGCGTGTGCCTACCTTATCGGCGCGGGCCGCCGGTGATCGGTGACTGCACGGGTTCCGCCCCGGGGACACACCCGACCCGTGGCTCCGCGCGGCATCGGACCGCCGCCCCGGTGCACCGAGCACAGATGGGAATGGTTGTGAGCCTGCGCTCTGAGGAACCTGTGCCGCCGGCCGGCTCGACCGAGCCGCCGACGACGCTCGAAGGCTGCAACGACGGCACCCTGCCCGCGCTGACCACGACCGTCGCCGATCTGTTCACCGCCCAGGTGCGACGCTCGCCGGACGCGGCCGCTCTCGTCGCCCCCGGAGTGCGGTTGACCTACGCCGAGCTCGGCGCCCGGGTGTTCCAGCTCGCCCGGGCGTTGCGGGCCCGCGGTCTCGGGCCGGAGGACGTTGTCGGCATCCGGCTGATCCGATCCGCGGAGATGGTCGTCGCGGTGCTGGCGGCCATGGTCGCGGGCGGGGCGTTCGTTCCGGTCGAGCCGGCCTGGCCCGAGCAGCGTCGCCGGCGGGTGTTGGCCGACGCGCGGGCCCGGCTGATCGTGACCGGCCCGGAGGCGCCGGCGCCGGCCGGCGGGCTGGTGGACGGGGTGTCGGCCGTGCCGGTCGAGCTGGGCGCCTGGGCCTGGGGCGCCGAATCGTCCGAGCCGCTCGACCTGCCGATCCTGCCCGCGGGGCTGGCATATGTGATCTTCACGTCCGGCTCGACCGGGACCCCCAAGGGGGCGATGATCCGGCACGACGCGATAGCCGAACGGCTGCGCTGGCAGGTGAGGGATCTGTTCGCCTTCGGCGCGGACGATGCGTCCCTGTTCAAGGCGCCGTTGTCGTTCGACATCTCGATCAACGAGATTCTGCTGCCGCTCGTCTGCGGCGGCCGGGTGGTCGTCGCGGAACCGGACGGTGAGCTGGATCCGGGATACCTGCTCAAGCTCATCGAGGGGGAGCGGGTCACCTTCGTCTACCTGGTGTCGTCGATGCTGGACATTCTGCTGGAGGCGGCGGAGGGGACGCCCGCGCTCAGCTCGCTGCGGCATGTGTGGTGCGGTGGCGAGGTGCTGACCCCCGCGCTTTTCGCGCGTTTCCGCGCTCAGGTCGACACCGCGCTCTACCACGGGTATGGCCCGGCCGAGACGACGATCGGTGTCTCGCACGTCATCTATCGGGACAGCGCCGAGCGTCTCGCCGCCTCGATCGNCCGACCCAATCCGCACACCCAGCTCCACGTCCTCGACGACGCGCTGACCCCCGTGCCCTCCGGCGCGGTCGGCGAGCTGTACGTGGCCGGTTTTCTGCTCGGCCGCGGTTACGTGCACAACGGGGCGCTGACCGCGTCGCGTTTCGTCGCCAACCCGTTTGCCGGTGACGGCGCGCGGATGTACCGGACCGGTGACCTCGCCCGCTGGAACAGCGCCGGCTGGCTGGAGTTCGTGGGCCGNGCCGACAACCAGGTGAAGATCCGCGGCATGCGGCTGGAGCTGGAGGAGGTCGAGGCGGCGCTGGCCGAGCACCCCCGGGTACGGCGGGCGGCGGTCGTGCTGTCCCGAGACGTCGCCGCGCCCCGCCTGCTCGCCTTCGTCGTGCCCGCCGTCGCCGTCGCCGAGGCCGTGGTCGCCGAGGCCGTGGTCGCCGAGGCCGTGGTCGCCGAGGCCGAGCGGGCCGGGGGCGGGACGTTCGCCGACGAGGTGCTGGCCTGGTGCGCCGAGCTGCTGCCCCGGTACATGGTGCCGAGTGCCGTGACCGTGGTCGACACGCTCCCCGTCACCGCCGGCGGGAAGGTGGACCGCCGGGCACTGACGGTGTCGCCACCCTCGACCACCGACCGACTCCCAGCGCCTCACGGACTTACCGGCGCGGCGGGCTCCTGATCNTCGCGGCGCAACCGCCAGCCGCGCGCGCGTTCGCGTTCACGCCAGAACGCGGCGTACCGGCCGTCCCGGGCCAGCAGCTCGTCGTGCCGGCCGCACTCGACGACCCGGCCGCCGTCGAGGACGGCGATCTGGTCGGCTCGGACGATCGTGTCCAGCCGGTGCGCGATGATCAGGACAGTGCGGTCGGCGGCGAGCTCGGCCAGGGCGGCGTGTACGGCGGTCTCGTTCTCGGTGTCGAGGGAGGCCGTGGCTTCGTCGAGGAGCACGATCGGCGCGTCCTTGCACAGGGCCCGGGCGATGGCGACGCGTTGGCGTTCGCCGCCGGACAGCAGTCGGCCGCCCTCGCCGACGCGNCTGGCCCAGCCGTCCGGCAGCCGGGCGACGATCGCGTCAACCCGCGCGCGGCACGCCGCGTCGCGGACCTGCTCCGGGGTCGCGTCGGGGTTGCCGAAGCGGATGTTGTCCTCGACGGTGCCGTCGAGCAGGTAGACGTCCTGGAACACGAGCGCGATGTGGTTGAGCAGGTCGCGGCTGGTGAGGTCGCGGACGTCCACCCCGCCGATGCGCACCGAGCCGGAGCCGACGTCGTGGAAGCGGGCGATCAGCTTGGTGACGGTCGTCTTCCCCCCGCCGGAGGGGCCGACGAGCGCGGTGGTGCGCCCGGCCGGGATCGTCAGCGTCAGGCCGCTCAGCACCTCGGGACTCGTCCCCTCCTCGGGATCCGTCGCCTCGAGGCTCGGGCCGTGGGGGCTGCCGGGATAGGCGAAGTGGACGTCGGTGAGCTCGATCCTGCCCTGGTCGATCCGGCGGCCGGTGACGGGTTCCGGGAGCGGTTCGACCGCCAGGAGTTCGTCGATCCGCTGGGCGGAGGCCTGCGCGGAACGCACCGCGGCGCTGAGGCCGACCAGGGCGTCAAGCGGGCGGAGCAGGCTGATGCCCAGCACGACGAGGACGATCATCCGGGTCGGGCTGAGGTGATGGTGCGTGACCAGCGCGAGGCCGGCGAGGAACAGGGCCGTGAAGGCGAGCTGGATACCGAGCGCGCCGAGATACTCGCCCGGCAGGGAGCCGACGATCTCGCGCCGGGCGGCGCGGTGCTGGGCGGCCAGCGCCTCGTCCAGCGCGGCCCGGCCGGCGGCGGTGCTGCCGGTGGCCCGCAGCGTCGGCTGGGCGCCGGCGAACTCGACCAGCCGGCTGCCGGCCTCGACGGTCGCGGCGTGGTTGGCCGCCTCGGTGCGTTCGGTGAGGCGGCTGCCGATCGAGACGGCGACGAGCACGATCGGGACGGCGAGCAGCGCGGCGAGCCCCAGCCGCCAGTCGAAGCCGAGCATGAACACCCCGATCGTGACCGGGGTCAGGACCGCGCCGATCAGGGCCTCGGCGAAGAAGACGGTGGTGGCGACCCGTGCGACGTCCCCGATGATCAGCTGTGGGACCTGGCTGGCCGACGGACCGTCGAACCAGCCCAACGGCAAGGTCAGAAGCTTGTCACCGAGTCGTGCGTAGAGCGCGCGCCGCCAGGCCGAGGACAGCCGCAACGCCCGCGATCCCAGGTAGTAGTGCGCGCACCAGCCGGCCGCCGCCGCGGCGGTGAGCGGGATGAGCCACCAGGCCGCAGTGGCCGGGTGGCCGTCGATCAGGGCGGTCAGCAGCGGGACGAGCACTCCGAAGGCGACGCCCTCGCTGACGGCGTAGCCGGTCACGGCCGCCAGGTACCGGCCCAGCGGCCGGTGCTGGTCGGCCGGGACGAGGCCGCGCAGGTGCGCGGTCACGCCCGACCGCCCTGCTGGGCCCGCCAGAGCCGGGCGTAGCGTCCGTCGGTGGCGAGCAGCTCGTCATGGCGGCCGTGCTCGACCAGCCGGCCGTCGTCGAGGACCAGGATCTGGTCGGCCTCGGTGACCGTGTACAGGCGATGTGCGATCACGAGCAGGGTCCGGCCCGCGGCCAGCTCGGCCAGCGCGTCCTGGATCGCGGCCTCCGAGTCGGGGTCGGCGAACGCGGTGGCCTCGTCGAGGAGCACGATCGGCGTCCCGGCCAGCAGGGTGCGGGCGATCGCGACCCGCTGCGCCTCCCCGCCGGAGAGGTGCGCGTCCTCGCCGACCACCGAGTCGTAGCCGCGCGGCAGTGCGAGGATGCGGTCGTCGACGGCCGCCGCGCGGGCGGCGGCGCGCACCGCCTCGTCGGACGCCTCGGGAACGGCCAGGGCGATGTTGTCGCGGATCGAGCGGCGCAGCAGGACGACGTCCTGCAGCAGGAACGCGACATTGCGGTACAGCTCGTCCCGGTCGATGTCGCGCAGGTCGACCCCGCCCAGCCGGATGGCGCCACCGGTGACGTCGGCGAAGCGGGCCAGCAGCATCGCCAGCGTCGACTTCCCGGCCCCGGACGGGCCGACCAGTGCCGTCACCGTGCCCGGCCGGAGCGTCGCGCTGACGCCGCGCAGGACACCGTGGCCGTCCGGGTAGCGGAAGTGGACGTCGTCGAGTTCCACCGTCAGTGGGGTGCCCACCGGGCGGGCGCGGGCGGGCTCGAGAACGGGCTGGCGGGGTTCGCGCAGCAGGTCGCCGATGCGGACCGCCGCGTCCCGGGAGCGTTCCCGCAGGTCCTGGGCCAGGTAGATCGGGGTGATCTGGTCGAACAGCCCGACCCCGAGGAGGGCGAAGGCCACGAGGTCCACCGGATCGCTCCACCCGGCGGCAACCAGCCCGGTGCTGACGGCAGCGACCGCGAACAGGATGGTCGCCGGGGCCACCGTCGCCCGGGCCACCCCGCGGGGCCGCAGGAAGATGCGCTGGGCCTGCTCGTCGGCATCGACATACTCGGCCGCGGCGGCGGTGAACCGGGGCGCGCCCCGGCCGCGGGCGAACGCCTTGACGACGCTGATGCCCCGGACTGTCTCGAGCACGGCCGCGGTCAGCTCGTTGTTGGCCGCGGCGATCCGGCTGACCTGATCGGTCGCCCGGACCGCGAGCCGCATGCGGATCGCCTGGGCCGCGGCGACGAGCGCCACCGTGACCAGTGCCAAGGGCCAGTCGACCCAGAGGAGGTAGCCGACCACCACCGCCGGGCCGGCCACCGCCGAAGCCAGGTCGCCGCGAGCGTGGGCCACCGCGTGATGCAGCGTCGCCACGTCGTCCTGCACCGTCGCGCGCATCCGGGCCGAGACCCCGCCGGCGAACCAGCTCAGCGGCAGCGCGCTCACCTGCTCGGTCAGGCGCCGACGCAGCAGGTAGGCGAGGTCCGCGTCGGCGAGATGACTGAGCAGGCCTGCCGCGGCGTAGAGCGCGAAGCGCGCCACGAGCAGGCCGACCGCGAGCCAGGCCAGCGGCCACACCGACTGCCCCGGCCCGCTCAGCAGCCGGCGCGCGATCTCCACCAGCGCGACTGCCGGGGCGATCGCCAGCACCGTGGCCAGAGCCTGCAGTGCGGCCGCCAGCGTGATGCGACCGCCGACGGGACGTCGCAACTCGGCCAGGTCGAGCGCGGCGCTGCCGGTCGCCATCAGGTGGAGTGGGCCCACGGCGCGGCCGGAGCCCCCCTCGACGAGTGGGACGTGGCGGGTCGCGGCACTAGATCACTCCTCCCAACCGATCTCGGGGCACTAGGTAGGGAAGGTTAACCTAATCCACCGGATGCGGGAAGGCGGATGGGTACCTGGCGGACCCNGTGGTCCTGCCGTCGGGGCCCGCCTACGGAGCCTGGTCGCCCTGTCCATGGGTTGACGAGTTCGGTCAACTTAGGTTAGGTATACCTAACATTCTGGGCAAGCAATCTGCCTGCTGTTTCCGACCATGCGGGCACGCCGCGGCACGCGGATGATCGCCACAATCGAGAAAGTTGTGCTGGTGCGAAAAAGACTGAAGCTGTTGGCTGCGGTGTTCATGGCCGTCGCGGCGCTGGTCGTTGCGGCCGGCTGCGGCAGCGGCGGCGGTGGCGACGACGGCGGTGGCGACGACGGCGGGACGGCCGCGTCGGCGAGCGCGGCAACGAGTGTCTTTCCGGTGACGCTGAAGAACAAGTTCGGCGCCACGGTCATCAAGTCCCAGCCGAAGCGGGTCATTGCACTCAGCTACGAAGAGGACACTCTGGCGACGCTTGGCCTCACACCGATCGCGTACGGGAAGAACGAGTACAAGCCTGACGGCGTCTTTCCCTGGCTTGCGGGGAAGATCGACCTGTCGAAGAGCGCCGCCCTNGACACCAGCGGCGACCTCAACCTCGAGCAGATCGCCGCGCTGCGCCCCGACCTGATCCTGGCCACGAACTTCTACAGCCTGGCCGACTACTACGACCGGCTCTCCAAGATCGCGCCGACCGTCGGCTATACCGACGACGCCGGCATCGCGACCTGGCAGGAGAACAGCACCATCGTCGGCAAGGCCGTCGGCCGGGACGCCGACATCCAGAAGGCGATCGCCGCAACCACAAAGATCATCCAGGGGGTCAAGGGCGACCTGCCCGGCCTGGTCGGCAGGACGTTCAGCTACTCCTTCTACTACGAGCCCGGCGGTCTGGCGGTCATCGACGACCCGAAGACGGTGTCGGTGCAGCTCTACGGCGAGCTCGGCATGAAGCTCGCGCCCGGTGTGACGACCAGCGTGGTCGACCGCTCGCTGAGCATGGAGAAGCTCGGCGCCCTGGACGCCGACTTCATGCTGATCGGGTACGCCACCCCGGCACTGAAGACCGAGATGAACGCCAACAAGCTGTTCACCGAGATTCCGGCGGTCAAGGCGGGCCGGGTCCTGCAGGTGGATGCCTTCACCGCCGGCGCGGTCAACAACCCGACCATCCTCAACATCCCGTGGCAGCTCGACCAGCTCAAGCCGACCCTCACCAAGGTCACCGCGACCGGCTGATCCGCCCTCGTCCCGACCCGGGCTCGTGCGGCACGCGCTCGTCACCGCGCGCCGCACGAGCCCGCTTCGACCCGCGAGACTTTTCCGATCAGCGCGACGCCAGCTCGCCGAGCTCGCCGCTGCGCCCGGCTCCGGCTCCGGTCCTGGCCGCCTGCGCCTCGGCGCTGCGCGCGGCCACCGACTGCACCAGTTCGCCGGCCCGGATCGCGATGTTGGACAGCAGCGTCGAGGAGATTCCGTGCGAATGCTCGGTGGCGCCGAGCACATACAGGTCGGCGCCGGAGTCGGGCCCGGTCATCAGGCGGTAGTCGCGGCCGATGAGCAGCCGGCCGGCGGCGTCGTCGAGGCAGTGCTCGGCCATCGTGCCGAGAATGCGCCGCGTGTCCCGGGATCGGTATCCGGTGGCGAAGACGATGACGTCGGCCTCGATGGTCTCGCGCTGTCCGGTCGGCATGAACTCGACGTCGACGGCGACGCCGTCGTCGAGCCGGCGCAGGTCCGCCAGCCGGGAGGCACGCATGATGCGCAACCGCTCCCGGCCGTGCACCTTCTCCTGGTAGACGCGGCGGTACAACTCGTCGATGAGGCCGATGTCGACCACCGAGTAGTTCGTGCTTCGGTGATAGGCGTTGAGCATCTCCTTCACCGGGGTCGGGGACTCGTAGAAGTCATCGACGGCGGCCGGGTCGAAGATCTGGTTCGCGAACGCGCTGTTGTCCGCCGGGCTGTATCCGTAGCGGGCGAAGACGGCCATCACCTCCGCCTGCGGATATCGGGTGTGCAGGAACTCGGTGACCTCGGCCGCGCTCTGTCCCGCGCCCACGACGACGAACCGCTGGCGCACCGCAGCGGGCATGTCGGCCACCCGGTTCAGCAGGTCGTAATTGTGCCAGACTCGCTCGCCCAGCTCGATGCCGGGCGGCGGGCTCGGTTCGAGCCCGACGGCGACGACGACGTTGCGGGCCCGACGGACGATCGTCTCGCCGGTGTCGCCGCGCACGCTGACGACGTCGATCAGCGCGATCTCACCGCCCACCAGCACGGGCCGTAGGTCGACCACCCGGGTGTCGTATTCGACCATGTCGTCCACCCGGTGGGCGGCCCATTCCAGGTAGTCGTGGAATTCCTGGCGCAGCGGGAACATGGTCTTGTGGTTGATGAAGTCGACCAGTCGGTTCCGTTCGTGCAGGAAGGAAAGATAGCCGAAGTCGCTGACCGGATTNCGCAGCGTCACCAGGTCTTTGAGATAGCAGACCTGCATGGTGGCTCCTTCGAGGAGCATGCCGCGGTGCCAACCGAAGCGGGGTTGTTGCTCCAGAAACGACACCCGTAGTGCTGCCGCGGGGGACACGGTCGCGTTGTGTTCCCTGGCNGCGATCGCCAGAGCCAGGTTCGAAGGACCAAAACCGACTCCGACGATGTCCCAAATGCCGAGGTCTGCGGACGCCGGACGTCTTGCCACAGCCGATCCTCCGGTCTCCGGGCGCACCGACTAACTGTCGGTAGCAAAATTGGCGCGCTCAGTAATTTTAAGTAAACCTAACTTATCTTCCGAGGGTCNCCGTGACGTGTCAAGCGGTCTGCCGGCGCCGACGCGGCGATGCCCTGGCGGTCGGGGCCGCCGAATCGACGACCTTTCGATGACGTTGATTGGTGATCGCCGCCCGGCGCGGATGGCGGGCGGGGCTCTGGACGCGACGGGCGTTGCCGGGCTAGCGTCCGGCTCAATAAAGTTAGCCTAGCCAAAGTTAGGCTGACTTAACCATCGACAGATTGTGGGGCGAGAAGTGCGGATAGTGGCGAAGTGCAGATAGTGGCGGAGGGNGGGCCGCTCGCGCTAACCCCGGCCGCCGTGACGGCGTCCACGGCGCCGCCGGCCCGGATCGGCCCACGTGGCCGGCACTCGGGGCGCGTCCGCCTGGCGGGCCTGGCGGCGGCGGTGCTCGCGCTGGCCGGGATGTGCCTGCTCAGCCTGCGGGTAGGCGCAAACCATCTGCCGTTCGCCGTGGTCTGGCGGGTGCTGTGGCACGACGACGGCTCGTCGGCCGCCACCATCGTGCACGATCTGCGGATCCCTCGCACCCTGCTCGGCCTGGCCGTCGGCGCCGCGCTGGGGGTGGCCGGCGCGCTCACCCAGGCGCTGACCCGCAACGACCTGGCCGAACCGGGGCTGCTCGGCGTCAACATGGGGGCCTCCGCCGCTGTCGTCGTGGGGATCTCGGTGTTCGGTGTGACGAGNCCGGCCGGCTACGTGTGGTTCGCCTTCGTCGGTGCCGGGGTCACCTCGGTAGCCGTCTTCGCGATCGGTTCGGCCGGTCGCGGTGCCGCGACACCGGCCACCCTGGTGGTGGCGGGCGCGGCGGCGACCGCCCTGCTCGGCGCGTTCGTCAACGCCGTCCAACTGCTCGACGTCACGACGTTCGACCAGATGCGGTTCTGGGACGTCGGCTCCCTGTCCGCGCCGGGCGCCCCCGCCCTCGCGGCCACCTGGCCGTTCATCGTGGTCGGCATCCTGCTGGCGGTCGGCCTCGCCCGCCCGTTGAACGCACTCGCCCTCGGTGACCAGTCCGCCCACGCGCTGGGCGCCCACCCACACCGGGCCCGGGCGAGAGGAGCGCTCGCCATGGTCCTGCTGTGTGGGGCGGCGACCGCCGCCGCTGGTCCGATCACCTTCGTCGGCTTGGCCGTCCCGCACGCGGCGCGGGCGATCGCCGGGCCGGACCACCGGTGGGTCCTGCCGTACTCCGGCGTACTCGCCGCGATCCTGCTGATCGGGGCGGACCTGGTCGGGCGGGTGATCATCGCCCCGGGGGAACTGCGGGTCGGGGTCGTCGCCGCCTTCGTCGGCGCGCCGGTCTTCATCGCGTTGTGCCGCCGAGCCCGCCTGGCCCAACCGTGACGGGCCCCGCGCTCGGCGGCTTCGCGCCGGCCGGCGAGCCGCGCTGGCCGTCGGGCCGCCAGCGGGTCCGGCGGTTCGGCGGCGATGCCGTGTCCGTGCGGATCTCGCCGCGGGCCGTCGCGGTCAGCGTCGGGCTCGGCGTGGTGATCGTGGCCGCCGGGCTGGTGGCGTTGACCACGGGCGACTACCCGATCCCGGTCGGGGATGTGCTCCGCGCCCTGCTCGGGCACGCCGACGGCGGGACGGACTTCGTCGTCAACTCCCTGCGGCTGCCCCGCCTGGTGACCGGCTTGCTGGTGGGCGCCGCGCTGGCGCTGAGCGGATCGATCTTCCAGAGCGTGTCGAACAACCTGCTCGGCAGCCCGGACATCCTCGGATTCACCACCGGCTCGGCCACCGGGGCGCTCGTCGTCCTGCTGGTGCTGCGCGGAAACGCGGCGGAGGCGTCGCTCGGCGCGGTGNCCGGCGGCCTGCTCACCGGCGCGCTGGTCTACGCGCTGTCCCGCCGCCACGGGCTGGCCGGACCGCGCCTGATCCTGATCGGGATCGCGGTCGGCGCGCTGCTCATCTCGGTCAACTCCTACCTGATCACCCGGGCGACACTGGCCGCCGCGGTGGCCGCCCAGGTGTGGCTGATCGGCAGCCTGAACAGTCGGGGGTGGGACCAGGCCTGGCCGCTGGCCCTCGCCCTGGTGATCCTGATGCCCGTCGCCCTGTTCCACGGCCGGCGGCTGGCCTACCTGGAGATGGGCCGGGAGACCGCCCAGACGCTCGGCGTGGACGTCGAGCGCAGCCGGCTCCTGCTGCTCGCGGTGGGAGCGGCGCTGGCCGCCACGGCGACGGCCGCCGCCGGGCCGGTCGGGTTCGTCGCGCTCACCGCGCCGCCGCTGGCTCGCCGGCTCACCGCCGCGCCGGCGCCGCCGCTGGTATCGACCGCGCTCGCGGGAGCCGCGCTGGTCGCGGTCGGCGACCTCGCGGCCCAACGCCTGTTCGCCCCCGTCCAACTGCCGGTCGGCGTGGCCACCGGTGCCGTCGGTGGGGTGTATCTCGCCGCCCTGCTGCTTCGGCGGCGGGCGTGACGGGCGTGACGGGCGTGACGGGCGCGGTCGGCGCGTCGGTCCGGCTGGACGGGACGCCCGCGAAGAGGTTGACGTTGCGCAGGTACTTAGGTTAGCTATACCTAATATGTCGGGTGGACGGTCACCGCCCGCCGTCGCCGATCACACGGGCTGCGGGCCTTCAGCCCGTCGCCCCGACCCGTGGCCCACCAGCCCGGGCGGTGTGGTCGGACGACGCGGGCCCGATCCAGTCAAGGGCGGTGCGCGTGAACGGCTCGACCGGCAGCCGGCTGCTGTGGACGCGGCTGCGCGGGCTACGGGGCGAGCTGATCCTCGGCGCGTTGGCCACGGTGGTCCAGCAGGCGGCGATGCTCGCCCTGCCCTGGTGCGTCCAGCGCGCACTCGACCGCGGCATCACCGCGCGCTCGGTGCACGGCACGGTCACCTGGGTCNTCCCCACGCTGCTGGTCGCCGTGGCGTTCATGCTGGGTGGCATCGGCGGCCTGTGGTGGTCGGGCCGGGCCGCCGCCCGCGTCGCCCACGGGCTGCGCGCGTCGATCGTCGCGCGGGTGGCGGCCTTCGACCGGCCCGCCCTCGCCCGCTACGGCCACGGTGATCTGGCGATGCGGGCCACCCGCGACGTCGACCTGGTTCGGCTGTGGGTGCAGAGCCTGGCCATCTGGGTCCGGATCGTGGTCACGGTCGTCGTCGTGCTGCCCGCGTTCGCCCTGCTCGACCCGTTGCTGCTGGTCATCGGGGTCGTGACGATCCCGCTGGTGGCGCTGGCGAACGCGTACTTCCCCGGCCGGTTCGACGCGGCCAACACGGGCCTGTCGGAGGCGTTCGGCGCCCGGGCCGACGCGGTGGACGACCTGCTGTCGGCCAGCGCGGCGGTGCGTGGCCTGGGCGGCGAGTCGGCGCTGGTGCGCCGCCATCACGACCGCAGCGCCGCCCTCACCGACCACACGATGGCCACCGCGCGCGTCTCCGCGTCCTGGACCGCCGTCCCGCCGGCCGTCCCCCGCCTCGCGATCGCGGCGGGCCTGGCCAGCGGGGGGACGGCCGCCCTGCACGGCGACCTCACCGTCGGCGGCCTGGTCGCCTTCACCTCGTGGATGACCACCCTGACGCTGGCCGTCACGATCGCGGTGGATCTGCTCTCCTCGCGTGGCCAGGCCCGTGTCGCGGCCGCCCGGATCGCCGAGATCCTCGACACGCCGGTCAGCGACGACGACCCGGTGGACGCCGAGACCCCACCGGCGGGCGGTGCGTTGGTGGCCCGGGGCGTGACGGCCGTCCGCGCCGGGCGCCGGGTGCTCGGTCCGGTCGACCTGCACGTCGCTCCCGGCGAGTTCGTCGCGGTGACCGGCCCGACCGGCAGCGGCAAGACCACCCTCGCCCGCGTGCTGTGCCGGCTGGAGGACCCGGCCACGGGCGTGGTCAGCCTCGGCGGGGTCGACCTGCGGCGGGTCACCCGGGTCGAGCTGGCCGGCCGGATCGGCCTGGTGCCGCAGCGGCCGCTGATCCTGGCCGGGACGGTCGCGGACAACCTTCGCGTCGGTCGGGCGGTCGAGTTCTCGGCGCTGCGCGCGGCCTGCGAGGTCGCCGCGGTCGACGAGTTCGTGGCCAGCCTGCCCGACGGGTTCGACACGGCGCTGGGGGAGCGCGGCGCGACGGTGTCCGGCGGTCAGGGCCAGCGCCTCGCCCTGGCCCGTGGCCTGATCGGCCGGCCGGGCGTGCTGATCCTCGACGATGTCACCGCGGCGGTGGATGCCGCGACCGAGGCCACCATCCTCGCCCGGCTGCGGGCGTGGGCGCCCGAGGTCGCGCTCGTGGTGATCTCGCACCGCCCGTCCGTGCTCGCCGTCGCCGACCGGGTGATCCGGCTCGGGACGGACGGCACGCCGACCGCCCAGGACGGGGCCGCCGGGCCTGCCGGCGCGGCCGCGGACCCGGCCGAGGGCACCGGAGATGATCACATCGTCGGGGTGGGAGGCGTCAGTGGCTGAGGTCCGGATGCTGGCCGAGGAACCGTCGACGGCGGGGGTGTTCCGGCGCTTCTGGCCCTACCTGCGCCCGCATCGTGTGATCATGACCGTCGCGTTGCTGGCCAGCGTCGCCAGCACGGCCGCGGTGGTGGCCGTCGCCGCGGCCATCGGGTGGGGCGTCGACGNGGTGACCGCCGGCGACCGATCCCGGCTGTGGTGGGCTGTCGCCCTGCTGACCGCGGTGGTCCTGGCCCGCCTGGTCATGCTGCGCTGGTCGGAGATCCTGCTCTCCGACGCCGGCGAACGGACGATCCGCGGTCTGCGTGACCTCGTCGTCGAACGCCTCGCCCGCGCCCCGCTGCGCTTCATCGAGGCCCACCGCACCGGCGACCTGCTACGCCGCTCGACCGGCGAGATCGCGGACCTGACGCTGTTCCTGCGCGACCAGCTCCCCAACCTGCTCGGCGTCACCCTCACCATCGGACTGACGACGGTGATGCTGCTGGTGTACTCGTGGCTGCTGTCACTGCTGCTCATCGCCCTGTTCCTGCCGATCGCGATCGCCGTGCTGGCCTGGTTCAACCGGGCCTCCCCGGAGACGTTCGGCCGGCAGGCGGCGGCGGACGCGGCGATGACCGCGACCTTCACCGAGTCGCTCACCGCCCAGGAGGCGCTGGTCGCGCCGGGGCGGCCGGACGAGTGGGTCCGGCGGTTCCGGGCCGACAACGACGAACTGCTGGCGGCGAACGACCGGGCCGTCGCCGTCCAGAGCCGGTTGGAGCTGTTCGGGCTGCTCGAAGGGCTGGCCACGGCGGCGCTGCTGCTGCTCAGCGTCTGGCTGGTGCGGGCGGGGCAGCTCAGCGTCGGCACCGTCGTCGTGTTCGTGCTCGCCACGCGCAACCTGTTCGAGAGCATGCTCACCCTGTCGGGGCTCGCCGGCCAGGCCCAGCTCGCCCGGGTCGGCCTCGCCCGGCTGGTCGACCTGCTGGACGCGCTGCCGCCGGCCGACCCGCCGCCGGCTTCGTCGCCGGCTCCCGACCTGCCGCCGCGGGGCGACCTGGTCGCCGAGCGCCTCCGCTACGCCTACGCGCCGGGGGCGGACGTGGTGCGCGACGTCTCGGTCGCCTTCCCGGCCGGCGACCGGGCGAGCCTGGTAGGCGTCACCGGATCCGGCAAGACCACGCTGGCCAAGCTCCTCACCGGGCTCTACGAGCCGGATACGGGCTCGGTGAGCTACGGCGGGATCGATCTGCGGACCGCGTCGCCGGAGCAGGTCCGGGCGCGCATCGTCCTCATCCCGCAGCAGGTGCACATCATCACCGGCACGCTGGCCGAGAACCTGGCGCTCGCCCCGGGAACGCCGGACCGGGCGGCGATGGCGCGGGCGGTCGAGCTGCTCGGCCTGACCGAGTGGGTCGCCCGGCTGCCCGGCGGGCTCGACGCCGACCTGGGGACGCGCGGCGAGCGACTGTCCGCCGGCGAACGGCAGATCGTCGGGCTACTGCGGGCCGCGCTGGTCGACCCGCCGGTGCTGCTGCTCGACGAGGCCACCGCCGACCTCGACCCGGAGGTGGCCGGCCGGCTGGAGACCGCCGTCGATCGGCTCCGGTCGGGCCGGACGCTGGTCGTGATCGCGCACCGCCCGGCCACCATCGCCCGGTTGCCGCGGACCGTCCGCGTCGAGGCCGGCCGCCTGAGGTAACCCCCCGCGGGTCGTTTGCACGTACGAGCTGGGGTTTTTGCCTGATAAGGCTGGACGCGCCCCAGTAATTTAGGTAAACCTAACCTTAGACACCATCTCAGGCCGCAGACCCGAGGAGACGGGAACCGCATGTCGACGAACCCGTTCGATGACGAAAACGGAAGCTTCTACGTCCTGGTCAACGCCGAGGGCCAGCACTCGCTCTGGCCGACCTTCGCGCCGGTTCCGGCGGGCTGGCGGACGGTGCACGACGCCGCCAGCCGGACGGCCTGCCTGGAGTACGTCGAGGCCACCTGGACCGACCTGCGCCCGGCCAGCCTGGTCGCCCGGATGGCGGCCGACCAGCCCGCCGACCGAGGGTCCGACCAGTCCGCCGAGGCCGGGCGGGAACACCGCGACGGAGCCGAATCCGGCGTGTCCCGGTGACAGCGCCGCTGGTCTACCACGAGCGGACGGTGCGCCTCACCGGCGACCCGCTCGCGGCGGCGGCCCGCCTCGGGCGCGGCGCCGAGGCGCCGTACACCGTCTACGAGCGCGACGGCGAGTGGTGCTTCGGCTCGGGTGCCCTGGCCGAGATCGTTCTGTCGTGGGACGAGATCCGCTACCGGTTCGGCGGCGGCTGGCGCGTCGAGCCGGTCGGCGCCGCGCCGCTGCGGGCCCTGGCCGGCGTGCTGGCGAGCGTCCCGGTGGTGGACTGGCGGGCGTGCGGCTGGGCCGGTTTCGAGCTCGGTTCCCGGATCGCGGGCCTGCCCGGCCCGCAGTCGGCCGAGTCGCTGGTCCACCTGATCATTCCGGCCCGAGAGGCGCGGCTGACGGCGGCGGGGGCGACCCTGCGCGCCGCCGACCCGGCCGACCTGGACCTCCTGGCCGAGGCGCTGGCCACCGCGCCTGCCCTCACCGGCACCGGCGCCCTCACCGGCACCGGCGCCGCCGCCAGCACGGGTGCCGCCGCCGACGAGGCGGCGCGGCTGAGCCCGCTGGCCGACCTCGAGCACGGCGCCGACGACTACCGGCAGGGCGTCGCCCGCGCCGTCGAGGACATCCGGGCCGGCCGGCTGCGCAAGGTGATCCTCTCCCGGGTCATCCCGGTCGACGGCGAGATCGACCTCATCGCGACGTACGAGCGGGGTCGGCGGGGCAACACCCCCGCCCGGTCCTTCCTGCTCGACCTCGGCGGCGTGCGCGCGGCCGGGTTCAGCCCGGAGACCGTCGTCGAGGTCGCAGCGAGCGGCCAGGTCTCCACCCAGCCGCTGGCCGGCACCGCGGCCTTCGACGGCGGGCGGGTCGACGGCGGCGAGGCCGACCGGGCCCGCCGGGAGGCGCTGCGCACCGACCCCAAGGAGATCTACGAGCACGCGGTGTCGGTGCAGGTGGCCCAGGAGGAGCTGCGGCGGGTGTGCCAGCCGGGGACGCTGGTCGTCGACGAGTTCATGGCCGTGCTCGAACGGGGCAGCGTCCAGCACCTGGCCTCGCGCGTCAGCGGCCGGCTGGCGCCCGGCCGCGACGGCTGGGACGCGTTGGCCGCCGTCTTCCCGTCCATCACGGCCACCGGCGTCCCGAAGGCAGCCGCCCTCGCCGTGATCAGGCGGGCCGAGCCGCAGCCGCGCGGCCTCTACAGCGGCGCCGTGATCAGTGTCGCCGCGGACGGCTCGCTCGACGCCGCCCTCGTCCTGCGCACGGCCTTCCAGCGCGACGGGCGGACCTGGCTGCGCGCGGGGGCGGGCGTCGTCGGCGCGTCGCGCCCCGAGCGGGAGCTGGAGGAGACCCGCGAGAAACTGCGCAGCGTCAGCCGTTTTCTGGTGGCGGCGCCGGCGGCCGGACCGGACCGGGAGGCGCTGCGGCGCACGGTCGCCGGCCTGCTGGAGGAGGACCCGGCCGACGTCGGCGACGAGGACAACCTGTTCGAACGCGGACTGGAGTCGATCGCGCTGATCCAGGCGGTCGGCGCCTGGCGGCGGGCCGGCCTGGAGGTCAACTTCGCCGAGCTCGCCGAGAACCCGACCCTCGACGCGTGGTTCAAGCTGCTGGCCGGCCGGCTCTCGGCCGCCGCGCCGGCCGCCGAGGGCGGCGCCGCCGGTGACGGGCCGCCGCAGCCGGCCGCGGCGAGGCCGGATCCGCCCGCGGCGGACGGCGGGGAGTTCCCGTTGGCGCTCATGCAGCACGCCTACTGGGTTGGCCGCGATCCAGGGCAGCCGCTCGGCGGCGTCGCCGCCCACCTCTACAGCGAGTTCGACGGGCGGGGCGTCGAGCCGGACCGGCTGGCCGCCGCGATCGAACGGCTCATCTCCCGGCACGAGGCGTTGCGGACCCGGATCACCGACAACGGCGGCCAGGTCGTCGAGGAGCGGTCGGGCTGGCGCGGGCTGACCGTGCACGACCTGCGCGACCTCGACGAGGACGTCGCCGCGGCCCGGCTTGCGGCCGTGCGCGACACGCTGTCCCACGAGATGCTCGACATCGAACGCGGGGAGGTCTTCGCGACCGCGCTCAGCCTGCGCCCGGGCGGCGCGACCCGGTTCCACCTCGACGTCGACATGGTCGCCGCGGACGCCGTCAGCTACCGCGTCCTGCTGGCCGACCTGGCGAACCTCTACGGCCGCCCGGACGAGGTGGCGTCCGCGCCGGCATACACCTACCGGCGGTACCGGGCCGAGCACACCGCGGGCCGGCAGGCGCAGGCCGAACGGTCCCGGCGCGCCTGGCGTGACCGCCTGCCCAGCCTGCCCGGGCCGCCCGAACTCGCGCTCGCGTCGCCGCTGGCCGCCGTCGGCGCCACGGCCGAGCCGCGGGTGTCCCGGCGGCACTTCCGGCTGCCCGAGCAGGCCCGCGTCGCGCTGGGGCAGGCGGCCCACCGCCGCGGCCTCACCCCGGCGATGGCCGTGGCGACCGCGTTCGCCGAGGTGCTCGGCGGCTGGAGCACCCAGCCCCGGTTCCTGCTGAACGTCCCGTTGTTCGACCGCGAGCAGGTGCACCCCGACGTCGACCGGGTGGTGGGCGACTTCACCAGCTCGGTGCTGCTGGAGATCGACCTCACCGACCGGGTCCCGTTCGTCGAGCGGGCCCGCCGGGTCCAGACCCGGCTGCACGCCGACGCCGCCCACGCCGGCTTCTCCGGCGTCGAGATCCTGCGCGAGGCGGGCCGGGCGCGCGGCGAGCGGGTGCTGGCCCCGGTCGTGTTCACCAGCGCCCTGGGCCTCGGTGAACTGTTCGACCCCGCCGTGCGCCGCGAGTTCGGCGACCCGGCGTGGATCATCTCGCAGGGGCCGCAGGTCCTGCTCGACGCCCAGATCACCGAGCTCGACGGGGGCCTGCTGGTCAACTGGGACGTCCGCGAGGACATCTTCGCGCCCGGTGTGGTCGACGCGATGTTCGCCGCCTTCGAACGACTGGTGCATGACCTGGCCACCCCCAGGCCGCTCGAGGCCGGCACCAGTTCGGCCGGCACCAGTTCGGCCGGCACCAGTTCGGCCGGCACCAGGTCGGCCGGCGAGGCGGGGGACGGCTCGGTCTGGGACCGGCCCGTCGACGGGCTGCTCGACGAGTCGGTGCGCGCGGTGCGCGACCGCGTCGGCGCCGTCGCGGGGCCGGCGTCCACCCGCCTGCTCCACGAGGGGTTCTTCGCGCTGGCCGAGCGCAGGCCCGGCGCGCCGGCGCTGGTGTGGGGGGCGACGGGCGAGCCGGCCGGCTCGCTGTCCTACGGCGAGCTCGCCGCGCGGGCCCGGGCGGTCGCGGGCAGGCTCGCCGCCCGCGGCGTGCGGCCCGGCGACCTGGTCGCCGTCAGCCTGCCCAAGGGGCCGGCGCAGGTCGTCGCCGTCCTGGGCGTGCTGGCGGCGGGCGCCGCCTACGTACCGGTCGGGGTGGAACAGCCGCCCGCGCGGGTCGCTCGGATCGCGGCGACCGCCGGCTTCAGCATCGTGATCACTTCGCCGGCCCGCACGCGGTGGCCCGACGGGGTGACCCCGCTCGGCCTGGACGGCACTCCCGGCGAGCCCGCCGAGACGGCGTCCGACCGCCTCGTCCTCGCCGCGGCGGACGACCCGGCCCGGCTGGGCGAACCCGCCTACGTGCTGTTCACCTCCGGTTCCACCGGCCAGCCGAAGGGCGTCGAGGTCGGTCACCGGGCGGCGATGAACACCCTCGACGACCTGACCGAGCGGCTCGGACTCGGCCCGGACGACCGGACGCTGGCCGTCTCCGCCCTCGACTTCGACCTGTCGGTCTTCGACCTGTTCGCGCCGCTGTCCGTCGGCGGCGCCGTGGTGCTGGTCGACGAGGACTCCCGGCGCGAGGCCGCCCGCTGGGCCGAACTCGTCGCCGAGCACCGGGTCACGATCCTCAACTGCGTCCCGGCCGTGCTCGACCTGATCCTCACCGTGGCCGGCGGGGCGGGCGAGCTCGGGGACAGCCTGCGGGCGGTGCTGCTCGGCGGGGACCGGGTCGGCGTCGACCTGCCGGCCCGGCTCGCCGCGGCCGTCCCCGGCTGCCGGTTCCTGGGCCTCGGCGGCACGACCGAGACCGCGATCCATTCCACCGTGTGCGAGATCGTCGGGGGCGGTCCGGTGCCGGCGCAGTGGCGTTCGGTGCCCTACGGCACGCCGCTGCGCAACGTCGCGCTGCGGGTCGTCGACGCTCTCGGCCGGGACTGCCCCGATCACGTCGCCGGCGAGCTGTGGATCGGCGGCGCCGGGGTCGCCCGCGGCTACCTCGGCGACCCCGAGCGCACGGCCGACCGGTTCGTCACCCACGCGGGCGCCCGCTGGTACCGCACCGGGGACCTGGCCCGCTACCTGCCCGACGGCACCGTCGAGTTCCTGGGCCGTCGCGACCAGCAAGTCAAGATCCGCGGCTTCCGGGTCGAGCTGGGCGAGGTCGAGGCCGCGCTGCTGGCCCTGCCGGGCGTGCGGGCCGGCGTGGTCGCGCTGATCGGCGGCGGGGCCGGCCGGCCGGCCCCGCTCGGGGCGCTCGTCGTCGGCGATCCGGGAGCCGATCCGGCGGACGGTCCGGCGGCGGTCCGCGCGGGCCTGCGCGGCCTGCTGCCGCCGCACATGGTGCCCGACCGTGTCGTCGCGGTGCCGGAACTCCCGCTCAGCGCCAACGGGAAGGTCGACCGTAGGGCGGCCGCCGAGCTGCTGGAGCGGGAGGACTGCGGCCCCCGGCCGCAGTCCTCCCCGCCGCGTTCCGACCTGGAAAAGATGATCATGCTGGTCTGGCGGGAGGTGCTGGGCGGCGACGCGTTCGGGGTGACCGACGAGTTCTTCGCGCTCGGCGGCGACTCGGTGCTGGCCACCCGCGTCGTCACCCGCCTGCGCGACGAGCTTGACACCGGTGAGGTGTCGGTCCGCATGCTGTTCGGCGCGCCGACGGTGGCCTCGTTGGCGCAGCGCATGCGCGCCGCCGAGATCGCACCCGGGCGTCTCGACCGCGTCGCGTCGATCGCCTGGGAGATCGCTGGTCTGTCCGACGACGAGATCGCGGTGCGGCTGGGCGCCGGCGCCGGCCTCGTGGGCGACGGCGCCGGCACCATCGGGGCCGAGCGATGATCCGCCGGTCGCTGACCGGCCCGGCCTCGCCGACCGCGGTGGACGGCTGGGTGCCCTGGCCGGCCGAGTTCGGGCGCCGGTACGCCGCCGAGGGCTACTGGCAGGGCGAGCCGCTCGGCGAACGGCCGCGGGACTGGGCCCGGCGGTTCGGTCCGGCGACCGCCCTCGTCGCCGGGCCGCCCACCCAGCCAGTCCGGCTCTCCTACGCCGAGCTCGATCGGGCCGTCGACGATCTGGCGGCCGGGCTCGCCGGGCTCGGCCTCGCCGCCGGCGACCGCGTCCTGATCCACCTGCCGAACCGGATCGAGTTCGTGACGTTGCTGTTCGCGCTGCTGCGGCTGGGGGCGATCCCAGTGCTGGCGCTGCCCGCCCACCGCCGCGTCGAGATCGAGCATCTCGCCCGACTGTCCGGCGCGGTGGCCTACGCGATCCCCGACAAGCACGAGGGTTTCGACCACCGCGCGCTCGCTCGGGAGATCGTGGCGGCGGTCCCGGCGGTGCGCCATGTGCTGGTGGCCGGCGACGCCGGTCCGTTCCCCGGGATCGACGCGCTCGCGGCCGCGGGCGCCGCCGCCCGCGCGGGCCGACCCGTGGGGCCGGCGGCGCCCCCCGACCCGGCCGGCGTCGCGCTGTTGCTCATCTCGGGCGGCACGACCGGAAAGCCCAAGCTGATCCCGCGTACCCACTGGGACTACGCCTACAACGCCTCGGCCAGCGCCGGGCTGTGTGGGCTGACCGGCGAGGACGTCTACCTGGTTGCGCTGCCGGCCGCCCACAACTTCCCGCTGGCGTGCCCGGGCGTCCTCGGGGCGCTCGGCGTCGGCGCGACGGTGGTCCTGGCGCCCTCGCCCAGCCCGGAGACCGTCTTCGAGCTCATCGCCCGCGAGCGGGTGACGGTCACCGCGCTGGTGCCGGCGCTCGCCCGCCTCTGGGTGACCGCTGCCGCGTGGGAGCGGCCCGACACCGTGAGCCTGCGCCTGCTCCAGGTCGGCGGCGCCCGGCTGGACGCCGAGCTGGCCCGGCGCATCCGGCCGACCCTCGGCGCCACCGTCCAGCAGGTGTTCGGCATGGCCGAGGGCCTGCTGAACTTCACCCGCCTCGACGACGGCGACGAGATCGCCTGCACCACCCAGGGCCGGCCGCTCGCGGCGGCGGACGAGATCCGCATCGTCGACCGTGACGGGGCGGACGTCGCCGCGGGAACCGTCGGCGAGCTGTGGACCCGCGGCCCTTACACGGTGCGGGGCTACTACCNGGCCGCCGAGCACAACGCGACCGCGTTCAGCCCGGACGGCTTCTACCGCACCGGTGACCTGGTTCGGCTCACAGCGAGTGGCAACCTCGTCGTCGAGGGGCGGATCAAGGACGTGATCAACCGGGGCGGGGAGAACGTCTCCGCCACCGAGCTCGAGGAGCACCTGCTCACCCACCCCGCGGTCGCCCAGGCCGCCGTCGTCGCGGCGGCGGACGAGCAGGTCGGCGAGAGCGTCCGCGCGGTGATCGTCACAGCGCCCGGCGCGGCGGTGACGTTGCGCGCCCTCAAGGCGCACCTGCGCGAGCGGGGCCTCGCCCGGTTCATGCTTCCCGACCTGCTCACGGTCGTCGACGAGCTCCCCCTCACCCCCGTCGGCAAGATCGACAAGCGCGAGCTGCGCCGCCGCCTCGGCTAGCGCCCCCTCGCGCGTGCCTCCGCGGTCCTGCGGATCCAGACGCCGTCTCGAAGCCGCACCACCGAAGCCGCACCACCGGAAGGACGTGCACCGTGGCCAGTCCCGACTCCGCGCAGCGCAAGCGTGAGCTGCTCCGCCGCCGGTTGGCGGCGGAGCGCCTGACGCGCGAGCCGACGGCCGGCGGCGTCCGACGCCTGGCGCGGACCCCCGGTGTGGGCTACCCGGTCACCCCGGGCCAGCGGCGGATGTGGTTCCTGCAACGGCTGCGACCCGACAGCGCCGCCTACACGATCTCGGCGGCGTTCGAGCTGACCGGACCGCTGGACGTCAGCGCGCTGCGCGGCGCGCTGCTCGCCGTCGCCCGCCGCCACGAGGTCCTGCGCACCACCTACCGGGTCACCGCGGACGGCGGGCTCGAACAGGTCGTCCGCGACGACGTCACGCCGGCCTGGCTCAGCGTGGACCTGTCTGCCGAACCTGACGAGGACCGCGAGCCGCGCGCCCGCCAGATCGCGGTGCGCGCCGCGCGCCGGCCTTTCGACCTCACCGCTGAATCGCCGCTGCGGGTGACGGTGCTGAGCCACGGCCCGGACCGGCACACGCTCGCGCTCGCCGCCCACCACATCGCCTGGGACGACGCCTGCTGGGACGTCTTCTTCGGCGACCTGCTCGCCACCTACGACCGTCGGGACAGCGGCGCCGACGACCAGCCCGGCGCCGGCATCGGCGTGCAGTTCCTCGACGCCGTCGCGCCGGACGCGGCCGGTCCCACCCCGGACGAGCTGGCCTACTGGCGACAGCGGCTGACCCCGCTGCCCGAACCGGTGCGCCTGCCCGCTCCCGCCGCCGACGGCACCTCGAACGGCGACGGCACCTCGAACGGCGACGGCACCTCGAACGGCGACGGCGACAGGTCCGGTGACGGCGGCGAGCCCGACGCCGGCCGGCAGACCGTCCACCAGGCATCCGCCGAGCTGGCCGGCCAGGTCCGGGCGTTCGCCGCGCGGCACGGCGCGACGCCGTTCATGGTGCTGCTCGCCGCCTACGGTGCCCTGCTGCACCGGATCACTGGCGCGACCGACATCACCATCGGCTCGCCGGTGGTCAACCGCGACCGCGCCGAGACCGCCGGCGTGCTCGGCTACTTCGGCAACACCGTCTGCCTGCGGCTCGCGGTCGGACCGGCCGACACGTTCACCGACCTGCTCGACCGCGCCCGCGAGGTGTGTCGGGGCGCGTTCGCCCACGCCGACGTCGACCTGGCCGACGTCGTCCGCGACCTCAACCCGGACCGCGCCGACGGTGTCTCCAGCCTGTTCACGACGATGTTCGCCGTCCGCACCCCGGCCGCCGCCGCGCTGCGCGGCCGGGACCTGCGCGGCGAACGGCGTCCGGCGCACAACGGCACCGCGCAGTTCCCGCTGACGGTCGTCGCCGAGCTCGGTGACGGCGGCGGCCGCGACGCGCTCGAACTGGAGACGACCTACCAGGACGGCGTGGTCTCACCGTCGTTCGCGCGGACCGTCGGCCCGCGCCTGGAACGGCTGCTGGCCGCGGGGCTGGTCCGCCCCGACACCCCGATCGGCGCCGTCGACCTGCTCGCCGGCACGGAACGCGAGCGCGTCCTGACCGCCTGGAACGACACCGCCGGGCCCAGCCCGGCCGAGTCGTGGACGGCGCTGTTCGCCGCCCAGGCCGAGCGTGTCCCGGACCGTACGGCGCTGGTGACCGCGGCAGGGATGGTGACCTACGGCGACCTCGCCGCGCGGGCCGACGCCTTCGCGCGGGTGCTGGCCGGCCGTGGCGTCGGGCGGGGGGCTGTCGTCGCCGTCGCGCTGCCCCACTCGGCCGACCTGGTCGTGGCACTGGCCGGCACCGNTCGTGCCGGCGCCGCCTACCTGCCCCTCGACCCCGACTATCCGGCCGACCGGATCGGTTTCATGATCGAGGACGCGTCCCCGGCGGTCGTGGTGACCACGCGCGCGCTCGCCGCGCGGCTCCCGCTCGCGCCCGGCACCGGCCTGCTGCTGATCGACGGACCCGAACGCGAACCCGAACGCGAACCCGGATCCGAGCCCCGATCCGAGCCCCGATCCGGGCCGGCGGCTTCGGCCGAAGCCTGGCCGCCGGCCGTCGATCCGGACAACCCGGTGTACGTGATCTACACGTCGGGTTCGACCGGGCGGCCCAAGGGCGTCGTCGTCGGCCACCGAGCGCTGACGAACTTCCTGGCGTCGATCGTCGAGACCGTCGGCATCACCTCGGCGGACCGGCTGCTCGCCGCGACGACGCTGGCCTTCGACCCGAGCACCGTCGAGCTGCTCGCGCCGCTGACCGTCGGCGCCTCGATCCACCTTGCCGAGGGCGACCAGGGCCGCGATCCGTCGGCGCTGGCCGGGTTGCTGCGCGGGGGAGCGGTCACGCTGGCGCAGGCGACCCCGTCGCGCTGGCGTTCCATCCTCAACGCGGACCCGGGGCCCTACCCTGCGGTGCGCGCCCTGTGCGGCGGCGAGCCGCTACCGCCCGACCTCGCCCGGGAGCTGCTCACCCGCGCGGAGAGCCTCACCAACCTGTACGGGCCGACGGAGACGACGGTCTGGGTGACGACGAGCCCGGTGCGCGCCGCCGCGACCGCCGGGGAACGGCTGGCGGTCGGCCGGCCGCTGCGCAACACCCGCGCCTACGTGCTGGACGGCGCGCTCATGCCGGTGCCGCCCGGGGTCGCCGGCGAGCTTTACCTCGCCGGCGACTGCGTCGCCCACGGTTACCTGCACCGGCCGGCGCTGACCGCGTCCCGGTACGTCGCCAGCCCCTTCGACGCCGGCGAGCGGATATACCGCACCGGCGACCTGGCGCGCTGGACCGCCACCGGCGAGCTGGTCGTCGCCGGCCGTTCCGACGACCAGGTCAAGGTCCGCGGCGTCCGGATCGAACCCGGTGAGATCGAGGCGGTGCTCGAGGGTCACCCGGGCGTCGGGCGCTGTGCCGTCGTCGTCCGCGCGGACGGGCCGGCCGGGCCGGCGCTGGTCGCCTACATCGTTCCGGCAGCCGCCGGATCCGCCGGCCCGGGGGATCCGGCGGGCCCGGCCGGCGACCGGACGCTCGCGGGTGAGCTGCGGGCGCACGCGGCGGGCGTCCTGCCCGGGGCCATGGTGCCGGCGGCCTTCGTGACGCTGCCCGCCCTGCCCACCACTCCCGCCGGCAAGCTCGACCGCCGGGCGCTGCCCGCCCCGGACTTCGCCGCCGCCGCCCGGCCCGGCCGGGCCCCGGCGACCCGGGCCGAGACGATCCTGCGTGACGTGTTCGCCGAGGTGCTCGGGCAGCCGGGCATCGGCGTCGACGACTCGTTCTTCCACCTCGGCGGCGACAGCATCCTGGCCTTCGCCGTGGTCACCCGGGCGGCCGCCGCCGGCGTGACGATCGCGCTGGCCGACGTGTTCGACAGCCCGACCGTCGCCGGCCTCGCCGCCGCGGCGGCCGCCTCGACGCCGGTGGATCCGGCGGCGGTACGTGCGGCCGCAGTGGATGCGGCGGCGGTGGATGCGGCGGCGGTGGATGCGGCGGCGGTGGATGCGGCGGCGGTGGATGCGGCGGCGGTGGATGCGGCGGCGGTGGATCTGGCGTCGGTCGACGCGGCGGACCTGGCGCGCTGGCGGGAGCGGCTGCCCGGGCTGACCGAGGTCTGGCCGCTGTCCCCGTCGCAGGCGGGGCTGCTGTTCCACCGCCTCGTCGACGGCGATGACACGCCGGACGTCTACGTCATCCAGTTCGTCCTGGACCTCGCGGGGGAGGGACTCGACCCCGAGCGCCTGCGCGCGGCGTCGCGGGAGCTCGTCGCCCGGCACGCCGTCCTGCGCGCCGCCGTCCTGGCCGACGGCGCCGTGCCGGCCCAGGCCATCCTGGACCGGGCCGAACCGGAATGGACAATCGTCGACCTCTCCGCCTGGCCGGCCGCCGAGCGGGCGGCCGAGGCCGAGCGGCTGGTCGCGGCCGACCGCACCGCGCGTTTCGATCTCACCGCGCCGCCGCTGATCCGGTTCCTGTGGGTCCGCACGGGCCCGGACAGCGCCCGGCTCGCGGTCTGCGCCCACCACGTCGTCCTGGACGGCTGGTCGCTGCCACTGGCGCTGCGAGAGCTGTTCGCGCTGGCCGCCGAGCCCAGCGCCGAGCCCAGCGCCGAGGCCGTCACCGAGGCCGTCACCGAGGCTGGCTCCGAGGCCGTCGCCGATCCCGGCGCCGTGGCCGACCCGGTCACGGCGGCGCGGCTGCCCGTCGCCCGCCCGTACTCGGACTACCTGCGCTGGCTGCGGGCCCAGGACTCCGACGCCGCCCGCGCGGCCTGGCGGGCCGAGCTGGCCGGCCTGGAGGGGCCGACCCTGATGGCCGCCGGCGGCGGCCATCGAGCCGCGTCGGCGAGCGGGACGGTGCCGATCCCGGCCGCCGTCGACCGTGCGGTCAGCCCCGAGACGGCCGCCCACCTGGCCGCGCTCGGGCGCGAGCGGGGGCTCACCCTGAATTCCATCCTGCGGGCGGCCCACGCGATCCTGCTCGCCCGGGCGGTCGGCCGCGAGGACGTCGTCCTCGGCGCGGTGACCGCCGGCCGGCCGCCGGCGCTGCCCGGGGTCGAGTCCATGATCGGACTGTTCGTGACCACCGTGCCGGTCCGGGCCAGGGTGAGCGCCCAGGGGACGTTCGCCGCGCTCATCGCCGAGCTCCAGGCGGCGCAGGGCCGCATGTTCGCCCACCAGCACCTCGGCCTGGCCGACATCCAGGCGGTGGCCGGGCACGGGGACCTGTTCGACACGGTGGGTGTGCTCGAGTCCTACCCGTTCGAGCCGNCCACCCTGATCCCGCCGGACGGCCCGCGCCTGGCGTCGGTCGACGGGCACGACGCCACCCACTACGCGCTCACCATCCGGGTGATCCCCGGCGACGGGTTGCGCCTCACCTTCGGCTACCTACGCGGCGTCCTCGACGACGCGACGGTCGCGGGCCTCGCCGACCGGATGCTCGCGCTGCTCGAGGAGATCGCCGCCGACCCCGACCGGCCGATCGGCGCCGTCGCCGCCCTGCCGGCGGCTGAGCGGAACCGGGCCGCCCTCCTCCCAGCGCCGCCGACGCCCGGATGGGGCGCCGACGCCACCCTGCCCGAGCTGTTCGAGGCCCAGGCCGCCCGGACCCCGGACGCGGTCGCGCTGCGCTGGCGCGACGCCGAGCTCACCTACGCCGAGCTGGACGCCCGGTCCAACCGACTCGCTCGGCTGCTCGCGGAGCGGGGCGTCGGGCCGGAGTCGATCGTGGCGGTGGCGCTGCCCCGCTCGACCGACCTGGTCGTGACCCTGCTGGCCGTCCTCAAGGCCGGCGGCGCGTACCTGCCGGTGGATCCGGCCTACCCGGCCGACCGGATCGCGTTCATGCTGCGCGACGCCGCGCCGGCCTGCGCGGTGACCACCGTCGAGACCCGCGCGGCGCTGCCGGCTCGGGCCGGCGTGCCCCTGATCGCACTGGACGACCCGCTGGTCGTGGCGGCGCTGGCCGCGGCGCCGACCACCCCGCCGGACGGGGCCGGGCGGGCCCGCCCGGACAACCTCGCCTATGTCATCTACACCTCCGGCTCGACCGGCCGGCCGAAGGGCGCGCTGATCCCGCACCGCAACGTGGTGCGGCTGTTCGCCGACACCCGGGAGCTGTTCCACTTCGGCGAGACCGACGTCNGGACGATGTTCCACTCGGTGTCGTTCGACTTCTCGGTGTGGGAGCTGTGGGGGCCGCTGCTGCACGGCGGCCGGCTCGTCGTCGTCGACCACGACGTCACCCGTTCCCCCGGGCAGTTCCTCGACCTGCTCCGGCGGGAGTCGGTGACCGTCCTCAACCAGACGCCGGCGGCGTTCGCGGCGCTGGTGGAGGCCGACCAGGCCGCCGGCCGGCACGACCTCGGCCTGCGTTTCGTCATCTTCGGCGGTGAGGCGCTCGAGCCTGGCCGGCTGGCCGGCTGGTACGAGCGGCACCCGGACGACGCGCCGACCCTGGTCAACATGTACGGGATCACCGAGACCACGGTGCACGTCACGTACCTGCCGCTGGACCGGGCCGCCGCGGCCGCTGCCGCCGCGGGGCGCCGAGGCGTGATCGGCGAGCCGCTGGCCGGCCTGCGCGCGCGGCTGCTCGACCGCCACCTCACGCCGGTGCCGCCCGGCGTGCCGGGGGAGATCTACGTCAGTGGCGCCCAGCTCGCCCGAGGCTACCTGGGCCGCACCGGCCTGAGCGCCACCCGGTTCGTGGCCGACCCGTACGGCGAGCCCGGCGACCGGATGTACCGCACGGGCGACCTGGCCCGGCTGGGCCCGGACGGCTCGCTGGAGTACCTGGGCCGCGCCGACGACCAGGTCAAGATCCGCGGCTTCCGGATCGAACCGGGCGAGATCTCCGCGGTCCTGGCCGCCGACCCGGCGGTGGAGCAGGTCGTCGTCGTCGCCCGGGAGGACGACGCCGGCCGGCGCCGGCTGATCGCCTACGCCGTACCGCGTGCGGGCCGGCGCGTCGACGGGCCGGCGCTGCGGGCCCGCGCCGCGGCGGCGTTGCCCGATTTCATGGTCCCGGCGGCGGTCGTCGCGTTGGACGCGTTGCCGCTGACCGGCAACGGCAAGCTCGACCGGGCCGCGCTGCCGGCTCCCGACCTGACCGCCGCGACCTCGGCCCGGTCGGGCGGCACGGACACCGAGCGCACGCTGTGCACAGTGTTCGCCGCCGTGCTCGGCGTCGACCGGGTCGGCGTCGATGACGACTTCCTCGCCCTCGGCGGCGACAGCATCATCGCGATCCAGCTGGTCAACCGGGCCCGCCGCGAGGGCGTCGAGGTCACCCCGCGCGAGGTCTTCGTCCAGCGGACGCCGGCCGCGCTGGCGGCGCTCGTCGCCAGCCGGACCGCGACCGAAACCGCCGCGCCCGCCGCGCCTGCCGAAACCGCCGCGCCCGCCGCGCCTGCCGAAGCCGCCGCGCCTGCCGAAGCCGCCGAGGCCGCCGCGACTCCGGTCACCGGGTCCGCGGGAACCCCGGCCGGCCCGCCGTCGCCGCTCGCCACCTCCACCGGACCGGACCCGGCGGCGACCGGGGTGCTGACCCCGCCGCCGATCGTCGCCCGGCTCGCCGACTGGGGCGGGGAGATCCGGCGGTTCAACCAGGCCTTCCTCGTCCGGACCCCGGCCGGCGCCACCGAGGCGGACCTGCGGGCCGCGCTCGGCGCGCTGGTCGCGCACCACGACGCCCTGCGGGCCCGGCTGCTGCGGCCCGCGCCCGGGGTGTGGCTGCTCCAGATCGATCCGCCCGGCGACGGCCAGGCCGGCCCCGACCCCGACCTGCTGACCCGCATCGACGCCGCCGGGCTCGACCCGACCGCCCTGCGCGCGGTGGTCGCCGCCGCCTCCGGCTCCGCCGCCGGGCGCCTCGACCCCGACGCCGGGGCGGTGCTGCGCGCGGTCTGGCTCGATGCCGGCCCGACGGCGCCGGGCCGGCTGGTGCTGGTGGCCCACCACCTCGTCGTGGACGGCGTGTCCTGGCGGATCCTGCTGGCCGACCTCGAGGCGGCCCACGCGGCGGTCCGCGCCGGCCGCCGGCCGGTCCTCGAACCGGTCGGCACCTCGCTGCGCGCCTTCAGCCAGGTGATCACCGAGCTCGCGGCCGCCCCGGCCCGCCTCGGCGAGCTGACCCACTGGCTGCAGGCGCTCGCCCCGGGGGCGCGGCCGTTCACCGAGCCGCTCGGCCCGGCCGCGCCGGCCGCCGAACCCGCGCTCGGCCCGGCGGCTGTGGGCATCGTGGCCGACACCGGACGGCTGGTCGTCGAGCTGCCGCCGACGGCCACGGCCGCCCTGTTCACCGACGTCCCCGCGGCAACCGGCGCCGAGGTCACCGACATCCTGCTGGCCGGCCTGCGCATGGCGATCCGCCCCCGCCCGGCGGCCGGCGACGGCGACGGCGACCTGCTGGTCGATCTCGAACGCCACGGTCGCGAGGAGATCACCCCCGGGCTGGACCTCGCCCGCACCGTCGGCTGGTTCACCAGCATCGCGCCGGTCCGGCTCGCCCCGGCGCGGACCGCGACCGCCGGGACCCAGGCTGTCGAGACCCTGGCTGTCGAGACCCTGGCTGTCGAGACCCTGGCTGCCGGGACCCTGGCTGTCGAGACCCTGGCCGCTGAGACCCTGGCCGACGTGACGGCCCGCCTGCGGGCCACGCCCGAGCGCGGCATCGGCTTCGGCCTGCTCCGCTACGCCAACCCGCTGGCCGGCCCGACGCTGGCCCGGGCCGGGCGGGCCCAGGTGCTGTTCAACTACCTCGGTCGCTTCCGCGCCGACCGCCACGCTGACTGGGGACTGGCCGAGGAGTTCGACGCCCTCGCGGCCGAGCCCGACCCCGGTCTCGGCGTCGGCTATCCGCTGACCGTCGACCTGGTCAGCGTCGAGACGGACGACGGGCCGGTGCTGCGCGCGACCCTCACCTACCTGACGACCGTGCTGACGGCGGACGAGGCCGCCCGCATCGCCGACGGCTACCTCGACGCGCTGCGGGAGCTGGCCTCGCTCGGGCGGGCCGCCGGTCCCACGGCGGCCGGCGAGCCGGCCGAGCTCATCGCGCTCCCACCGGCCGAGGTGGACCGGATCGCGCGCACCTTCCCGGCGCCGATCGAGGACGTCTGGCCGCTCTCGCCGTTGCAGGAGGGCCTGTACTTCCACTCGGCGCTCGACGCGACCAGCGACGCCTACACCGCCCAGTTCTCGCTGGACTTCGACCACCGGCTCGACGCCGACCGGCTGCGCGTGGCCTGNGCGACCCTCATGGCCCGCACCCCGACCCTGCGCGCCGGCTTCCTCGGCGACGGGCTGTCCCGCCCGGCGCAGGTCATCGCGCGCGAGCTGCCCGCCCCGGTCGAGGAGATCGACCTGTCCGGACTGGCCGAGCCCGAACGGTCGGAGACGGCCGAGCGGATCGCCGCCGAGGACCGGGCCCGCCCGTTCGACGTCGCCCGCCCGCCGCTGTTCCGGCTGATCCTCGTCCACCTGGCCGAGACGCGGTCCCGGCTGGTGATCAATCGCCAGGTGCTGCTGTGGGACGGCTGGTCGGGTGCGCTCGTCGTCGAGGGGCTGCTCGGGCTGTACGCCGCCGGCGGCGAGGACGTGGCCCCGGCGGCGGCCGGGTCCTTCCGGGACTACCTGCGCTGGCTGCGCACGTGGGACACCGCCGCCGCGCAGCGGGCCTGGCGGTCGGCGCTGGCCGGCCTCGAGGGCCCGACGATGGTGGTGCCGGCCGCGCGGGGTCTGCCGCCGGTCGCCCCCGCGCGGATCACCGCCGAGCTGCCCGAGGCCACGGCCAGCGCGCTGCGGGCGGCCTCCCGCGCCCACGGCGTCACCCTGAACACGATCTTCAACGCCGCGCTGGCGCTGGTGCTGGCGGCCACGACCGGCTCGGACGACGTCGTGTTCGGCACGACCGTCGCCGGCCGCCCGACCGAGCTCGACGGCATGGACGAGGTCGTCGGCCTGTTCCTGAACACCGTCCCGGTCCGGGTCCGGCTCGACCCGCGGGAGACGGTCGGGGAGCTGCTGCGGCGCGTCGCCGCCGACCGCCTCGACCTGCTCGACCACGAGTACCTCGGGCTCGGCGAGATCCAGCGGGCCAGCGGGCACCCGGTGCTGTTCGACACGCTCTACGTCCTGCAGAACTTCATCGACGAGGTGGCGAACGACCAGACCAGCGCCCGCCACGGGATCGTCGCCGGCAGCAGCCTCGACCACACCCACTATCCGCTGACGTTCGTGCTGTTCCCCGGCGCGCGGATCACCGTCCGCCTGGAGCACCGCCCGGACGTCGTCGCGCCGGGCCTGGCCGAGGGGCTGTTCGCCCGCCTGCTGGCCATGGTCGACGCGCTGGTCGCGCACCTCGACGCGCCGGTGGGCTCCCTCGACCCGCTGCTACCGGCCGAGCGGGCCCGGCTGGACCAGGTGGTGTCCCCGCCGCTGCCGATCGGCACGGACACCGTCGCCGACCTGCTCGCCGCGCGGGCCGCGCGGATCGGCGAGTCGGTCGCGCTGGTCCTCGGCGAGCAGCGGCTGACCTACCGCGACCTCGACGACCGGGTGAACCGCCTGGCGCGGCTGCTGATCGCGCACGGCGCCGGCCCGGAGACGGTGGTGGCACTCGGGCTCGGGCGGACGGTCGACATGGTCGTCGCGCTGTTCGCCGTGCTGCGCACCGGCGCCGCGTACCTGCCGCTCGAACTGGACCATCCGCCGGCGCGCCTGCTGGAGATGGTGGCCGACGGCGGGGCCGCGCTGCTGGTCACGAGCCAGGCGACCGGCCGCTACCTGGCCGGCGGCGCGCAGGTGCCCGGCGCGGCGGACGCCCACGATGGCCCGACCTGGCTCGCGCTGGACACCGACACCATCGCCGCCGAGCTGGCCGCCACCCCGGCCGGTCCGCTGGCAGACGCCGAGCTCGGCGCCTTCGCCCGCGACCGCGCCGACCGGCTCGACCACCCGGCCTACATCATCTACACGTCGGGCTCGACCGGACGGCCCAAGGGCGTCGTCACGCCCTACCGCGGGCTGACGAACATGTGGCTCAACCACCGGGACGAGATCTTCACCCCGACGGTGGCGGCGACCGGGGGCCGGCGCCTGCGCGTCGCGCACACCGTCTCGTTCGCGTTCGACATGTCGTGGGAGGAGCTGCTCTGGCTCGTCGAGGGCCACCAGGTGCACATCTGCGACGAGAACCTGCGCCGCGACGCCGAGGGGCTCGTCGCCTACTGCGACCGCCACCGGATCGACGTCGTCAACGTCACCCCGACCTACGCGGCCCACCTGTTCGAGGCCGGGCTGCTGGAGCGGACCGAGTCGGCCGCCGATCCCGACGGCGATCCCGACGGCGCCCCTGATGGCGGCACCGACGGCGACCCGGGGGATGGTCACCGGCACCGGCCGGCCCTGGTCATGCTGGGCGGCGAGGCCGTGCCCGACTCCCTCTGGACCCGGCTGCGGACCACCGACGGGACGGCCGGCTACAACCTGTACGGGCCGACCGAATACACGATCAACACCCTCGGCGCCGCGACGNCCGACAGCCCGACCCCGACCGTCGGGCGGCCGATCCGCAACACCGCGGTCCACGTGCTCGACCGCTGGCTGCGCCCGGTCCCGGACGGCGTGGCCGGCGAGCTGTACATCTCCGGCGACGGCCTCGCCCGCGGCTACCTCGACCAGCCCGGCCTGACCGCGACCCGCTTCGTGGCCGACCCGGCCCGGCCGGGCGGGCGGATGTACCGCACCGGGGACCTGGTGACCCGCCGGCCCGACGACGGCAACCTCGACTTCCTCGGCCGCACCGACGACCAGGTCAAGATCCGCGGCCACCGGATCGAGCTCGGCGAGGTCACCGCCGCCCTCGACGGGCACGAGGCGGTCAGCCAGTCCGCCGTCATCGCGGCGGCGGACCCGGTGACGCCGGGCGCGAAGCGGCTCGTCGCCTACGTCGTGCCGGCGGGACCCTCGGCCGCCGAGGTGGCGGCCATCGAGGACGAGCAGGTCGGCGAGTGGCGACAGCTCTACAGCGACGAGTACGAGCGGATCCCCACCGCCGTGACCGTCGAGGACTTCGCCGGGTGGGACTCCAGCTACGACGGGCAGCCGATCCCGCTGGCGGACATGCGCGAGTGGCGGGCGGCCACCGTCGACCGGATCCGGGCGCTCGCGCCCCGGCGGGTGCTGGAGATCGGCCTCGGCACCGGCCTGCTGCTCGGCCCGCTCGCGCCGGAGTGCGAGGCGTACTGGGGAACGGACTTCGCCGCCCCCGTCATCGCGAAGCTGCGCGCGGAGATCGCCGCCGACCCCGCCCGTTTCGGCCGGGTCGAACTGCGCCAGCAGCCGGCCCACCGCACTGACGGGCTGCCCACCGGCTACTTCGACACGATCATCATCAACTCGGTCATCCAGTACTTCCCGAGCGCCGACTACCTGCGCACGGTGCTGCTCGGCGCGCTCGACCTGCTGGCCCCGGGTGGATCGCTGCTCGTCGGCGACGTCCGTGACCTGGGCCGGCTGCGCGCGTTCCACGCCGCGCTCGAGCTCGCCCGCTCCGGCGCCGGCGCGGATCCGGCCCGGCTCGCGGCGGCCGTCGACCGGCGCCTGCTGCTGGAGAAGGAGCTCGTCGTCGCGCCCGCGTTCTTCCACGCGCTGGCCGCCGACGCCGGCGCCGAGGCGTGCGTGCGGGTCAAGCGTGGCCGCCACCGCAACGAACTCACCCGGCACCGCTACGACGTCGTGCTGCGCCGCGCGGCGGCGGACCGCCCGACCCCGACCGGCGCCGGCGCCGACCTCCGCCTGAGCTGGGGGGCAGATGTAGGCGGCCTCGACGGGCTCGCCGCGATCATCGGCGCCCGCCGGCCGGCCCGGGTGACCCTGACCGCCGTCCCCGACGCCCGCATCGCCGCCGAACTCGCCGCGAGCAGAGCCGTCGACCTGGCCGCGAGCTCAGCCGTCGAACTTGCCGCGGTCGCGGCCAGCGGCTCGGCCGGCGAGGCCGAGGCGGGGGGCGGCACCGTCGAGCCCGAGGACGTCTACGCGCTGGCCGACACCCTCGGCTACGAAGCGGCGCTCGCGGCGCGGCCAGACGACCCCGGGCTGCTCGACGCCGTGCTCGTGCGCGGCTCGGGGGCCGCGGCCCTGCCCGTCGGCGTCCCCGGCGCCCGTGACGTCCGCCCGGACGACCGGGCGGCGCCCACGAACGACCCGACGGCCGCCCGGGCCGCCGGGGCGCTGGTTGCACGCCTGCGCACCGATCTTGCGGCGGTGCTGCCCGACTACCTGGTGCCGGCGGCGTTCGTGCCGCTGCCGGCGATCCCCCGCAACGCCAACGGCAAGCTTGACGTGGCCGCCCTGCCGCCGGCCGAGCCGGTGGCGGCGAGCTCCGGCCGGGCACCGGCCACGGAGCTCGAGCGCACCCTGGCCGAGCTGTTCGCCGACGTTCTCGGTCTGCCCGAGGCCGGGGCGGAGGACGACTTCTTCGCCCTGGGCGGCCATTCCCTGCTCGCGACCCGCGTGGTCAGCCGGGCCCGGGGGGCGCTCGAGGTCGACCTGGCCATCCGCGACCTGTTCGAGGCACCGACGGTGGAGGCGCTGGCGGCCCGACTGGCCGACCGCGTCGCCGCCGCGTCCACCGCCGCGCCGACCGCGGGGCGCCCGGCGCTGGTCGCGGGCCAGCGACCCGAACGGATCCCGCTCTCCCCGGCGCAGCGTCGGCTGTGGCTCGTCGAGGCGTTGTCCGGCGGGAACGACGCCTACAACTACCCGATCGTTCTGCGCGTCGGCGCCCGCCTCGACGTCGACGCGCTGCGCGCCGCCGTCACCGACCTGCTCGGGCGGCACGAGGCCCTGCGGACGGTCGTCGTCGCCGCCGTCGACGGCCAGCCCTACCAGCGGATCCTCGACCCCGCGGCCGCGACCCCCGCCGTCGACGTCGTCGAGTGTGCCCCGGGCGAGGTGACCGGCCGGATCACCCGGCTGGCCGCCCACCCGTTCGACCTGGCCGCCGAGGCGCCGCTGCGGCTGACCGTGCTGCGCGGCCCCGACGACGACGTTCTGGTCGTCGTCCTGCACCACATCGCGACCGACGAGTGGTCGGACCGGCCGTTCCTGCTCGACCTGGACGCGGCCTACGCCGCCCGACGGGCCGGGCGCGCGCCCGCGTGGGCGCCGTTGCCGGTGCAGTACGCCGACTACACGCTCTGGCAGCGGGCCCTGCTCGGCGACCCGGCCGACGAGGGCGGCATGGCCGCCCGCCAGCGCGCCTTCTGGCTGGACGCCCTGCGGGGACTGCCGGAGGAGATCGCGCTGCCGCTGGACCGGCCGCGCCCGGCCGTCCGCGACGGCGCCTCGGGGCGGGCGGTCCGGGTCCTGCCCGAAGCGGTCGCGACCGGGCTGCGGGCGCTGTGCGCGGCGACCGGGACTTCCATGTCGATGCTCGCCCACGCGGCCCTCGCGGCCCTGCTGCACCGGCTGGGCTCCGGCGACGACATCCCGATCGGCGTGCCGATCTCCGGGCGGACCGACGCCGCGCTGGAGGGGCTGGTCGGCTTCCTGGTCAACACGCTGGTGATCCGGTCCGACCTGGGCGGCGACCCGAGCTTCCGGGAGCTGCTGGGCCGGACCCGCGGGACGGACCTGGCCGCCTTCGACCACCAGGACCTCCCCTTCGAGGACGTGGTCGCGGCGATCAATCCACGCCGGACGCCGGGCGTCAACCCGCTGTTCCAGGTGATGGCCGGCTACCACCACCTGGCCGGCGACGACCGGGAGCTGTTCGGCGGCCCGGTGACCTGGATCGACCCCGAGGTCGGGGCGGCCAAGTTCGACCTGGACGTGACGTTCGTCGACCGGGCCGCGCGGGGCGAGATCACCGTGCTGGTCGACTTCGCCACCGACGTCATCGAGCCGGCCGGCGGTGCCCGGCTGGCCGACCGGCTGCTCCGCCTGCTGGCCGGGATCGTCCGCGACCCCGACGGACCGGTGAGCCGGCTGGAGATCTCCGACGCCGAGGAGCGGGCGGCCGCCCTGCGCGCGGCCGCCGGCCCGCGGCGAGCGCTGTCGGCGCCGGGGACGACCGTGCCCGACCTGCTCGCCCGGGCCGTGGCCGCGCATCCCGACCGGACCGCGCTGGTCACCGCCGGCGGCCGGACGACCTTCGCCGAGCTCGCGGGGGAGGTGGACCGGATCGCGGGCCGCCTGTCCCGGCTGGGCGGCGACCCGGAGGCGGTGGTGGCGCTCGCCCTGCCCCGGGCGCTGATGGTGCCGGCGATCTTCGGTGTGCTGGCGGCGGGCGCGAGCTACCTGCCGATCGACGTCGAGCAGCCGGTCGACCGGCTCGCGTTCCTGCTGGCCGACGCGGCCCCGACCGCCGTCCTCACCACCCGGGCCTTCGCCGGCCGGCTGCCGGCCGTCCCCGCCCCCGTCCTGCCCCTCGGCGATCCGGCGTTCGGCGATCCGGTGTTCGGTGACCCGGACCTGGGCGGTCGGGCCGAGCGGGCCGCCGCGCGGCCCGACCCGGCCGGTGCGGCCAGCGTGATCTACACCTCGGGGTCGACCGGCGTTCCGAAGGCGGTCGTCGGCACCCACCGGGGCCTGGTCAACCTGTTCGCCTCGCACGCGGTCGACCTCATCGCGCCGGCCGAGCGCGCCGCCGGCCCCGACCGGGATCCGCAGCGGGTCCTGCACGCGGCCTCGTTCAGCTTCGACGGATCGTGGGAGCCGTTGCTGTGGCTGCTGGCCGGACACGAGGTCCACGTCGTCGACGAGCGGATCGCCCGGGACGCGGCCGCGCTCGTCGAGTACGTCGAGCGGGCCCGCATCGACGTGCTCGACCTGACTCCGACCTACCTCCAGGAGCTGCTGAGCCAGGGGTTCCTGCGCCCCGACGGCCACCGGCCGGGCGTGCTGCTGGTCGGTGGCGAGGCCACCCCGGCGCCGCTGTGGGAGCGGCTGCGCGCGATCCCCGGGATGGTGGCGCACGACCTGTACGGGCCCACCGAGTACTCGGTCGACGCCTACGGCTGGCACAGCACCGGGACCGGCACCGACCCGTCGGCCGCCGCCGCGAGCGCGGACCCGGGCTGGGCCGCGCCGATCGCCAACACCCGGGCCTACCTGCTGGACGCCGCGCTGGCGCCGGTCCCGGACGGGGTGGCCGGCGAGCTGTACCTGTCCGGTCCCGGGCTGGCCCGGGGCTACCTCGGCCGCCTCGGCCTGACCGCCGGCCGGTTCGTGGCCGACCCGTTCGGGGCGCCGGGGGAGCGGATGTACCGCACCGGCGACCTCGCCCGCCGCCGGTCCGACGGCGCACTCACCTTCCTCGGGCGCGCGGACGACCAGATCAAGCTGCGCGGCTTCCGGGTCGAGCTCGGCGAGATCGAACGGGCCCTGGCGGCGGCACCCGGCGTCGGCACGGCCGCGGTCGTCTTCCGCCCGGACGCCCCGCCCGCGCTCCAGCTCGTCGCCTACCTGGTGCCCGATCCGGCAGCCGGGGCCGGGGTCGGGAGCGGAGCCGGGGCTGGGGTCGGGCCGGAGCCGGTCGAGTCGGCCCGGGCCCACGTGGCCCGGGTGCTGCCGGCGTACATGGTCCCGCAGGCGTTCGTCGCGCTGGACGGGCTGCCCCGCACGGTGAACGGCAAGCTGGACCGGGCGGCGCTGCCCGAGCCGGCCGCCCCGGCGCCGGTTGCCGGCCGGCGCCCCCGCGACGCCCGGGAGGAGCTGCTCGGCGAGCGGTTCGCGGCCGTGCTCGGCCTCGACCGGGTCGGCCTCGACGACGACTTCTTCGCCCTCGGCGGCCATTCCCTGCTCGTCATGCGGCTGTGCGCGGCCATCCGGTCGGCGTTCGGCGTGGAGATCACGCCGCGGACGGTCTTCGAGGATCCGACGGTGGCCCGGCTCGCCCGGCGGATGGACTCCGCCGGCACGGCCCGCGCGGCGGTCCGCCGTCGGCGGCGTCCGCAGCACCCGCCGCTGTCGTACGCGCAGCGGCGCCTGTGGGTGGTCGGGCAGGTGGAGGGACCCAGCCCGACCTACAACATTCCCATCACCTGGCGCCTGGTCGGGCCGCTGGACGTGGCCGCCCTGCGCGCCGCGGTGCACGACGTGGTGGTCCGGCACGAGGCGCTGCGGACCATGTTCCCGACCGTCGACGGCGAGCCGGTGNAGCGCATCCTCGACCCGACCGAGGTGACGATTCCGTTCGAGGTGGTCGAGTGGGCGTCCGCGGCCGGNGGTGCCCGGCCCGAACCGCAACCGCAACCGGAACCGGGCGGGCAGGAGCTGGCGGACCTGCTGGTCGAGGCGGCGGCCTACCCGTTCGACCTCGAACGCGAGCCACCGATGCGGGTGCGCGTCGTCCGGTGCTCGCCGCAGCTGCACCTCGCGCAGTTCCTGATCCACCACATCGCGGCCGACGAGGGGTCCGACGCTCCGCTGGCCCGCGACCTGTCGGTCGCCTACCGGGCGCGCCTCGCTGGCGGTGCACCGCAGTGGGCGCCGCTGCCCGTCCAGTACGTCGACTACACGCTGTGGCAGCGGGAGCTGCTCGGCGACGAGTCCGACCCGTCCTCGCCGGCCGCCAGATCGCGGGAGTTCTGGCGGCGGGCGTTGGCCGGCCTGCCCGCCGAACTGGCGTTGCCGACCGACCGGCCGCGGCCGGTCGAGCCGAGCCACACCGGCGGGATCGTCGAGACGTCGATCGATGCCGGGGCGCTCGCCGCGCTGCGCGCCGTCGGGCGGGCGCACAACGTCAGCATGTTCATGGTGCTGCGGGCCGCCGTCGCGACGCTGCTGCACCGACTGGGCGCCGGGGAGGATGTTCCCCTCGGCAGCCCGGTCGCCGGCCGGGTCGACGAGACCGTCGACGACCTCGTCGGCTTCTTCCTCAACACGCTGGTCCTGCGGACCGACCTGTCGGGTGACCCGTCGTTCGGCGAGCTGCTGGGGCGGGTCCGCGACAGCGACCTCGCCGCCTTCGACCATCAGGACCTGCCGTTCGACCGGGTGGTGGACGCGGTCAACCCGCCGCGGCTGCTGGCCCGCCATCCGCTGTTCCAGGTCATGGTCGTGTACCTGACGGCGTCCGACGCCGTCGACGAGCTGGACCTCGACGCGGTCAGTGGCCGTCTCGAACCGGTGCGACGGACCAGCGCCAAGTTCGACCTGTCCTTCGACTTCATCGAACGGGCCGGGGCCGACGGCGGCCTGACCATCGGCGTCGCCTACAGCGACGACCTGTTCGACCGTTCCAGCGCCAGCCGGCTCGCCGAGCGGCTGCGGGACGTGCTCGCCGCGGTCACCGCCGACCCGTCGGCACCGCTGCGCGCGTTGGCGCTGAGCTGGCCGGCCACCTTCGCGGCCCCGGCGGGTGCCGACCGCGTGCCGCCGGCCCCGGCGTTGCCCGCCGGCGACGAGGAAGGGGCCCCGGCCGGGCGCGATCCCGCGAACGACATCGAGGCGGCCCTGGTCGCCGCGTTCGCGACGGTGCTCGGGGTCGAGGCGGTCGGCGTCGACGACGACTTCTTCGCCCTCGGCGGCGACAGCATCGTCGCCATGCGGCTGGTCACCCGGATCCGGGCCGCCGGCCTCACCGTGACCCCGCGGCTGCTGTTCGGCCACCGCACGCCCGAGACGCTCGCCACCGTCGTCACGCGCCGAGCGCCCGCTTCGGCTCCGGCGCCGTCCGCCGCCACCGCCGTCGCGGGGACGGCGCACACGTCCGACAGCGCCGTGGCCGAGGCGGGCACCGGGCCGGCCGCTGTGCTCCTCGTCCCGCCGACCCCGGCCCTGCAGGCGGCGCGCGGCCGCGGAGCGTCGTTCGCCTCCTTCTCCTCGCCGGTGCTGCTGCGCACCCCGGCCGGGCTGGACCTGTCCACGCTGCGCGCGGCGATCACGGCGGTCGTGGACCAGCACGACGTGCTGCGGGCTCGGCTCGTCCGCTCGGACGCCGCCGGCCCTGTCCCGCCCGGTGCGGCGACGGTGGGCGCGGACGGCGGACCTGCCTGGTCGCTGGCGATCGCGCCGCGCGGCAGTGTCGACGTCGGTCCCTGGCTCCGCCGGATCGACGCCGTCGACCTCGCCGCGGCCGACGGCTTCGACAGCGGGCGCGGGCTGGGGCTGATCTCGGGGCTCGCGGCGGCGGCCAACGCCGAACTCGATCCGGACAACGGGCAGGCCATCCGCTGCGTCTGGCTGGACGCGGGCGACGCACGACCGGGCCGGCTACTGCTGATCATTCACCACGCGCTGATCGACGGCGTCTCCTGGCCGATCGTGCTGGCGGATCTCCGCGCCGCGGCGGCCGCGCTCGGGGCGGGTGGGCGGCCCCAGCTCGCCCCTGTTCCGGTGTCCTACGCGCAGTGGGCGCGTCGTCTCGACCAGGCGGCGCGCACGGCCGAGGCGGAGGCCCGGCTGCCGTTCTGGGTGGACCTGCACGACCGGGCCACGCCCGTGGCCTGGACAGCGGCTTCGGCCGGGTCGGGCCAGGTCGGCCAGCCGCAGGCGATCACCGTGAGTCTGCCGCCGGAACGGGCGGCCGCCCTGCTGTCGACGGTCCCCGCCGCGTTCGGTATCGGCGTGGGCGAGCTTCTGCTCGCGGCGCTGTCCCTGGCCGTGGCCGACCAGACCCGACCCGGCGAGGGCGGCGCGGCGGGGATGGTCGTCGCCGTGCAGGCCCACGGCCGGCAGGAGCAGATCGTCGACCAGCAGGACCTGTCCCGGACGGTCGGCTGGATGGCCGAGATCTTCCCGTTCCTGCTCGAGCGGACCGCCGACGACGGCGCCGCCTTCGGTGAGTTCGCCGTGGACGCCGCCGTGGCACGGGTGCGCGCGCTCCTGGCCCAGCTCCCCGACGGCGGAACCGACTACAGCATGCTGCGCTTCCTCAACCCGCGGACCGCGCCGCACCTGTCGGCCGCTCCCACACCGACGATCTACCTGAACTACGTGGGTCGGCTGAGCCGAGGCGAGGTGGCGGACTGGTCCGTCGCCGCCGAGGACGAGGCGCTCTTCGCCGACTGGAACGCCGACTCACCCGATCCGTTCCCGTTGAGCCTGATCGTGCGAGTCGTCGACGGCCCGGACGGCCCCGAGTTGAGCGCGCGCTGGAGCAGCGGCCCGGATGGGCCGGGCGCGGTAGTGGTGGGCAACCTCGCGGCCGCGTGGCTGCGGGCGCTCGCCGCGCTCGCCGCCCGCGCCGCACACCCGGGGGCAGCGAAACACCCGGCAGTCGCTTCGGCCGGCCGCACCTGAGTCCACCCCACGACCGCGGGTCGGGATCGGCCCGCGGCTGAGCAAAGAGAGAAACGACAGTGCGAGACACGCCGAAACCCAGTGGGCGCAGTGCGACCGGCGCGACCGGCGCGACCGGCGCGGTCCGCGAGGAGATCCTGGACCTGGCCATCGGCCCGATGCCGGGCTGGGGCGCCGCCTGCGCGCGGGACATCATGGCGACGCTGAGGTCCGACACCGAGCCCTTTCCCTGCGTCTTCGCGGTGGGCGCGGCCCACAAGGGCGGGCTGCGGTTCGGTTTCGTCGAGGACCTGCGCGACGCGCGGACCTGGTCCGTCCTGCCGGACATCCTGGCCACGTATCTGTCGGTCTACCAGTCGATATCGCGCGACACCTCGCTGGTCGTGTTCTTCGGATCCGGCGGCGGGACGGCGAGGCAGGAGACCGACGACGTCCTGTCCTACGAACAGCGGTTCTGGTCGATCCTGAGCTACCTGCACGACAGCGACGGCGAACCCTGGCCGTCGGACATCCCGACCGACACCGACGATCCCGGCTGGGAGTTCAGCTTCCGCGGCACCCCCATCTTCGTCGTCTGCAACACGCCGGCGCACCGGCGACTGCGCAGCCGCAGCAGCCCGGTCTTCACCATCACCTTCCAGCCTCGTTGGGTCTTCGCCGGGCTGGAGCCGACCAGTCCGCGGGGCGCGGCCGCACGGAAGGTCATTCGCGAGCGCCTCGCCCGGATGGACGAGGTGGATTCGACGCCGTTGCTGGGCTCCTACGGCGACCCGGCCAACCGGGAATGGAAGCAGTATTTCCTGCGCGACGACGCCTCGGTCGCCGAGTCCTGCCCGTTCCACGCCGGGGCCGGCCGCCAACCGGCCGGAACACCCGCCGGGCAGGCGGGGCCGTCGCTGACCGAGTCGGGCGCGACGGGTCCGTTCAAGGTGGTCGTCAACCAGGAACAGCAGTTCTCGGTGTGGCCGCACGGGCGGCCCAACGCGCTCGGCTGGTTCGACACCTCCGTCACGGGAACCCGGCAGCACTGCCTGGACAGCATCGAGCTGACCTGGACCGATATGCGGCCACGCAGCCTGCGACGGCGGATGTCGGGACGCGGCGGCGACTCGTCCGGCGGTGCCGCGCGGGTGCGCACCGGCCGGTACGGCACCGTCGGCGGCCCGAATCCGGCGCCGGGCCGCGGGCCGGTCGCCACGAGTTCCGTCTGATCGGAGGGGACGAACCATGGTCACGAGCCGGCCTTCCAGCCCCCCGTCGGTTCCATCGGGCGACGTCGCCGGGGGCCGGACCGACCTCGCCCAGCGGGGAACGGATGCGGACGCCTTCGCCAGCGGGCGGGTGGACCCGCTCGTCGGGCGCTCGCTCACCGCCCTGGTGGCGGACGCGACCCGCCGGACGCCGGACGCGACCGCCGTCGTCGACCTGGCCGACCGGGCGGCGCAGGGAGCCGTCACCCTCACCTACCTCGACCTCGAACGACGGGCCGAGGCCCTCGCCGCGTCGCTGCGCGCGGTCGGCGTCGGCCCGGAGGTGACCGTCGGCGTGTGCCTGCCACGCTCGGCCGCCCAGGTGGTGGCCCTGCTCGGGGTGCTGCGGGCCGGCGGCGCGTTCGTGCCGCTGGACGTCTCCTGGCCGGCGCGGCGCATCAGCGCGGTGGCCGACGAGGCCCGGATCTCCGCGGTGGTGGCCGGGACGGCCGGCGCCCCGCCGGAGCTGTCGGCCGGCGCCGGCTTCGTGCCGCTGCTCCGGCTGGACCCCGCCGGCCGGCTCGCCACCGCCGGCACGTCCGCCAGGCCCGTCCCGGGCGACGCCCCGAGCTCCCTCGCGGACCCGAGCTCCGCCGGGGACCCGCACGCGGCCGGGGATTCGTACTCGACCGTGGACATGGAGAACCTCGCCTATGTCATCTACACCTCCGGCTCGACCGGGACGCCCAAGGGCGTGATGATCCGCCATCAGGCGATCTGCAACCGGCTGCACTGGCAGGTCGACCTGCTGGGCCTCACCGGCGACGACACCGTCCTNCACAAGGCGCCGCTGAGCATCGACATCTCGATCAACGAGGTCTTCCTGCCGCTGGTCGCCGGCGCACGCATCGTGATCGCGCCGCCGGGGGCCGAGACGGATCCGGGCACGTTGCTCGCGATCGTGCACGCGCATGCGGTGACGTTCTGCTACGTCGGGCCGGCCACGCTCGGGGCGATGCTCGAACGTCCGGACGCCGAGGAGGCGGGACGGTCGCTGCGGCACGTCTGGTGCGGGGGCGAGGTCCTGCGCGACGAGGCCTACCGGCGCTTCCGGGAGCGGTGGCGGGCCCGGCTCTACCACGGCTACGGCCCGGCCGAGGCGACGATCGGCGTGTCCTGCCGGGTGTTCGACCCGGATCAGGCCACCGCCCGCGTGTCGATCGGCCGGCCGAACCCGAACACCCAGATCCGGGTTCTGGACGCCGACTACAACCCGGTGCCCCTCGGCGCGGCCGGCGAGCTGTTCATCAGCGGGTTGCCGCTGGCCCGGGGCTACCTCAACGACCCGCGGCGCACCGCCGACCAGTTCGTGCCCGACCCGTTCAGCTCGGTCCCGGGCAGCCGGATGTACGCCACCGGGGACCTGGGCCGGTTCCGGACCGACGGGGAGATCGAGTTCCTCGGCCGGGCCGACAACCAGGTGAAGTTCCGCGGCTTCCGGGTGGAGCTGGAGGAGATCGAGAACGTCCTGTGCGGCCAGCCCGGCATCCGCCACGCCGCCGTCGTCGTCGTCCCCGGCGAGGCGGGCGACGGCGAGGCGGGCGACGACGAGCTGCGGGCGTACTGCGTGCGCGCGGGGACGGGCGGCCCGCCGAACCTGCGCGCCGTCCTGGCCGGGCAGCTTCCCGCGCACATGGTCCCGGACACCTTCGTCGACGTCGCCGAGCTGCCGCTGACCGCGGCCGGCAAGATCGACCGGCGCGCCCTCGCCGCGCCCGCCCCGCCGCCGCAGCCACCGCAGGAACAGCAGCCACCGCAGGAACAGCAGCCGCAGCCCACGACGATTCCCGCTGGAGGAGGAACCCGATGACTTCTGACCAGGCCACGACGCTGGCCGGGTTCGACGAACTGGCCCGCCGGGTGGAGGCCGCCCAGGATGGTCCGGACGCGCACGCGCTGGTGCGCGCGTTCGCGGCGAACCCCGCCTTCCGCCCGGCCGAGTGGGAGGAGCTGACCACCGAGGACGACCCGTACCGCCGCCCGGTCCGGCCCGCCGACCTGGCCTGGCTGAACTACGGCACCGCCCTGGGACCGGACGACACGCTCGGGCTCTCGGGCCTGCTCGGGCACCGGATGCTGCGCAACATCTACGACGCGGACCTGCTGTACCTGCCGCCGAACCGGAACGCGGCGGCCGATCGTGACGGCGCGGACTTCTACGGCGCGGCGAACCGGCTACGCGCCGCGCTCGCCCAGCCGGTCCTCGAACGTCACCTGTTCTCGTTCCTGGCACCCCAACGCCCGTCCCTGTCGGGCGGTCCGTCGGTCGACGGGGTGCTGGGCGAGCTGCGCGGCTACTGGGAGGAGCGCCGGGACCATCCGGGGGACGCGTTCGCGGTGCTGCGCGGCACCCGCGACCGCCGCGAGGCGACGACGTTCGCGCTGTTGCAGCTCTCGGCGTTCCTGCCNGCGGCACGCACGGCGACCGCCCGCGCGTCGCTCGGCGAGTACGACCCGGCCCACGCGGTCGCCCGGGAACTGCTGGTCGAGGACTACCGGCGCTGGGTGGCGGACTCGTCCGCGTGGACGGCGCTGCTCGCCGCGGCCGAGCTCACCCCGACGGTCGGGGCGTACTGGCAGCTGTACCTGAACACCTCGTTGGCCCGCGGCAACCATCTGCACCTGCTGTCCCGCTCGCCGTACCGGCACGCCGAACTGCTCGGCGCGTTCGTGCACCAGTGCATCGACGACGCGGTCGTCGCCACCGCCTGGGCGGACGCGATCGAGGACGGCCTCGGCGAGCGGCCGGCCCTGTTCACCGCGCGACCGTCGGCGGCCACCCCGGCCACCCCGGCCACCCCGGCCACCCCGGCCACCCCGGACGGCCTGGACGGCCTGGACGGCCTGGACAGGCTGGTCGACACGCTGCTCACCCCGCTGCTCGCGCTGTCCGGGGACGCGGCCCTGATCGCCTTCCACGCCGGCTTCACCGACGCCGCCGAGCTCGCCCGCCGGTGGGACCGCGACCTCGCGGACCAGTTGGCCTGGGCGGACGCGATCGAGGAGTACAAGGCGAAGGCGCGGGCCATCGACGCCTACCTCACGACCGAGGGGATCGAGGTCGACCTGGACACGTTCGTCGAGTCGTGCGACGAGACGTCGACGACGCACGTCCACGACGAGCACCGACTGGTCATGATCGAGTCGGGTGACATGCACTTCTGGAACAATGTCACTCACAAGATCGCACTGAGTGACGGCGACAAGATTCTCATTCCCAAGTCGCGGCTCCACGGATCCACGGTGCTGTCCGGTTCGTGCACCTACCACCAGCCGATCATCCCGGACGACATGTACCTGACGTTCTGATCGCGCGCCAGTCGGGCGCTCGGGGCGCTACCCGCCGGTGGGCTACTCCACCCCGGCTGGTTCGGGCCGCGGGATCTGCGGCTGGCGGTTGGCGGGGCCGTCCGCCGCGGGGTCAGCGGGGCGGCCGGGGAGGAAGAGGCTGGCGACGAAGCCGACGGCGGTCAGCGCGATGATCCACCAGTACGTCGTGCCGAACGCCTCGGCGACCTTGTCGGCGACCGAGCCGGGAAGCTGCACCCCCGCCGATTCGGCGAGGGCGCCTTCGCCACCACCGACGCCCGGCAGCCGGCTGGCGATGGCGTGCTGCAGCTCGACGGCGACCAGCGCGGTGGCCAGCGACCCGCCGACCCGCTGCAGGATGTTCAGGGTCGTGGTCGCGCGCGGCACCGCCGCCGGCTCGAGCGTCGCGTAGGCGGCGGTCATCGCGGGCATCATCGCCGCTCCGAAGCCCAGCCCGCGGACGAACAGCGACAGGGCCAGCAGCGCCTCGTTGGTGTGCGCGTCGACCTGGGTGAACGGGAGCGTGCCGAGCAGGGCGAGCGCCATGCCCAGCGGGACGACCGACCGGGCGCCGCGGCGGTCGACGACCCGTCCCGCGATCGTCATGGCGATCATGGCGCCCAGTCCCTGCGGTGCCATGAGCAGTCCGGCGTCGCTGGCGCTCTGTCCGCGCGCGATCTGGTAGTACAGCGGCAGCAGGAACATCGCGCCGAACAGCATCGCGCCGATCGCGAAGGTCGTGAGGCCCGCCATGCTGAACGTCCGGTCACGGAAGAGCCGCAGGTCGAGCAGGGCGCCGTCGCGGCGCAGGGCGTACCCGACGAAGCCGGCCAGCAACGCCAGGCCGAGGCCGATGCTGACCTCCACCTTCGCGGCCCCGAAGCCGCCGCCGTTGCCTGCCTCGGACAGGCCGTAGACGAGCGCCGCCAGCCCCGGCGAGATCAGCGCCAGGCCGGGTAGATCGAGGCGGTGGTGCGCCGAGCCGCGGTCGTCGCGGGGCAGCACGCGCCAGGACAGGAACAGGGCGAGCACGCCGATCGGCACGTTCACGTAGAAGATCCAGCGCCAGCTGAGATGGTCGACGATCAGACCGCCGACGACCGGGCCGAGGACCGGCGCGATGAGCGTCGGGACGCCGATGATGCTCATGACCCGGCCCATCCGTCGCGGGCCCGCGGCCTGGGCGAGCACGGTCATGCAGATCGGCATGATCATGCCTCCGCCGAGTCCCTGCAGGATCCGGAAGGCGATCAACGCCTCCGCTGACCAGGCGACCCCGCACAGGGCGCTGCCGGCGACGAACAGCGCCAGGGAGATGTTCCACATCCTCGTCGCACCGAACCGCTCGACCGACCAGCCGGCCAGCGGGATCACGACGGCCAGCGCGAGCAGATAGCCGGTGCTCACCCAGGAGATCGTCGACAGTGACGTGTGGAACTCGTTGCCGAGCGCGTGGATGGCGACCGAGACGATCGTCGTGTCGAGGATCACCATGATCGCGCCGAGCATCACCGTGACGGACAGCCGGATCAGTGCCGGGTCGAGCCTGTCGTCCGACCCGGGCCCGGGCCCGGGCGCGGCGGTTGCGGGCGGCGGGGCCGCGTTGGGTTGGTCGGGCACATTGATCTCCGTGGTGAAGGTGGCGGGCGCTGGGGACGGTCGGTCGAGTTCGGACCTGTCCGCTCGACTTCGGAGCCGATCGGGCAGGAACCCGGGACGTCGCCCCGTCGGCGACCGGACGGGACAGAGCTTGTCGCCGCCCAGCATCGGGCGTTCGTTGAGTGGTGTCAAATATATGATTGGGACCACGATATGGGCGGCGGCGTGCCGCTACGATTGAGGGGTGATCGAGGACGCTCAGGAGGCCGCCGGAAAGGTGGCTGCCCAGGGCGCGGCCACGCGCGGGGTGACGGCTGGCGGGGCGGCGGCGGGCGGAGTGACTGCGGACGGAGTGACGGACGGCGAGACGACGGCTCGCGAAGCGTGGCGCGCCATCCTGGCGTTGATGTTCAGTGGCGAGGCGCCCGGCCGGATGCACGCGGTCTGCCAGGCATTCGATCTCACGCCGGCCGCTTTCAAGATTCTTATGGTGCTGTCAAGCGGGCCGCGTCCGATGCGCGAGCTCGTCGAATCCTTCCGCTACGACCCGAGCTATCTGACCAGCGTCGTCGACCTGCTCGAGCGCCGCGGCGTCGCCCGGCGTGAGCCGCATCCGACCGACCGGCGGGCCAAGACGGTCGCGATGACCGAGGAGGGCCGACGCATTCTCGCCCACGCCCAGGAGCTGCTGTCCGTTCCCCCGGCGTCGGTGCAGATGCTCTCGCCGGACGAGCAGCAGCAGCTGCTGCGCCTGCTCATGCGCATCGTCGACGCGGAGCCCGCCATTCCCGCCGCGATGCGTCCACGCCCCGTCGCCTTCCCAGCCGACTGATCGCCACGCCCGGCCAGGCAGTCCGCGGCGGAGGGGCGGGCCACCCGTTCGGGNGGGGNTCAAGAAATTCGGGGGTTCGGCCTGTCAACCGGCCATCACGGCTGCTCTGATCGTCTGCGGGTGTCGTCCCGGGCGGCGTGACGGCACTCGCCGGTCGGTCTGCGGCAAGGAACGTGCTGGTGGCGGGCCATGGGCCGACCCGAAACAGGGGTGGAGGGCGCTTCCGGCAATGGCGGNCCGGCCGGACATAGGACGTTGTGCGCCCGGCCCGGGTGCCGGAGTTCCCCCGAATGCGGGCCGTCAGACAGGGTCGTGGCAACCAGCGCGTGGATAACGTGACCAGCGCCGGCAGGTTTCTGGAGCCGGTGCGCCGAGCCGCGCGGCCCGGGGCCGTCTATCCGTCGGGCCCGTCCCCGCCGACGGTAACGACACATTCATTGTGGGCTGCCCGGCGGCGGTCGTGACACCCGTCGCCGGGACCGCGCGCGCCACCGCCGGCAGCGGCAACACGATCGGGAGTGGAATGTGACACTCGTGCACGATACGCCGGCCGGGCATTCGGACCCGCCGGTGGACGAGGCCCCGCCCAGGGTCGTGAGGAGCTTGTTGCAGTACCTGCGGACGACGTCTCACAAGGACATCGCCGTGATGTACTTCATCGTCTCGCTGCTGTTCTTCGCGTTCGCCGGAGTCCTGGCGATGTTCATGCGGGCCGAGCTCACCCGGCCGGGCCTGCAGTACATCTCGAACGAGCAGTACAACCAGTTGTTCACGATGCACGGCACGCTGATGCTGCTGATGTTCGCCACGCCGATCGCGTTCGCGTTCGCGAACTACCTGGTCCCGCTGCAGATCGGCTCGCCGGACGTGGCTTTTCCACGCCTGAACGCGTTGTCGTTCTGGTTCTGGCTGTTCGGCAGCCTGACGGTCACCGCCGGTTTTCTCACGCCGAACGGTGCCGCCTCCTTCGGCTGGTTCGCCTATGCGCCGCTGTCGAACACCGCCTACTCGCCGGGTGTCGGCAGTGACCTGTGGGTGGTGGGCCTGACCGTCTCCGGTCTGGGCACCATCCTGGGCGCGGTCAACTTCATCACGACGATCCNGTGCCTGCGGGCGCCCGGCATGACGATGTTCCGGCTGCCGATCTTCTGCTGGAACCTGCTGGTGACCTCGATCCTGGTGCTGGTCGCCTTCCCGGTGCTCGCGGCCGCGTTGCTCGCCCTGGAGGCCGACCGCCGGTTCGGCTCGCACATCTTCGACGCGAGCAACGGTGGCGCCATCCTCTGGCAGCACCTGTTCTGGTTCTTCGGGCATCCCGAGGTGTACATCATCGCCCTGCCTTTCTTCGGGATGATCACGGAGATCATTCCGGTGTTCTCCCGCAAGCCGCTGTTCGGCTACAAGGGGCTGGTCTACGCGACCATCGGCATCGGGGCGCTGGCGATCGCCGTGTGGGCGCACCACATGTATGTCACCGGTGCGGCGCTGCTGCCGTTCTTCGCCTTCCTGACGTTCCTCATCGCGGTGCCGACCGGGGTCAAGTTCTTCAACTGGATCGGCACGATGTGGCGCGGACAGATCAGCTTCGAGGCGCCGATGCTGTTCGCCGTCGGCTTCCTGATGACGTTCCTGTTCGGTGGTCTTACCGGTGTCCTGCTGGCCAGCCCGCNGATCGACTTCCACGTCTCGGACAGCTACTTCGTCGTCGGCCACTTCCACTACGTCGTCGCCGGGCTGCTGTTCGCCGGCTTCGGCGGGNTGTACTTCTGGTTCCCGAAGGTCACCGGCCGGATGATGAACGAGCGGCTCGCGAAGATTCATTTCTGGACGATGTTCGTCGGCTTCCACACGACCTTCCTGGTGGATCACTGGCTCGGCGTCCGGGGTATGCCGCGCCGCTACGCCGACTACAGCCCGGCCGACGGCTTCACCACGCTGAACACCATCGCCACCGCGGGCAGCTTTGTGCTTGCGCTGTCGACGCTGCCGTTCCTGTACAACCTGTGGTCGTCGTACCGGAAGGGTCCGATCGTGACGGTGGACGACCCGTGGGGCTACGGCAACTCGCTGGAGTGGGCGACGTCCTGCCCGCCGCCGCGGCACAACTTCAAGACGCTGCCGCGGATCCGTTCCGAGCGGCCCGCCTTCGACCTGCACTACCCGGAGGTCGTCGGCCTCGTCGACTACCACGCGACGCCGGAGCTCGGCGGCGCGCACACGCAGCTCCCACGGCGCAAGGAATAAGAACGCGGCACCCGCGTGCACGTGAACCGCCCCGGACTCCTGAGAATCCGGGGCGGTTTCGGTTTCAAATGCGGCCCAGCTCGGTGCGGCTCAGCTCGGTGGAGCCCAGCAGCGAGCCGGCGGTGTCAGTCGTCGAGCTCGACGCCGACGAGCCGGATCTGGCGGAACGCGGCGAGCCGCTCGGCCTGGTCGGTGATCGACGCGCGCAGCGCCGGCGTGACCGACCGCCACGGGGTGACCAGGAGCCGCAGCTTCGCGCCCGACGCGCGGGGGCGCCACAGGCCGGCGATCTCGCCGTCCACGAGCACGGCGCCGGGGCGGCCGAGCAGTCGAAGCGCGCGGGCACCGAGGCGGCGCGGGTGAACCCCGGGACGGGCTGCAGGACCGGGGGAGACGTGCCGGCCGCCAGCTCCAGGCGGCACGCAGCGCGGCCAGCCGGAACGGCTGCTCGTACAGGTGGGTGGCCCGGCAGGGCCGGCAGGGGCGCAGGTACGGCTCGTCCATCATCTCCGCCAGCCGGCCCGACACCTCGCCTTCCGTTTTCCGGCGTCCGCCTCGGAGAAGGGCTCGACGGCCGCGGCAACGGCGGGCAGATCGCCGCGGCGGTAGATGTGCGGTGCCCCGGTTGCACGTCGGTACCCACAAGATCTTCGGCTGAGGTGTGCCCGGGTCTCTTCACCGCGAGTCGCTCACCGGCGGATCCCGGATGGCGCCTCCGGCGGTTCCGCGGAACCGCCCCGCGGCGGTTCGGCCGGCTCTGGACNAGCGTTGGCGTGGGCGTCCGGGCCGCCGCCCTGTGGGCTCGCCTGCCACTGCAGATCCCGATGATCCGTGCTGTTCTGCCCGCCTCCCCCCGCGCTACATAACGGCCGGCCGCGAGCAAGGTTCTGGTCCTGACCATCTCCACTCTGACCTGACCATCTCCACGCTCTCGACAGCGCGCAGGCGCTCGCCCGCGCACGCCTCACACAGCCAGGCCGCCGGCGCCGCGTGGCGGAGCGGTGGTCCTGGCACGCGCGGGTGTAACCCTCCCGCCTATCTGTACGGGTGAGGCGATAGATCGGCGACGATGGCGAGCTGTGAGGCGGTGGCGACCGGTGGCGGGTGGTCGGGTGTGGATCCGACGACGCACCCTGACGGAAGAGGAGGCGGTCGGAGGCGCCGGTGGTGATGACGGCTCCGGGGGCCGTGACGGCTCCAGAGGTGGCGGCCTGGGCGGCGACGGTGGTCGAGCCGGCGTCGGCGTCGGGGTGTTCGGGCGTCCCGATCCGCCGCGGTTGCGGGTGGTGTCCGATGACGTCTATCCGGGCTGGGAGGAGATCTATCGCGACAACGTGGAGCGGGTGTACAGGATCATGTTTGCGAAGGTGGGGAANCGTCCGGACGCCGAGGACCTGACGGCCGAGGTGTTCATGGCGGCGCTGCGTCCCCTGCGGGTGTCGGCTAGCGTCGGTGAGGTGCGGGCGTACCTGGTCGCGACGGCCCGCACGGTGCTTGCCGCGCACTGGCGGCGCACCCTGGGAGTCGCCGTCAC
>NZ_LJJX01000044.1:0-59950 GCF_001421075.1 Frankia sp. CpI1-P | reverse complement strand
CCCCAAGGCCGTCGCGAAGGTCATCGACGATCTGGACGTGCTGCTGGCGTTCTACGACTACCCCGCCGAGCACTGGGTGCACCTGCGGACCACGAACCCGATCGAGTCCACGTTCGCGACCGTGCGCCACCGCACCCGCGTCACCAAGGGACCGGGATCACGAGCCGCCGGGCTGGCGATGGCGTTCANGCTCATCGAGGCCGCCCAGGCCCGCTGGCGTGCGGTCAACGCACCCCACCTCGTCGCCCTCGTCCGCGCCGGCNCCGTCTTCGAAGCCGNCCAGCTCGTCGAACGACCCACCACCACACCCGTCAACCAAGCCGCTTAACGATCACCATCCACAGGTCTTGACAATTCCTCACGGAACCTCGACCAGTCAGCTTGCTGACCTGCTGGGTGTCTCGTCCGCCGCCGTGAGCCAACACACGGCAGTACTGCGTGCGGCGGGCCTCATTGCGACCCGCCGAAACCGCAATCTGGTGCTGCACACCATCACCCCTCTGGGCAGACTCCTGCTCCGCGGCGCAACCGAAGTCGATGCATAGGGTGTCATGGCAGTGACCCGCCGAGGATCGAGCTCCGCCCGCCGATCCACGGCGGGGCCGGGACCGTCCACCGCGTCGCCGGAATGGTTCCTTGTCGGCCGTCGCATGCCCTCCATGATGACGCGGGCTCGTCGGCAGGGCTATCCGCCGTTCGGCAGATCCACCCCCATGTCACCGCCGTCCGCTGAGACCCGCGTCCCAGGCCCAGGATGCGATCCCCACCCGGTTGCGAACCTTCAGCTTTCGCTGAAGGTTCGCAAGATGCGTCTTGACGGTTCCCAGCGAGATGAAGAGTTCCGCACCGATGTCGGAGTTGGTCATTCCCTGAGCCACCAGACCGGCTATCTCCTCCTCACGGGCGGTCAGCGGTTCAGCCGGGCCGCCTCCCCCCCTTCTGACCGGGGCGAGCCGCCGCAGCAGCCGGGTAGTGACCTGTGGGCTTATCAGCGAGTCCCCCGCCACCGCTGCCTTGACCGCCTCCACGAGCAGTGCCGGACCGGAACGTTTGAGCAGAAATCCGGACGCACCCTCACACAGTGCGGTGTCCACATATTCGTCGAGGTCGAACGTGGTCACCACGACGACTCGGACGGATGGAGCGACGTCAACCAGTNTACGGGTCAGTTCGAGACCGTCCAGTAGGGGCATGCGTATGTCGGCAAGCAACACATCGGGCCGGAGTTTCTGTGCCAGGTCCAAGGCGCTCAACCCATCGGCGGCCTCGGCTACGACCGCCATGTCCCCCTGCGCCTCCAGTATGTGGCGGAACCCCTCGCGGACACTGGCCTGGTCATCCGCTATCACGATTCGCGTCGTCATGCGAGCATGATGACACGACGCGCGATCCGCATGTCCGACCATCTCGCTGACCTGCGTTTTTCAGGTCCCGCTTAATGAGGTTGTCACATCGTGTGGCACCGGGCATGATGGCCGAGAAGGGCCGATGTCACGTCACTGAAATACTTGCTGCATTAAATACTCCGGGCTCGATGGCAGAAGGGCGGCGGGCATGGATCCTCGGTATGAGGCATATACGATCGCCGACCCGACCTGGTACGAACCGTTGGAGCTCAGCGACGACAGCGACTCCCGGTTCGCGGAGCACGAAACGCCGGACGGCTGGCGGCGGACGGACCAGGGCGTGTGGACATTACTGGCCCCGACAGAACCGTCGGAGATGCTAGAGCAGGGCTGGAAGATCCACATCAGCGGCACGCCGGATACGGCCGAAGAAACGATAAAAATCGCCGGAGAGATCCTCTGCAGGCTCCGCATACCCTGGAAATTTCTGCGTAGTCGTCTCATCGTCACCATGACGAACTCCAAGTATGCCAGCAGGTCTGGTAGCGGCAAGGTCATCACTGTCTACCCGCGCACCGGGGCCGAGCTGCACACGGCTCTGGTGGAGCTCGACGGCGCGCTGCGAGGACATCCTGGACCGTACGTGCTCTCGGACCTCCGCTGGAATGACGGCCCGCTCTCCATACGGTTCGGCGCCTTCACGTTGAGGTGGTGCGAACTACCGGATGGCACCCGGGTTCCGGCCATGCGCGATCCAGCCGGCCGGCTCGTGCCGGACACCAGACGGCCGGTCTTCACGGTGCCGAAGTGGGCGTATACCCCGGACTTCATCGCCAGCCGACTGGCCACCACACCCTCCGGCGGGGACGCGACNCTGGGCCGCTTCCAGGTCACCGCGGCACTGCACTTCTCCAACGCAGGCGGCGTCTACCTTGCTCACGATCCGATGGAGCGACAGGTCGTGCTGAAGGAGGCCCGGCCGCACGCCGGCCTGGACAGGAACGGTCAGGACGCCGTAGCCCGCCTGAGTGCCGAACGGGAGGTACTGGAGAGGCTCGACGACCTCTCCTTCACCCCCGATGTCATCGACTACTTCACCGAATGGGAACACCATTACCTGGCGATGGAACACATCCCGGGCGAGACACTCAACGCCTGGATGGGCCGGNAGTACCCGCTGACCCAGTACCGGCCGAGCGACCTGATGAGATCGGAGTTCGCCCGGCTCGCGGTGGACCGGTTGGAACAGGTCGAGAGGTGCGTCGAAGAGCTACACGGCGCGGGCATCGCCTTCGGCGACCTCCATCCCCGTAACATCATCGTCCGGCCGGACGGCACGGTGGCGCTGGTGGACTTCGAACTTGCCACGGCGATGGCGGCAGACCGGCGGGCCGCGCTCGGCGCCCCCGGCTTCATGGATCCGTCGATCACCTCGGCGCGTGACGCGGACCTGTTCGCCCTCGGCTGTTGCCAGNTCGCCGTGTTCGTGCCGTGGACCGTACTCACCATCCGAAATCCGGCTGCCGTGGGCCGGCTGGTTCAGTTGGCCGAATCCGCGTTCCCCATGGTTCCGCAAGAGCTGTTCGGCCGGATGAAGGACCGGTTGGCTCTGTCCGCCGCACTCCGCCCGCATCTACTCGCGTNCGGTGGCGGGAAAACCTCGGCTCCGCCTCAGCCACAGCGCGGGCAGCTTGTCCGCGGCATGCTGGCTGCCGCGACTCCTCATCGCCTCGACCGCCTCTATCCGGGAGATATCGCCCTGCACCGTCCTGGCGGGTCCCTCGGACTCGCCTTCGGCGCGCCCGGGGTGCTGTTGGCCCAAGATGTGGCCGGCGCGAAGCTGGACCCGGACCACGTCGACTGGGTGGTGCGAGCGGCGCGACGGGCTCCGGACGGGATACCCACCGGGCTGTACGACGGGCTGGCCGGCGCGGCCTGGCTACTACACCGTCTGCACCACCCGGAGGCGGCCAACCTGGTCGACCGTATCATCGCGGCGCCAATGCCACGCTCACCCGGGCTATTCGGCGGACTGACCGGAATCGCCCAGATGCTGCTGGACGTGGGGGCGCAGGACGAGGCTCTGCGGCTCGCCCATGAGACAGCCGCGAGGATTGGCGAGCCGGGCGTACTGGACCGCCCAGGCCTGATGCACGGATGGTCGGGACCCGCGATCCTGTTCGCCCGTTGCCATCAGGTGACCGGGCACGATGAATGGGCAGAGGCTGCTGAGAAGGCGATTCGCTGCGATCTTCGCCGGNCTCGCCTGGTCGGCGAGATGCTGCAGATGGAGAGTTCCCACCGCCTTCTGCCTTATCTGGCCGAGGGATCGGCCGGCGTAGCATTCGCCGCGATGGCCCTCCCTGCCGCGCAGGCCGCTACCCTCGACGTCGATCGCATCGTCTCCGGCGCAGCCCGAGCCTGCGCGGTCCAGATCGTCATCCAGGGTGGCCTGTTCAATGGCCNTGCCGGCCTGGTCTACTTTCTTGCCCACGCCGCAAACCGTCAGCCACAATGGCGGGCAGCCGCGCACGAGCAGTCGCAACTGCTCGCCCTGCACGTTGTTGCCCGTGACGATGGCCACGTTCTGCACGGGGATCAGCTNGTACGGCTGTCGGTCGATCTGGCGACGGGCTCCGCCGGAGCTCTGCTCGCGGTGGAAGCCACCACAAGCTCCGGGCAGCGTCTACTCCCAGGCGTACACCTCGATGTACGGGTGAACGCCGCCAGGAATGAAGCGCCCGGTATCCGGGATGACCCCACGCCTGACGGGAGGTGATTTGCCCATGATGTACGTGCTGGCGCTCCAGGAGCTCGACGAGGAGATCGTCGTCGACGCNCCGTTCAGCTCGATCAGCTACTTCGCCTGCCACTGATCCAGGATCGGGCGAGAAATGGTCGAGAAGTAAGTTCGGGGAGGCCACGGTCTGGGTGGCCTCCCCGAACGCATCCAGCGTACTGGACACCTGTCGAGAGGAAACTGTGATCGCGGCACTCGACCATGGGACCACCGGGGCCGGCCGATGAGCTCGCATCGACTATTCGCCGCCGAGATCCGTGCCTACCCCGGGCGGGTGGCCGGCGCCGCGGCGGCCTGCGCGGTGACCGCGGCGGGGGTGGGCGCGTGCCTCCTGCTCATCTTGGCCGTGAACAGCCCCGGCTACCCGGCGGACTCCCCTGCGGCCGCGTCGGCGAAGGACGCGGAGAACCTGCTGTCGCTGCTGCTGTCGCTGCTGCTGATGGGAGCGGTGCTGGTCATCGGCTCCACGGTGTCGCTATGGACCGGGCAGCGGCTGGAGCAGTTCGCGGTGCTCCGCGCCCTCGGTGTCACGGCCGAGCGATTGCGGTGGCTGGTGGGCGGCGACGTTGCACGTCTCGCCCTGCCCGCAGCCGCCCTCGGGGCCGCAGTGGGGACACTGCCGGCGGCGTACCTGGGTCGGCGGCTGCTCATCGGGCGTGAGTTGTTCCCCTCCTCGGCACATCTGCCGTCGGCGGCTCTGTGCCTGGCCGTGATGGGCGGGGTCTGCGTGGGAAGCGCCGCGGTCGCAGTACTTGCCGCTCTGGGCAGCGTCTTCGCCGCCGGCCGGGTGACGGCGATCGGCCTGCTGCGCGATGCCGGGCTGGCGATGGCACCGAGCCGCAATCCGGTCCGCCTGGTGGCGGGGCTGGTGATGGCGGCGATGCTGTGCCTGCCGATCCTGGTGCTGCTGACCTTCCTGAGCCTGCCGGGCGTGTACAAGGCGGCCCTGGCCTCAGGACTGGCCTTGATGATCATCCCCAGCCTGGCCGTGCTGGCCCCCTGGATCATGCCCACCCTGACCCGACCCGTGTGCGCAGCCCTGCGCATCCTCGACCGCCGGGTGGGGCCGATTGCGGCGGCGGGACTGCGGGCGGCGCCGCTGCGGACCGCAGCAATCGCCGTACCGGTGCTCCTGTCGGTCGGCACCGCGGTCTGCCTGCTTGGTTCCGGTGCGACCATGGGCGCCGCCATCCAGCGGCAGACAGAGCAGGGCCTGCTCGCCGACGGTGTCGTGGCTGCGCAACCCGGCGCGCGGCTGCCCATCACCCCGGGCGCGATCCGGGGAGCCACCGCGACCGCGCTGGTGGCCACGGAGCTGACTCCACCGGCGACAACCCTGGACGACCAGCCCGAGGCCGCCAGGACGTGGGGGGTGGAAGGCGGGTCCCTGGGGCAGTTCCTGGACCTGGGAGTGAAGCACGGCCAGCTCGCAGACCTGCGGGAGGGCACCTTCGCGGCGGGAGCCGCCCAGACCGAACAGCACCACTGGCGACTGGGCCAGCCGGTCGCCCTGCGGCTGTCCGACGGGCGCGTGCAGTCGCTGCGGCTGGTCGCCGTCTACCGCCGCGACCTCGCCTTCCCCGAGTTCCTGCTGCCCCGTTCCAGTGCCCTCGCCCACACCGCACACCCGCACGCCGAGCAGATCCTGCTGTCGGGAGACATCCGTGGCTGGCCCCGGCTCCCCGGGCAGGAACTGTCGTCCCGCGCGGAGTATCTCGACCGGCTGACCCCGCGCAGCCCGCAGGACAACCTCGCTGGCCACCTCGTTGTCGCCGTCGTTTCCGGCTACGCGCTGCTCGCGGCGGCCAACATCTGCGCGCTCGCCCAGCGGGACCGCCGGGCGCAGCGCGCGCACCTGCGGGCGCTCGGCCTCAGCCGCCTGCAACTGGCCCGCTGCGCGCTCTACGAGGTGCTCGGCGCAGCCCTGGTGGGCGTCGGGCTGTCGGCTGGCACCGCACTGGTATGCCTGTCCCCGTTCGCCCTGGCGCTGGGGTTGGGGCCGCTTCCCATCCTCGATGTTCCCTGGAGCCTGGGGGTGCTCGCCGCCGCGTTCGCTGCGGTCACCGTCCCCACCCTGCTGGCGACCCACCCGATGCGCGGAATCGACCGGCAGTTCGCCACCGGCGCGCCATGACCCGCGGCCTGGGTAGACGCTTCTGGTTGCTGTACACGGGGGAATCCACCTCCGCGATGGGCACGGCGGCCACCGCCGTGGCCCTGCCGGTGGTCGCGTTGCGGTCGACGGGCGACGTCCGGCAGGCGGGCATGGCCGGCGCCGCACTGTCGGTAGGAATCGTGCTCGCACGATTACCCGCAGGTGTGGTCGCCGATCGATACGATCGTCGGCTGCTGTCCCTCGCCGGCAACACGCTCGGCGTGCTGGTGCTCGCGAGTCTGGCCCTGCTCACAGCGGTGGACCGAGCGTCGCTGCCCGTGCTGCTGGCGGCGGCATTCCTGGTGGGAACGATCGGCAGCGCCCTGGCACCGGTGGAGAACGTCACCCTGCGAACCATCGTTCAGCCCGATCTCCTGCCCAGTGCGCTGGCCTTGATCCAGACCCGGGCGGCCACCGCGATGGTCGCGGGCCCGCTGGCCGGCATGGCCCTCCTCGGCGTGAATGCGCAGGAACTCTTCGCCGTCGATGCCTGCACCTACCTGGTCTCCGTCGTCTGCATGGCCCTGCTGCCCGCCATGCCAGCCGCACCCGCCGGGCCGGGGAGGGCCGGACGGCATCCGCTGCGGTCCGCCACGGAAGGTATCCGCTTCATCGTGTTAACCCCGTTTCTGCGCTATGCCGCAGTGAACGCAGCCGTGATCAATGTCGTCTTCAACGGCCTGATCATCGTCATCATCGCCTCGACAAGCGCAGGAACCGGCGCCGGCATCGGAGTGGGCATACAGACCGCCGCGCTGGGTGCGGGCGCCTTCGGGGGGTCCCTGATCGCGGCATCGGTGGCGCGACGCCTACCGCCCGCCTGGGGCATCGCGCTCGGCACCGCTGTGGTGGCGCTGGCGCTGTCGGGGTTCACACTGGTTCGCGCGACATGGGCGGCCGCGATCCCACTCGCGGTCGCCGCGGCGGCGGGACCGGTGATCACGGTGGTGATCTCCACGGTCCAGATCGGCATCACTCCGAACGAGATGCAGGGCCGGGTACACAGCGGCATCGGATTNCTCGCCCAGGCCGTCTCGCCGCTGGGATCAGTCCTCGCCGGCCTGGGTGTGCGCGCCTTCGGACTCACCGCGACCGTGAGCGGCGCCGCGCTCGCCGTCGTCCTCCTCGCGCTCGCCGGCGGCCTGGTCGCCGCTCGACAGGCTGACCCGACCACCGCCGATGCGCGCATCCCGGTGGTGACCGGACGTGGATAGCCCCGCCGACGGGCCGCATGAGCCGGCGGATCCATACCGGTGGTTGGAGGACGCCGTCGGCCCTCGGACGAGGGCCTGGCTCACTCGCCAGGCTCTGGCGTTACGGGACGTGAGGCGTCAGACCGATGATCCTGGCTGGGCTGCGCTGTTGGCCCGGATCGACCGCGCGGCGCACGGGCGGCTGCTCAGCCCGCCGGCCGAGGCCGGCGGGCTCCTGTTCCGCCACGAGCACCAAACCGACGCGGAGGTGCTCATCGTCCAGGCCCCAGACGGCGTCCGGCATACCCTGGTCGACTCCGCCACGTCGGGCCGGATCGCAGCCTGGCAGCCCTCCCCCACCGGTGATCTGGTCGCCGTACAGCGTCACCATGACGGTTACGAGAACGGCGGACTGCGGCTGATCCCATCCCACCCCGGCGCACCGGGCGAGAGTCTCGCCGACGCCGCGCCCTTCCCCGCAGTCGCCTTCGTCGGCGACTGGCTGCTGTACACCGCCGGCACCAGGACGCAGCACCGGTTGGCCGCCCGCCGACTCGACTCCGGCGCTGCCCACCAGGTGGCTGTTCCGGTTGATGGACCGGTCCGGCTGTCCCTCCATGCCGGCTGGGGCGAATATCTCGTGCTGCGTATCCGCCCGGCGGCTCCCGCCACCCCCGACGGCCTGACCTGGTGGGTGACCCGATGGACCGGCCAGACCGTCCCGGACTGGCAGCCGTTGGACGTCGGCCACCTCCCCGTCACGGCGCTCGCTCTGGGCTGGAGCAGGTGCTATCTCGCTGCGGGACGGGTGTTCGACATCGATCTGGCGCGACTTGCCCGTGGTCAGGACGCCCCGCTGCTCCCGGTGGGCTCGCCGGACACCGAGGCGGCGTCGACGGTGTCCGCCCTGCGAGTGATGGGGCCGGAGGCCTCGCCGCGTCTGGTGGTGCTGCGGCGGACCGGCGTCACGCGCCGTCTCGACGTGCATGCTCCCGAGGGCGCCCCCGCCCCCGGGAGCGGCTTCACCTGGCAGGCCAGGCTCAGGCTCGGGCCGGTGACCACACCCAGCGCGGGCAGCGGCGGTGACGCGCTGTGGATTCTCGCCGACGATCCGCGTCAGGGCACCTGGAGCCGCCGCCTCGCGTCCCATGTCGACCTCAGGGGCTTCTCGGCACCCGGCCAAGGAACATCACTACGCACCTTGACGATCGCCAGCCGGGACGGAACCGCGGTGCCTGTGACCGTATGTGATCCCAACCCCCACGCCCGGCATCGTCCCGCTCCCACAGTGGTCACCGTGTACGGCGGCTTCGGCATCGCCCTGGAACCCACCTGGGATCCCCTGATCGCCGCCTGGCTGCACGCGGGCGGAAGAGTGGCCTGGGTCCACACCCGTGGCGGCGGCGAGTTCGGGCCNGCCTGGGCAGCGGCCGGGCGGGGAACGGGCAAGAACGCCGTCGTCGACGACCTGTGCGCGGCGGCCGCCACCCTGACGGAGCGCGGTGAGGCCGAGCCGGGTCAGCTGGCGGTCCTCGCTGCCAGCAACGGCGGTCTGATCGCCGCCGCCGCACTGACCCGGACACCGAGCCTGTTTGCCGCCGTGGTCTGCGCGGCTCCGCTCGCTGACATGACGCGTTACACCGTCGGAGGTCTCGGCGACCTCTGGCGGGAAGAATACGGGAACCCCACCGACCCTGCGGACCTGCGTGGGCTCCTGGCCTATTCCCCCTATCACCAGGTCAAAGAGGGTACACCTTACCCCGCGATCCTGCTGGTCACCGGAGGCAATGACGAACGCGTGCCAGCCTGGCATGCCTGGAAACTGTGCGCCGCCCTNCAAGGGGCCACAACCGGATCCGCACCCATTCTCCTGGACCATCACGACAGCAGCGGTCACTATGGTCGCTCCGGTAACGCTGCTCGCCGCCTCGGCGCCGGTACACTCGGTTTCATGGGTGCTGCGACCGGGCTTCGGCCTCGCATTGTCGGCGCCGCCGGTCATGAACCACCCGGCGAGCTGCGGCGGGGTGAACCACCGGACACTCCGACGGAGATCGCCTTGTGACTCGGCCCCGCGTCTGGCCTGGCATGCCACCGCCAGCACCCCCGGCCACGACAGTCGCCGCCNCCATGGGGCTCACCAAGGTCTACGGGTACGGTGATGGCCGGGTGCTGGCACTGGACCGCGTGTCCGTCGCCTTCGGCCGCAGCGAGTTCGCTGCCATCATGGGCCCGTCGGGTTCCGGAAAATCCACCCTCATGCACTGCCTGGCCGGCCTCGACCGACCAACGTCCGNNTCCGTCCGGATCGGTCCGGTGGAGCTGTCGAGGATGACGGACCGGCAGCTCACCCGCCTTCGCCGAGACCGAATCGGGTTCATCTTCCAGAATTTTCACCTGATTCCCACTCTGACTGCGGCCGAGAACATCACGGTGCCGCTGACCATCGCGGGGCGCAGGCCGGACAACGGCTGGTTCGACGCCGTGATTCGCGCCGTCGGTCTGGCGGACCGGCTGAACCATCTGCCCTCCCAGNTTTCCGGTGGTCAGCAGCAGCGAGTCGCCTGTGCCCGAGCCCTGATGGGACGGCCGGACATCGTCTTCGCGGACGAACCGACCGGCAACCTTGATTCCCGCGCCGGCGCTGGAATCCTCTCGTTCCTTCAGTTATGCGCACGCCAGTTCGGTCAGACCATTGTGATGGTGACGCATGACCCGGTCGCCGCTGCGCAGGCCGACCGTGTGGTCTTCCTCTCGGACGGCAGGATCGTCGACGAACTGACGCGACCCTCACCGGACAGCGTGCTCGACCGGATCAGAGCGCTCGACGCCACCACCGGCATGGGCTACCCGCCGCGACCGGTGTGACCTCTCCGCGGGGACGACCCGCCAAAGCCCGGACAGGGCGTCCACTGAGCACGCGGTGGACGCGAAGGTCGGTCGACCGCCACCGCGCGTGAGATCGGGGATGCCCGGGGGGAGCGGATGTGGCGCAGCGGACACCGGGCGGGGAACACTGAAGCGCCTGGCTAGAGTTACGCCTGCAGTACGAGGCGCTACACATACTCAGGGAGCTCACGCATGACCTCTGCCGTCGAGAGCATCGAGGCGCCGGACGTTCCCGTCCTCGACGAGGCGGGGCGCGCCCTGCTGTTCACCGAGGCACGGACGGGGAACGCCTTCGCGGACACCCCGGTCAGCGACGAGCAGCTCGCCGCCATCTGGGAGCTCACCCGGTGGGCGCCGACCAGCGCCAACCTGCAGCCGCTGCGGGTGACCTTCGTGCGCACGCCCGAGGGCAAGGAGCGGCTGCTGCCGCTGATGAGCGAGGGCAACCGGGTCAAGACCGCCTCGGCGCCCGTCACCGCCATCCTCGCCGTCGACTCGCGCTTCCACGAGCACGCCCCCACGCTGCTGCCGATCCGGCCACAGATGCGCGACGCCCTCGAGGCGGACGAGGCCACCCGCAGCGCCATGGCCCAGGTCAACGGGCCGCTNCAGGCGGGCTACTTCATCCTCGCCATCCGCGCCCAGGGCCTGGTGGCCGGGCCGATGGCCGGCTTCGACGCCGCGGCGATCGACGCCGAGTTCTTCCCGGACGGCCGTTGGAAGTCCCTGCTCGTCATCAACATCGGCCACCCCGGGGAGAACCCCTGGTTCGACCGGCTCCCCCGGCTCGACCCCGCCGACGTCATCCGCTGGGCCTGACCGCCAGCCCGGTTCTGGACCCGGCCGCCGGACCCCGAGCGCGCGAGCCTCGGGGTCACGTGCTTGTGGACCGTCCTCGTCCTGCGGCGGCCGCGGGGTAGCGGGCCAGGATGGCCTGCTGGCCCGCCGGCGGGGGCGTCGTCGCCGGGTCGTAGAACGGCGAGAACGCCCGGGCGAGCCGGCGGAGGTTCGCCGTGCCGAGTTTCCTGGCCGTGGCCGCCTCCCGCTCCTCGGACTGTCGGCGCTGCTCGTCGGTCATCCCGCGCCGGTCCACGTCCAGCAGATATCTCCGCAGCGGTGAGGTGCGCCGGTTCAGGTGCCGGGAGGCGGTGACGATGCCTCGGGCCCGGTATAACCACGCGACCAGCCGGGGGCGGCCATAGAGGCGATGGTAGACGCGGTTCACGACCGTGCGGTGTTCGTACTCCTCGGCCAGATGCCATTTCCACAGGTCGGCCGCCGGTGACGGCGGGGCGCCGAGTTCGGTTTCCATCAGGCCGTCGACCCACAGCTCCGCGCCGGTCGAGCCGATGGTCTCGAAGCCCTCGCAGTAGGCGAGCAGCCAGCGCAGCGACCTGGTCCGCAGGAAGTGCTCGTAGTCCCGTTCGAAGACGGCCTCGTAGTCGGTCATGTCCGGGTAGCCGCCGTCGCGGACCATCGCGTTGAACGCCCGGTGCAGCCGGTAGTGCTGGCCCTCCTGCCGGTTGAACAGGTCGATGTCGTGCAGCAGCTCGGCGTCGACCAGCGGATCCAGCTCCTCCGCCGCGCGGCGCATCACCTTGATGAGGAACGGCTCGATGTAGGCCGGGATGATGCCCTGCGCGTTGACGAGATGGACGGCCTCCAGGTTCGCGCCCCAGCGCGGCGAGACGTCGGTGAAGTCGAATTCCGGCGAACGGACACGCATACCNATACCAGACCCTTCCGAGCACGGACGGTACGACCGAGGAGCGACCGTGATCCCGCCGCCCGCTCCGCCACCCATGATCCGACACTCGAAGGTCACGGGGACGGATCTCGGTGCGGTACCCCGGTAAGTGCCCGCGACCGTCGTTGCCCCGTGCCTCGTGCCCTGAACCCGAGCCCCGCAAGCGTGGCTCTGNCGCTACCAGCCCGGGCCCTACCAGCCCCGACCCCTACCAGCCCCGGCCCCTACCAGCCCCGATCCCTACCAGCCCCGGCCCGGTCTTCCCGCGCTCCGCGCCGGGACGGAGGGTGCGGGAGGGGACCTCGACGGTCCTCGCCGGGCCCGGCGGGACCTCACCTGACCGCCGTGCCGAGGCCCGAAGTGGAGAGGAATGATCGCCGGTGACCCACGAGAAGGTTCTGTTCGGATTCGGCCTCGAGACCGGCGTCGGCGAGGTGGACGCCCTGCTCGCGCACGCGACGCAGGCGGATCGCGACGGGCTTGACCTGGTCACGCTGTCGGATCATCCGTACTTCGCCGACCGGCTGGACGCCTACGCGGTCCTGGGTGTCGTCCTGGGCCGGACGGCGCGGGTCACCGGGGCGGTGAACGTGACCAACGTGCCGAGCCGACCCGCACCGATGCTGGCCCGCACGGTCACCGCGCTGTCCGCGCTGACTGGCGGGCGCGTCGCGCTCGGGATCGGGGCGGGCGGGCTGTGGGACGACATGGCCCGGCTCGGCATCCTTCGACGTTCTCCAGCGCAGGCCGTCCGGGCGATGGAGGAGGCGATCCTCGTCGTGAAGTCGCTCTGCGGCGGCGGGGACCCGGTGACCTTCGACGGGGAGTTCTACCAGGTCGCGGGCCTCGTTCCGGCGTCCGTCGCGGCCCCGCCGATCTGGACGGGTTCAGGCGGCCCGGCGTCGCTGGCGGTCACGGGCAGGCTCGCCGACGGCTGGATTCCCGGCTACGCCGCCGACTGGCGCAGTGTGCGGGTGGCCCAGTCGCGCCCCCTCATCGACGCGGCGGCCGCGGCGGCCGGCCGGAACCCGGCGGAGATCGCGACCATCTACAACCTCCCCGGCCGCTTCACCTCGACGCCGCTGACCGCCACCCGCGACGATGCCGGCCGTTGGATCGGCGGTTCGGTCGCCCAGTGGGTCGACGAACTCACCGCGGCCGTGCTGACGTTCGGCGCCGCCGGCTTCGTCTACTTCCCGGTCCAGGACGGCACGTCGACCGACCTCGCCCTCGGCACCTGGGCGGGCGAGGTCGTGCCGGCCGTCCGCGAGGCGGTCGCCCGGGCCTAGTTTCACCGGCTCGCCGCCCGAGGCGCGGCCCGTTGCGGTGCGCTCTGCGCGGTCTGACGCCTGCGGATCGTGCGCGTCGCACCGCAGTCCTCCCCGCGCGCCGTTCGCCCGCGGTGCGGTGCGGGTCGCGCGCCGCGGCGGCGTCGGACTCGCTACCTGCGGTAGTACTCGGCGTCGGTGACGTGGGTGCCCCACGTGACCTCCGGACCGTCGGCGGGGGCCTCCCAGATGGCGATGTGTGTCATGAAGTGGTCGGGCGCGGCGCCGTGCCAGTGCTCCTCGCCGGGCGGCGTGTAGATCACGTCGCCGGGACGCATCACCACGACCTCGCCGCCGCGGGCCTGCACGTAGCCGACACCCTCGGTGACGTAGAGGGTCTGGCCCACGGCGTGGGAGTGCCAGGCCGTACGGGCGCAGGGCGCGAAGCGCACCGTGTTGACGCGAACCCGGGAGGGTTCCTCTCCCCTGGCGACGACGTCGAACCACACGTCCCCGGTGAACACCTCCGCCGGCCCCTTGGTCGTGGGCTGCTTGGTCAGAACCTGCATGTGCCGCTCCTGGTGACGTGGCGGGTGGTGACGTGGCGGGTGGAGGTCAGGACCGTCTGGAGGACCGTACCGGCTCCAGGGCCTGCCGGGCTGGAGTCGTCCGGGCTGCCTCGATCCCGTCCTCTCTCGCCGGCCTACCCCGAAGTCAATCCCCGCGGCGACCGTGACTGCTAGTTTTGACGACGAGCACAGCAGCGTGGATCCAGGGGGGAAACAGATGGCGGAGGCGAATCCGGAGCAGTTCACCTGGCCGGAGACGATGCGGCGCGTGAACGACGCGATAGGCGTTTCGGTGCTGGGGGCCAACAGTTATGTGGAGAACGCTTTCTCGGCGGTGCTGGACAAGGCGCCGGTGGGCCAGCGGAAGACCCGGGACGAGTTGAAGGCGCCGGGTGCGAAGAGCCTCCGGCCACCGACGCCGGACACCTGCACCTACCTGCCGGAGTCGATCGGCCCCGGTCGCAACGCCCGAACCAGGTACCTCGCCGAGGGCCTGGCCAAGTTCGAGAAGGACCCGACCGCCGGATTCTTCTACGGTGTGTGCAACGACTACGCGTGGGCGGTGAACGGGGCGCTCGTCACCAAGGTGTTCAAGCGGCCAGCCCTGAAGGTGTACGCACCGCTGCTACCCGAGGGCACCCGGGTCGAGCTCTACGGCATCGTGGGAATACATTCGGACAAGCATATGTTCACCGTCGTGAACCGCGCGATCGACAGCACCCCCACCGATTATCGGACCTGGGGTCGCGGCTGCTTCGTGGTCGACCAGTGGTATGGTCGGCAGTCCGTGACGCCGGCCGTGAAGTCGTTCGACCCGCAGGACGATCTGCCCGGGGCGGGTTTCTACGACCTCGCGTTCATCGCCTGGTGGGACGAGGTCCTCGCCAAGGTGCTGCCGACGTCGGGCGGCGAAAACACCCTCGTTCCCCAGGCCGAGTTCGCTGCCGGCCGGAAGTAACGCCGCCGGTCAGAGGTAGTACAGCCGCGCCCAGGCCGCTACCGGGAGGCCGTGCGGCGCAGGAGGGCGGCGGTGGGCTGGTCAGCGGGGAGGAAGGCCTCGAGCTTCAGTTCGGCGATGGTGACGTCGACGGCCGTGGCAAACGTGGTGATCGTGCTGATGAGCCGTAGTTCCCCGGCGGCCGAGCGAAGGTGCAGGGGAACCGCGAAGCCGAGATGGTCCGGCCTGAGCGGCTCGGCCGGCACGTACCGGCCGAGTTCGGCGTGGAGATCGCTGAGGCGGTCGTCGGGATTGCGCAGGATCTCGGCGTGAATGCCGTTGAGGATGTGCCGGGACCATTCGGCGAGGTTCACGATGCGCGGCGCGAGGCCCGCGGGATGCAATGCGAGGCGGTAGACGTTGGTGCCGGGCCCGAGCAGGTCCGGCGCCACGCCGTCGGCGAGGAGGGCGAACGCCTCGTTGGCGGCGACCAGGTCGCCGTGGCGGTCGACGACGATCGCCGGGTAGGGCAGGTGCCCGGTCAGGATGTGCGTCAGCGCGGCGCGCACCGGCGCCAGCTGCGGGTCGTCCAACGATGTGCGCGGGTAGGCGGGGGCATAGCCCGCGGCGAGCAGCAGACCGTTGCGCTCCCGTAGCGGCAGGTCGAGGGATTCCGCCAGCCGGACGACCATGGCCCGGCCCGGTTCCGACCGGCCGTTCTCCAGAAAACTGACGTGCCGCTGGGTGGTCCCCGCCCGCTCGGCCAGTTCGAGCTGGCTGAGCCGGCGGCGGAGCCGACGTTCGCGCAGCGCCCNCGGGAAGTCCACGAACCCCGTTGTACCGCCCGGGATCGCCCGCCGGCCATTCCTCCCGGGGAATTGCCGCCCTTCACCGCCGCCGGCACGATGCGGCGCATGACCAATGACAGGCGGATGACCGATGACAGGCGGATGACCGATGACATCCGCCTCGGCGTGCTCGTCCCGATCGGAAAGGCCCAGTGGGGTGCGGGAACCGACCCACGTGAGCTCGTCGACTTCGCGGTCCGGGCCGAGGAACTCGGCTACGACTCGCTGTGGGTCAACGACTCGCTGCTCGGCCCGCGCATCGAGGCGCTGACCATGCTTGCCGCCGTGGCACCGGTCACCGACCGCATCACCCTCGGCACGGCGACGCTCCTGCCGGTACTTCGCCGGCCCGTGCAGGCGGCGCAGACCCTCGCCTCCCTCGACCTGCTCTCCGGCGGCCGGCTGACCGTGGCCGTGGGCGCGGGCTTCCCCGGCCGGTTCGGCCGACCCCTGCACGACCTGTCCGAGGTTGCCTGGGCCGACCGGTTCACCCGGCTCGACGAGACCGTCGCCCTGTGGCGCCGGCTGTGGACCGCCGACGGCCCGACCTCCTTCCACGGCGATCTCCTGCACTTCGACGAGATCCCGCCGGCCACAGCGCCCAGCCAGGCCGGTGGCCCGCCGATCTGGCTCGGCGGCGCCGCCCCCGCGGCACTCGCCCGCACCGGCCGCCGCTACGACGGGTGGCTGCCCTACCCGCCCGACCCGGCGGACTACCGCAGCGGTCTGGCCGAGGTACGGAGGGCAGCCGCCGACGCGGGCCGCGTCCCGGGCACGATCACGCCTGCCCTGTTCGTGTCAGTGCTGATCGCCGACACCGAGGAGAGCGGGCGCGACACCCTGGCGGACTACAGCCGGNCCAACTACGGGCTCGCGCTGCGCGACCTCGAAGCCATCCAGGCCGTGATCACCGGACCGCCGGCGCAGGTGGCCGCGCGCCTGGGGCATTACATCACCGCCGGCGCGCGGCACCTCGTCTGCCGAATCGGCACCGTCGACCTCAGGTCCNCCCGCGACCAGCTCGACCGGCTCGCCGAACTCCTCCCGCTCCTGCGCGAGGCTGCTGGTGGTTCAGGTTCAGGTGAGGGCCGCGGCGAGGGCGGCGCAGGCGCGTGACAGGGCCGGCGCCGCACGCCCGGCGAGGTCGTCGTTCATGCGCACCGCGGGACCTGACACGGACAGCGCCATCGGCGACATTCCAGGCACGGACACCGGCATCGCGACGCAGCGCACCCCGACCTCCATCTCGCCCTCGTCGAGGGCGTAGCCGCGGGCGCGGATGCCGGCCAGCTCGTCGAGCAGCGCGTCGACCTCGACGATGGTCGTGGCGGTGTGGGTGGACAGCGTCGAATGCCTGAGGATCGCGCGGGCCTCGTCGTCGCCGAGCGTCGACAGCAGCGCCTTGCCGACGCCGGTGCAGTGCAGGGGAACCCGCCGGCCCACCTCGGTGAAGGTGCGCATCGAGTACACCCCGGGAGCCTGGGCCACGTACTCGGCCCGCTCGCCGGCCAGGACCGCGAGGTTGGCCGATTCCCCGAGCCCGTCGGCGAGCTCGCGCAGGATCGGGGCGGCCCGCTCGCCGAGCAGCGCGTTCGCGCCGGCGCCCAGCGGGACCAGCCGGGATCCCAGGCAGTACCGGCGGTCGGGCAGGCGGCGCAGGTAGCCGCGGGTGGTGAGGGTCTGGACCAGCCGGTGGATGGTCGGCAGCGGCAGGCCGGTCGCCGCGGCCATCGCGCTGATCGAACAGCCGCCGCCCGCCGCCTCGACCACCTCGAGGATGTCCAGGGCACGCTGGACCGACTGCACTCCTGCCACACGCTGCTCGACCGGCATTCCCGCACGCCTTCCTCTCACCTCGGGTCACCTCGGGCCGGACGTCGGCCCCGGGCGTCGACCCCGGGCATCCGCGCCTCGGCCCGCACTCCGCCCACTCGCGACCCACCTGGCCGACTCGACCCACCTGGCCGACTCGGCCCACGTGGCCCGCACGCGGCCGGCGCTTCGCCCCCACTCTGCCTGCCTGTCGGCGCTCGTCTTGACCGAGACGGCCGTCCCGCCCTACCTTCGTATCACGATACAGATTTCTTTTTCCGTATGGTGGAACCCGGTAGGGTCGCCAGCGACGTCGTGCGGACCCTCCCCTCGGAAAGGCTGGCCCCTGTGACCGTGGAGGACGTCCCCATCGCCAAGCTCGCCGAGCTGGTCGACGCGCTGCCCGCCGGGGTGGTCGTCACCGAGCCGGACCTGCTCGACAAGTACCGTCGTGACCGCGCGGCGGACCCGCTGGCAGGGCAGCCGCTCGCGGCGGTGCGCGCGGAGTCGACCGAACATGTCCAGATCGCCGTCCGGTGGGCGGCGCGGCACCGCGTCGCGGTGGTGCCGCGGGGGGCGGGCACCGGGCTGTCCGGCGGCTCCACCGCCGTCACCGGGGGCATCGTGCTGTCGACGGAGCGGATGCGCGCGATCCGCGTCGACCCGCTCACCCGGATGNCCGTCGTGCAGCCGGGTCTGCTCAACGCCGAGGTCAAGGCGGCGGCCGCGGCCCATGGGCTGTGGTACCCGCCGGACCCGTCGTCGTTCGAGATCTGTTCCATCGGGGGCAACGTCGCGACGAACGCGGGCGGCCTGTGCTGCGTGAAGTACGGCGTCACGACCGACTACGTGCTCGGGCTGGAGGTCGTGCTCGCCGACGGGCGGGCGGTGCGCCTCGGCGGCCCGCGGCTCAAGGACGTCGCCGGGCTGTCGCTGACCAAGCTGTTCGTCGGCAGCGAGGGGACGCTCGGCATCGTCACCGAGGCCACCCTGCGGCTCATCCCGGCCCAGCCCCCGTCGAGCACGCTGGTCGCCACCTTCCCCACCACCGAGGCGGCCACCGCGGCCATCCTGGCGATCACGTCCGCCATCCGGCCCGCGATGCTGGAGTTCATGGACCAGACGTCGATCAACGCCGTCGAGGACGTCCTGCACATGGGGCTCGACCGCGACGCGGCCGCGCTGCTCGTGGCCCGCTCCGACAGCCAGCATCTCGCCGCCGAGCGCGAGATGAAGATCATGCTCGACGCCTGCGTGGCCAGCGGCGCCACCGAGACGCTGGCCACCGACGACCCGGACGAAGGCGAGGCGTTCGTCGCCGCCCGCCGCGCGGCCATCCCCGCGGTGGAACGGCGCGGCACCCTGCTGCTCGAGGATGTCGGCGTGCCGTTACCGCGGCTGCCGGAACTCGTCCGGGGCATCGAGACGATCGCGGCCGACCGCGCGCTGACGATCGCGCTGATCGCGCACGCCGGCGACGGCAACACCCATCCCCTCGTCGTCTTCGACCCGGCGGACGAGGACATGACCCGGCGGGCGGAACTCGCCTTCGGTGAGGTGATGGACCTCGCCATCAAGCTCGACGGCACGATCACCGGCGAGCACGGCGTCGGCCGGCTCAAGAAGGCCTGGCTGCCCGACCAGCTCGGCCCGGAGGTGATGGAGCTGTCCCTGCGCATCAAGCGGGCGCTCGACCCCCTGGGCATCCTCAACCCCGGGGCGATCTTCCCCTGACGGCGAGGGCCACCGGCGGGCGACCGCCCCGGACGTCCCGACCGCGCCGGACATCCCAACCGCGCCGCACATCCCGCCCGCGCCGCTCGGCACCGCAACGACACGACACGACAAGGACAGACGATGACCGAACGGATCCAGATCGGCGCCCTCCAGGTGGCGGCGAGCCTGCACGAGTTCGTGCAGAGCGCCGCCCTGCCCGACTCGGGAGTAGAGCCCGCGGCTTTCTGGCGGGGCGTCGAGGAGATCATCACCGCGCTCACGCCCGTCAACCGGGCCCTGCTCGCCGAGCGCGACGAGCTGCAGGAGAAGATCGACGACTGGCACCGCGCCCGCGCCGGCAAGGACCACGACGCGCAGGCCTACCACGACTTCCTCGTCGAGATCGGCTACCTGCGGCCCGAGCCCGAGCCGTTCCAGATCACGACCGAGAACGTCGACGACGAGATCGCGCTGACCGCCGGTCCGCAGCTCGTCGTGCCGGTCCTCAACNCCCGGTACGCNCTCAACGCCGCGAACGCGCGCTGGGGCTCGCTGTATGACGCGCTCTACGGCACCGACGCGATCGCCGAGGACGACGGCGCGCACCGCGACGGGCCCTACAACCCGGTCCGCGGTGCGAAGGTCATCGCCCACGCGCGGGCGCTGCTCGACGAGGTCGCGCCGCTGCGCGAGGGCGGCCACGCCGACGCGGCGCAGTACGCCGTCATCGACGGCGAGNTGGTCGTCACGCTGACCGCCGGCCCGAAGACCGGCCTCGTCGACCCCTCGGCGCTGCGCGGCTACACCGGCGAGGCGGCGTCCCCCAGCGGGATCCTGCTGGTCCACCACGGCCTGCACGTCGAGATCCTGATCGACCGCGCCGGTTCGATCGGCGCCGGCGACCCCGCCGGGGTGCAGGACGTCGTCCTCGAGGCCGCGATCACCACGATCGTCGACTTCGAGGACTCCATCACCGCGGTCGACGCCGAGGACAAGGTGGCGGCCTACGCGAACTGGCTGGCGTTGAACCAGGGCACCCTGACCGCGAAGGTGACCAAGGGCGGGTCGTCGTTCGACCGCGCACTGGCCGCGGACCGGACGTTCACCGCGCCGGNCGGCGGGCAGGTCGTGCTCCCGGGCCGGGCCCTGCTGCTGGTCCGCAACGTCGGGCACCTGATGACCACCGACGCGATCCTCGACGCCGACGGCGCGGATGTGTTCGAGGGCATCCTCGACGCGATCATCACCTCCCTGGCGGCGCTGCCGAGCCTGCGCGCGGACGCGGCCCGGCGCAACAGCCGCACCGGCTCGATCTACATCGTCAAGCCGAAGATGCACGGTCCGGCCGAGGCCGCCCTCACCGTCGACCTGTTCACCCGGGTCGAGAAGCTGCTCGNCCTGCCCGCCGACACCCTCAAGATCGGAATCATGGACGAGGAGCGCCGCACCACGGTGAACCTCGCCGCGTCGATCGAGGCGGCCCGCCGGCGGGTGGTGTTCATCAACACCGGCTTCCTGGACCGGTCGGGCGACGAGATCCACACCTCCTTCGAGGCCGGGCCGATGGTGCNCAAGGCCGACATGAAGACGCAGACCTGGATCACCACCTACGAGAACAACAACGTCGACCAGGGGCTGGCAGCCGGCCTGTCGGGACGCGCCCAGATCGGCAAGGGCATGTGGGCGATGCCCGACCTGATGGCCGACATGCTGACCCAGAAGATCGGCCAGCTCCGGGCCGGCGCGACGACGGCCTGGGTGCCCTCCCCCACCGCGGCGACCCTGCACGCGCTGCACTACCACCAGGTCGACGTCTTCGCCCGCCAGCGGGAGCTGGCCGAGCGGCCCCGCGCGGACCTGGGCGACATCCTGCGGATCCCGCTCGGTGACCCGAGCGCGTGGAGCGCCGAGGACCGCCAGCAGGAGATCGACAACAACGCGCAGTCGATCCTGGGTTACGTCGTGCGCTGGATCGACCAGGGCATCGGCTGCTCGAAGGTGCCCGACATCCACGACGTCGCGCTGATGGAGGACCGCGCCACCCTGCGGATCTCCAGCCAGCTCATGGCGAACTGGCTGCGCCACGGCGTCGTCACCCCGGAGCAGGTGCACGCCAGCCTGCAGCGGATGGCCGCCGTCGTCGACAAGCAGAACGCCGACGACCCGGCCTACCGGCCGATGGCCCCGGACTTCGACGGTGTCGCCTTCCGCTGCGCCACCAGCCTCATCTTCGACGGCGCCCGGCAGCCCAACGGCTACACCGAGCCGATCCTGCACGCCCATCGCCGGGAGGCGAAGGCGCTGGCCGCGGGCCTGTGACGCCCTCGCGTGTGACGCTGGCCGGTAACGAGAAACGGACGACTATGGGCAAGGTGGTGGGGTCATGCGGGATGCAGTGATCGTCGAAGCGGTGCGGTCGCCGGTGGGCAAGCGGAACGGGGCGCTGGCCGGGGTCCATCCCGGCGACCTGTCGGCGCACGTGCTGACGGAGCTGGCCGCCCGCAGCGGGATCGACCCCGGTCTGGTCGACGACGTCGTGTGGGGGGTCGTCTCGCAGGTCGGCGAGCAGGCCCTCGACGTCGCCCGCACGGCAGTGATCACCGCCGGGTGGCCGGAGCACGTGCCCGGGACGACCGTCGACCGGCAGTGTGGCTCGTCGCAGCAGGCGGTCCACTTCGCCGCCGCCGGGCTCATCGCCGGGCATTACGACGTGGTCGTGGCGGGCGGCGTCGAGTCGATGACCCGGGTGCCGATGGGTTCCGCGGTCGGCGACGCCAAGCCGCATCCGGCCAGGTTCATCGAGTACTGCGGCGGGGTGCGTCCCAACCAGGGCGTCGGCGCCGAGATGATCGCCGAGAAGTGGGGCTTCTCACGGACCGACTGCGACGAGTTCTCCCTCGCCAGCCACGAGCGGGCGGCGACCGCCCAGGACGGCGGCCGGTTCGAGGCGCAGATCGCCCCCGTCGACCTGCCGGGCGGCGGCGTGTTCGCCGCCGACGAGGGCATCCGCCGCGGCGGCACGGTCGAGACCCTCGGCAAGCTGAAGACCGTGTTCCGCCCGGACGGTGGCGTCGTCACGGCCGGTAACGCCTCGCAGATCTCCGACGGTTCCGCCGCCCTGCTCCTGACGACCGCCGAGAAGGCGGCCGAGCTCGGGCTCACCCCGATCGCCCGAGTGCACACCGCGGTCGTCGTCGGCTCCGATCCCGTCATGATGCTGACCGGTCCCATCCCGGCCACCCACAAGGCGCTGGCGCGCAGCGGCCTGTCCCTCGGCGACATCGGNGCGTTCGAGGTCAACGAGGCGTTCGCACCGGTCCCGCTGGCGTGGCTGGCCGAGTTCGGCGCCGACCCCGCGACGGTCAACCCCAACGGCGGCGCGATCGCGCTCGGCCACCCCCTGGGCGGCTCGGGCGCGCGCATCATGACCACGCTCGTCCACCACATGCGGGACAACGGCATCCGGTACGGCCTGCAGACCATGTGCGAGGGCGGCGGTCAGGCCAACGCCACCATCCTCGAGCTGCTCTGACCCTCGAGCTGCTCTGACCCTCGAGCTGCTCTGATCCTCGAGCTGCTCGGGCCTTCGAGCTGCTCTGACCCTCGGGCGGCTCCGGCCAGCTCCGATCCTCCCTTTCCGTCCTCACGAAGTGGACCAACCCCAGTGGTAGACGACGCCCACGACCTGCTGCGCTACGAGTCGGTCGGCCCGATCCGGGTCATCACGCTGAACGACCCCGACAAGCTCAACCCGATGACCGACGCGCTGCACGAAGCGCTCACCGACGTGTGGGTGAAGGTCATGCGCGACCGCGAGGTCCGCGCCGTCGTGCTCACCGGCGCCGGGCGCGCCTTCTCCGCCGGTGGCGACGTGCCGGGCTTCCTGGCCTGCGTCGAGGACCTCGATCATCGCCGGTCCAACATGCGCACCGCCCGGCTGCTGGTCGACCACATCCTGGGCTGCCACGTGCCGGTGATCGCCGCGGTGAACGGCCCGGCGGTCGGCCTCGGCTGCAGCATCGCGGTGTCCTGCGACATCGTGCTGATGTCGGAGAAGGCATTCCTGGCCGACACCCACGTCAACGTCGGGCTCGTCGCCGGTGACGGCGGCGTGGTGACCTGGCCGTTCATGATGAGCCTGCTCAAGGCGAAGGAGTACCTGTTCACCGGCGAGCGGATCCCGGCCGCCACCGCCGTCGAGCTGGGCCTGGCCAACCGGGTCGTCCCGCACGAGAAGCTGCTCGACGAGGCGATGGCGCTGGCGGAGAAGCTGGCCCAGCAGCCGGCCCAGGCGCTGCAGGAGACCAAGCGCTCCCTCAACCTGCACCTGCAGCACGCCGCCCTGAAGGTGCTGCCCTACGCCCTGTCGACCGAGAGCGAGTCGTTCTCCTCGCCGGAGGTCGCCGAGCGGGCCCGCGCCTTCGCGGCCCGCTCCAGCAACGGCAAGGGCTGACCCACTCGAATCCCGGCGGGCGGGTTCCCTGAAACGGCTGNGGCCAGCACAGGAACCCGCCCGTCGGCAGGCGCCGAGATTCGCTCAGCGGTCCAAACGGCTACGCGTCCTGGCTAAGAGGCCGGGGGGCCGAGGGCGGCGTCGACGATGCGGTCGGCGAAGGCGCGGTCGACGGGGGCGCGTTGAATCGTCGCTCTGAAGATCAACGGGCCGAGGATCTGGGCGAGCAGTTCGTCGTTGTCGCGCTCCGCCACCGTCTCGCCGGCGGCGATCGCCCGGTCGATCGCGCCGCGCAGCAGCGACGAGATGCGCCGCAGCAGATCGTCGCGGAGTTCGGCCACGGCCGGGTTCTGGTCGGCGGTGGCGATGACGGTGGTGAGGAACTGCCGCGCGACTGGCTGGGCGAGATCGGCCCCGGACCGGATCAGCTCGCGGCTGAGCCACTCCCGCAGGGGGCCCTCGCCAGCACGCAGCAGCGGCTGTTCGGTGATCTTCAGCGCCTCGGTGATCAGGTCGACCTGGCGCGGCCAGTGCCGGTAGATCGTCGCCCGGCCCACCTCGGCCCGCTGCGCCACGCGCTGATGCGTCAGCGCCGCGGGCCCCTCCTCCTCGAACAGCGACCGCACGGCCTCGCGCACCGCGGCGCGGGTGNGGGCGATTCGGGCGTCCTCGACCGTCGTCTCCACGACTCGAAATTCTATGAGACACCTTGACTCACATAAGAGATATGAGGCACTCTGCCTCACATGCCCGGGATGAGTCGTGGGTCACACGGCGCGCCGGTGGACGATTCGAGGAGACGGCGATGACCGACGAGAACAGCAGCGGGAAGCTCACGATCCACAATCTTCCGATCGCACGGGATCGGGACGCGGCCTGGCGCCAGATGCGCGAGTACGGCCGCACGGTGCAGCTCGACGGCGGCGTCGCGGCCACCGACGTCGAGACCGTCGAGACCGTGTTACGGCAGCCCACGGTCTTCTCGTCGAAGAAGGCGTTCGACGTCCTCGGCAGCCCGCTGCCGCTCGTGCCCATCGCGTTCGACCCGCCCGACCAGACCCGCTACCGGCGCATTCTCCAGCCGTTCTTCAGCCCGCGGGCCATCCGACCGCTGGAGGACGAGCTGCGCCGGCAGATCGTCGACATCATCGAGCCGTTGGTGCAACGCGGGTGGTGCGAATACGTCTCCGAGGTGGCGGGAATCTTCCCGGTCCAGGTGTTCCTCACGCTGTTCGGGTTACCGCTGGAGATGCGCGACCAGTTCATCGAATGGAAGGACGCNATCCTCGGGCTCAGCGACCCCTCCGGAAACACCGCCCTCGACGAGGCCGCGACCGAGGCCGCCATGACCACGGCGCTGGGGCTGTTCGGCTACCTGGCCGACCTCGTCCCGGCGCGCCGCGGGGTCGCGGGCGACGACGTCCTGAGCCAGCTTCTCTGCCTGGAAGGCGACGAGGCCCTGACCGACGAGGAGGCCATCGGCCTGTGCTTCCTGTTCGTCCTGGCGGGTCTGGACACCGTCGTGGACGCGCTCGGGTTCGGCATGGACCGGCTGATCCGCAACCCGGCCCGGCGCCGCGAGATCGTCGACGATCCCGCGCTCATCCCGGCCGCGATCGAGGAGCTCCTGCGCCTCGACCCACCGGCGCCGTTCGTGCCGCGGGTGACCACCGAAGAGACCGTGCTGGACGGGCGGACGCTGCCCGCGGGCACCCGGGTCACCACCAACCTCGCCGCCGCCAACCGGGACGAGCTGCGCCACCCCGACCCCTACGAGGTGAACTTCCACCGCGGCGAGAGCCCGCACCTGAGCTTCGGCGCCGGGGTGCACCGCTGCCTGGGATCGCACCTGGCGCGCCTGGAGATGCGCCTGGTGCTCGAGGAGTGGCACCGGCTGATCCCCGACTACGATCTCGCCCCGGGTGCGTCGCCGCAGGTGAAGTGGCCGCGCGGCACGCTCGGGCTGGACGCCCTGCCGCTGGTCTTCCCGGCCACATCCGCCACATCCGCCACGTCCGCCACGTCCGCCACGTCCGCCGGGGCGGGGACGCAGGCGTCATGAGATAGGCAGTTGAGTTCATTTATCAACCTGATCCTTGCGGATCGTCGGGGGCGGCGGTTACGGTTCCTCCGGGCCTGCCCGGAGGAACCCGCTGCCCCCGGACACCTCGCCGGACACCTGGCGTGCGGCCCTGCAGGAGCCGACCCAGCGGGCCGACCCGACCTCCGAGGAGGGCTCCCCGCCCATGGGTACACGGCAGGAAGCACCCGTCCGCGAACTGTTGCGCCTGTTCGACGAGGGCGACTTCGTCGGCAACATGGACCGGCTGCTGGCCCAGTTCGCCGAGGACGCGACGTACCAGATGAGCGTCCCCGGCCGGGAGGCGCTGCGCGGCCGGGAGCTCATCGCCAAGGAACTGGCCCGGCAGGCCGGCGACTACACCGACTGCGTCTGCGAGATCCTCACCGTGGTCAGCGACGACCGCCACGTCGTCACCGAACGGATCGACCATGTGACGATGCTGCACGACGGCACGCGGGTGTCGAATCCCCTGCTCGCCATCTTCGAGGTCAACGACGACGGCCGCATCGTCGCGTGGCGNGAGTACTGGGACGCCCTGTCGCTGTCGCACCGGATGGGCGTCGACCCCGGGACCATGCTGGGCCTGATGGGGCTGGAGACGGCGTGATCCTCGACGATCTCACCGTGGACCCCGCCGGCTTCCAGGCCGGCACCGGCTGGGCCATCAAGCCGCAGGGTGCCTGTAAGGGCGACGTGTGCGTGCCGTTACCGAGCTCGGTGCGCCGTCCCGACGGCCGNCTCGACGTGACCGGGCTCGCCGAACGCCTCGGCATGGGCCTGGTCGCGGACGAGGCGCACGGCGTGTGGGCNCTGGGCCCGGAGTCCGCGGTCACCGGCCGGGCGCTCACCACCGCCGAGGCGCCGCCGCTCGAACTGCCCCGGCTGGACGGGACGCCGTTTCGGCTGGACAGCCTGCGCGGGCAGAAGGTCGTGCTCGTCGCGTGGGCCTCCTGGTGTGGCTGCCGGGAGGACCTGCGCCTGTGGACCGCGCTGCGCGAACAGCTGCACCCGCGGGGCCTCGAGGTCGTCACGGTCGCGCTGGACACCGGCGGTCCGGACGCCGCCCGGCCCTGGATCGAGAAGGCCGGCGGCAGCCATCCCGCACTCATCGACGCCCGCCACGAGCTGGGCGCGAAGTTCGGCGTCGTCAACGTGCCCAACGGGCTGTGGATCGACGAGGACGGCGTCATCGTCCGGCCGGCGGAGCCGGCGTGGATCGAGGATCCGCACGCCAGCTCCGAGACTGCCGCGCGGTCGCTCGACGAGCTGCCCGCCGACCACCGTGACGTCCGCGCCGAGATCGGGAAGATGGCCATCGACCCGGCGGTGTACCCGGCGATGATCCGGGACTGGGTGGCGAACGGCCGGGCCAGCCGGTACGCCCTCGAACCGCACGAGGTGCTCGACCGCGCCCGCCCGCGCGACGGCGCCGTCAGCCGGGCGGCCGCCCGCTTCGAACTCGGCGAGTACGTCCACCGCGCCGGCGACCACCCCGCCGCCGTCGCCCACTGGCGCGAGGCGCACCGCCTGCAGCCCGACAACTGGACGTACAAGCGCCAGGCCTGGAATCTCGAAGAACCGGAGTCCGTGCGGACGATCGACGCCTACGGCACCGGCTGGCTCGACGACGTCCGCGCCCTCGGCGCCGAGAACTACTACCCCGAGATCCAGCCGTGACCAGGACGGCGGAGGAAGACCGCCTCGTCGCCCGGGTCGAGGAGCTGATCGGGGGCACGGTCACCGCGATCGAGCGCCAGCCCCGCTGGCGCAAGGCCTGGTACCTCACCGTCGACCGGGACGGCATCGAGCTGGCGCTGTACGTCCGCGGGGACAAGCAGATCGACGCCGAGCCCTACCCGGGGCTGGACCGCGAGGCCGCGATCCTGCGGATCCTGGAGCGCAACGGCGTCCCGGTCCCCCACGTCCACGGCATGAGCAGCGATCCGATCGGCATCATCATGGACCGGGTGCCCGGGACCCGCGACGTCGCCGAGGCGGCGGACGACGCCCAGCGCCGGGGCATCGCCGAGCAGTACATGGAGATCCTCGCCCGGATGCACAGCATCGACGTGNCCGAGTTCGCCGCCGCCGGCATCGAGGTGCCGACCACGCCNGAGGGCGCGCAGCTCGCCTTCGTCGACGCCAACGAGCGGCTGTACCGGCGGACGAAGAAGGCTCCCGAACCGCTCGTCGAGTGGGCGCTGCGCTGGGCGCGACGCCGGCTGCCCACCGCCGGCAACCGGGCCCGGTTCATCCACGGCGACACCGGCCAGTTCCTGTTCGTCGACGGCCGGATCACCTGCGTCTACGACTTCGAGGCGGCGCACATCGGCGACCCGCTGTCCGACCTGGCCGGGCTGCGCACCCGGGCCGGCACCGAGCCGCTCGGCGCGGACATCGAGCACATGATCCGCCACTACCAGCGGGTGGCCGGCACGACCGTCGACCCCTCGGCGTTGTCGTTCTACACGGCCACGTACATGCTCACCGCGGTGATGGCGCTCAGCGGGCCGCTGACCGAGCTGCGCCCCGCCGATCAGCAGGCCGAGTACCTGACCTGGGATCTGATGGTGCGCCGGGCGATGCTGTGGGCGATCGCCGAGGTCGAGGGCGTCAAGATCGAGCCCGCGCCGCCGGTGACCCTCCCGACGGGCTATCCCGCCCGGATCACCACGGTGCTCGAGGGCACCGTGCGGCGGATGGTGCCGGCGACGCCGGTCGACGAGGCCAACCAGAGCGCGGCGCTCGCCCTGGCCCGGTGGGCGGCCGCGATGGTCGCCGTGGGGGCGGCGAACGTCGAGCGCGACCTCGACCAGGCCGCCGTCCTGCTCGGCCACCGCCCCGCCGACCAGGCCGCGGCCGACGCCGAGCTGGAGCGGTTCGTGCTGGCCGCCGGGCCCGAGCACGACCTCGCCCTGCTGGAGTACTTCGCCGCCCAGACCGAGGCGCGGGTCGCCGAGGCCGTCCCGATGCGGCAGCGGCTCGAGCAGTACGCGCTCGCGAAGGTCGTCCTCTGAACCTGAACGCGACCCCGAGCCCNAGCGCGTCCCCAAGCCTGGACGCGAGCCCGAGCCTGGATGCGACCCCACGCCAGCCCTGATCCGAGGGAGCAACGCATGCTGGTGAGCACGGACACCATGGACCCGGCGGTCTTCACCGCGGGCACCGGATGGTCGATCAAACCGCAGGGCGCCTGCAAGGGCGAGCACTGCGTGCCCCTGCCGGCCGAGGCCCGGGACGCGGCCGGTGACGTCGTCGTCGAGGTGGTCGCCCGCCGGCTCGGGATGCCGCTCGTCGTCGACGCGGAGCACGGGCTGACGGCGGTCGGCCCCGAGGCCGCCGTCACCGGCCGGATGCTGTCCACCGCCGAGGCGCCGGAGCTGACGCTGCCGACGTTCGACGGCGCGACGTTCCAGCTCTCGCGGCTGCGCGGAACGAAGGTGCTGCTCGTCGCCTGGGCGTCCTGGTGTGGCTGCGCCCACGACCTGCCGCTGTGGGCCGCGCTGCGGGAGCGGCTGCGCGGGAACAACCTGGAGATCGTCACGGTGGCGATGGACGTCGCCGGTCCCGACGCCGGGCGGCAGTTCGTGGAGCGGGCCGCGCCGCGGCACCCGGCGGCGATCGACGCCGAGCACAGCCTCGGCCGGCTGTTCGGCGTCGTCAACGTGCCGAGCGGGGTGTGGATCGACGAGACGGGAATGATCGTGCGCCCGGCCGAGCCGGCGTTCCCCGGCCGGGTCGTCATCTTCGACGAGTTACGCAAGGCCGATCTGGAACGCGAGGCCGCCGCGAGCGCCGGCACCCTCGACCGGATGCGCGAGGTCCTGCGCAGCGACGACGGGTTGTCCGACTCGACCGTCTCGCTGGTCGAGATGACCCGGATCATCGCCGACCACGCCGAACCGGAGCTGTACCTGCGGATGCTGCTCGACTGGGCGGACAAGGGCGCGGGCAGCGAGTACGTCCTGGCGCCGCACGAGGTCGTCGAACGCTCCGCGCCCCGCCCGCCCGACGTCGCGACGGCCGCGGCCCACTTCGAACTCGGCCAGCATCTCGAACGCCACGGCGACCACCTCGCCGCGGTGGCGCACTGGCGGCGGGCGCACGAGCTGCAGCCGCTGAACTGGACCTACAAGCGCCAGGCCTGGCGCTTCGAATACGGCCCCGACGGCCAGCCGGACCGCTACACCAGCTCGATGGAACACGACCTGCGCGCCGTCGGCCCGGAGAACTACTACCCCAGGCTGCGGCCCTGACCGACGCCGGCAGGGCTGCCCGCCGGTAGGTGGCAGGCATCAGCCCGGCGCGGGCGGGGCGACCGGGACCACGGACTGGGCGGCGGGGACGAGCAGCCGCGGGCGCCCGGTGCCGTCGGCCGGGACCGTCCAGGTGTCGGCGAGGGGCACGCCGGAGCCGAGGTTCGCCACGGCGTAGCTGACGTGGTCGTCGTCGATCCAGGCGGCCTGGTCGTCCACGTTGCGGGTCTCGGCGAGCGGATGGTCCGCGCCGGTCACGAGGTCGAGGACGTGCAGGCGCCAGGTGGCGGGGGCGAAGCCGTGGCTCAACCGGGACTTGTAGGCGATGCGGTGCTCGTCCGGGGACAGCGACGGGCACTCCACGCCGTCGCGGAGAATCTCCGCNCGCCGGTCGTGCACGTGCCCGCGGATCAGGTAGTAGTGATCGCCGGTGTGCAGGGTGGCGTAGAAGGTGTCGGAATCCGCCGCGAACGTGACCCCCCAGAGGTTCTCGTCGATGGCGTACAGCCGGCGCCCGGCCCGGGTCACGGCGAAGTNCTCCAGGTCGGCGACGATCCGGCCGGCGGTGAGGTCGACGAGCAGCGTCCGGGTCGAGAACGAGTCGGTGTTGTAGGCGTCGCCGACGACGAAGGTGGTCACCGCGCCGATCCGCCCGTCCGGCGCCACCCGCGTCCGGCTGGCCAGCCCCGCGATCGGCAGCCGGAACAGCACGTGCAGCCGGTCGTCGAACACGGCGATCCCGGCGCGGGCGGACGCCCGGTCGTCGCGCAGGCAGAGGCCGCGCCCGGCCCGCTCGTCCACCCGGTCGCAGGTCAGGGCCGTCGACGCGCGCGGCCCGGCCGGATCACGCACGTCGGCGGCCTCGACCCGGCCGAAGCCCGCACCTTCGGCGGCGTCGAGCACCAGCAGGTGCGGGCGGGCCAGCAACGCCGGCAGCGACGCGGTCATCGGCACCGGGCGGGCGGCGCCGGGCGACGCCGAGCCTGCGGCCCGGGGCGTGGCCGACGCCTGTGTGGCGGCCGCCTCTCGCTGCCTGTCCCGGGCNCTCACCGCCACCACACCGGTCAGGCACACCGCGACGACCAGGGCAAAAGCCCCCACCCGCGGGCCCGACGGCCAGCGCAGTCCCCGCACCAGGCCCTGGCCGCGGACTGGCGCTCCCGGGGAGGCTGCGGAGAACTCTGACGCGGAGAACTCAGACGCGACAACGGCGGATGCGGGGATCGCGGACGCGGGGATCGCGGATGCGGGGGGCCGAGGAGCGAGAACGGCGTCGGCGGGGNGGGGCGCCGGGTGTCCGGATCGGAAGGGATGCAGCAGCACCGCCGCGAACACCCCGCTCACCAGCGTCAGCACGAGCGCGTCGGCGAGGGCGGCGCCCGGCCCGGACCGGGTCCAGACCGCGCCGAAGCCGAACGTCGCCGTCCCCCGCCCGGCGGCCAGCACGACACCGACGAGGGCGAGCCCCGTGGTGCGCGCCGACGCGGGCACGGTCTGACTGGTCAGGGCGGCGATCACGCCGTCCGAGGCGGCGAAGTAGATCCCGAGCAGCAGGGGCAGGGCCAGCACGCTCCACCCGGACGGGGCCGGGGCGAGCAGGACGGCGAAGCAGCCGCCGAGCGCCGCCTGGCCGCCAAGCAGCACCCGCCCGGCGCCGACGCGGTCGGCCAGCCGACCCATCGGCACCGCGAACAGCAGGTAGACCAGCGACTCGGCGACGAACAGGGAGGGGAAGAACCGGCTGTCCACCCCGGCCTGGTGGCGCAACGCCAGGAACAGCAGCGAGTCACTCACCGCGGGCAGGCTCAGCAGGGCCGCCACCGCGAGCAGCCGGCGCAGCGCACGGTTCGCCAACAACTCCGCGAGAGGAGTCCACAACCGCCCAGGCGCCCTGCCNGCCGGTGCGATCGCGGGCTCCGGCGCGGCGTCCGCGGGTCGGCGGTTCTCCACGAACAGGGCCAGGACCGCGAGGCCGACGACGGCGATGAGGAACGCCGCGGTGAACACCGTCGAGTAGGAACCGGGGGCGACGCCGAGCAGGGCCACGGCGAGCAGCGGCCCGAGTAGCGCACCGCCGGTGTCGAACGCCCGGTGCAGCCCGAACGCCTCGGTGAGCCGCCCGCGGGGTGCGGACAGCGAGATGAGCGCGTCGCGGGGACCGGTCCGGATTCCCTTGCCGAGCCGGTCGGCCCCGAGCCAGGCCAGTACGGGCAGCCAGCCGTGCGCCCCGAGCAGGCCCAGCCGGGAGGCCGCCGACAGCGCGTACCCGGCGCCGGCCGCCTCGCGGTAGCGCCGCCACCGGTCGGCGAGCAGCGCCCCGGCCAGCGCGGTGACCGCGGCGACGACCTGGAGAAGACCGTCGGCGGCGCCGAACTGCAGGGCGGTGAAGCCCAGGCGCACCGTCAGGTACAGCGGCAGCACCGAGGCCACCATCTCGGCGGACAGGTCGGTGACCAGGCTCGTCAGCCCGAGGAACAGGACGTTGCCGGACACGGCGGACGCCGCGGCCCCCGCGCCGGCATCGGCCCCCGCGCCGGCATCGACATCAGCGCCAGCGCCGGCGCCGGCATCGGCGCCCGCGCCGGCCTTGGCATCGACCTCGCCGCTCAGGTCGTCGCCGGCGTCGGCACGGCCCGTCCGGCTGGGTGCGGGCTCGGGCAGCGGGCGCCGTCCCGCCAGATACACCGCCGGCCCCCGCTACCGCGCCCGACTCTGGGCGGTCAGTTCTTCTCTCCCGGTGCGGTGCCGCCGTGGTCCTCGGCCGGGATGGCGTCGACGGCGGGATGGCGCAGCCCGGCGGGACCCGCGGCGAAGGCGGTCAGCAGGTTCGTGGTGATCTGGGTGATCGCCCGTTGGATGGCCGGGCCACCGGTGCCGGGCCCGCAGACGTCGGCCAGCGGGCAGACCCAGGCGCTGGTCCCACTGTCGAACACGCCCGCCCCGGACGGCGTCGNGTAGTAGCTGACGTCGGAGAAGTCGTGGACGCCGCGGCAGGTGATCGGCGAGTGGGCGATCACCTCGATCGGCCGCGGGGTGGGGTAGGCGAGGTTGACCCGGTCGTACTCGGAACCGATCAGACCGGGCAGGCGGGCGCCCGCGGTGAGCCCGGCGCCCTCGAGCAGCCACGACTGCGGACGGGCGATGATCATGTCACCGTGGACCGGGTTGCACTGGTACATCCCGCCGGTCAGCGAGCTCTCCGGGCTCGCGTTCGGCGGGGAGGGCCAGTTGGCGGTGATGTGGGCGTCGTCGCGGCCGTAGAGGGGATCCTCCTGCGCCACCTTGTAGGCCGTCTCGAGCCGGTCGGGTCCCAGCGGCGACGGGTCGAGGCGGATCCGCCGGTACACGGCGTTCGCGCCGAGAAAGGCGAGGTTCGTGCCGCGGTCGCGGGCGGCGCTCAGCGCGGCCCGCATCGCCGGGGAGTAGTACTCNTCGTGGCCCAGCGAGATCACCGCCCGGGCGCCGTCGAGCAGATGCGGGTCGGCGTGCAGGTCGAGGTCGGTGGCGTAGGACACCGGCAGGCCGAGGCGCTCGGCGAGGGCGACGAGAGGCTCCTCGTTGCCGGTGAAGTCCGCCGCGCCGTCGCCGTAGTCGTACGGCCGGTCGAACGAGACGACCCTGGCCCGGTCCGCGAAACCGCGCGGACCGTGGTACAGGCTGTAACCGCCCCAGGCGTTGTAGGCCTGCCAGGTGGTCACCGCGTTGAGGATCACCACCCGTCCCGCGGCGGACGGCCCCCGGACGGTCAGCGGCACGTACCGGTGGTTGCCGTCGGAGGCGTCCAGTCGGAACAGGTAGTCGCCGGGCGGCCAGGAGGCGGTGGCGAAGGTGGTGGTGGGCGCCCAGGACGCCGCGGAGATCGTGTTGGTGGCGGGGCTGTGCGTCTGGCCGGCCTGGCGGCGGCCGGGAAGCGGCCCGACCGTCGTCATCAGGCGGCAGGTCCGTCCGCCGTACCACCCGGTGCGAAAGGCCGAGATCGTCAGCGAGGGGGCCGTGGTGGACGCGAACAGTCGGACCGGCGTGCCCGCGGCGATGCTGGCGTGGTCGAGCCAGCCCTCCACCGCGTTCTGCGGGCCGAGCTGACTCAGGCCGCACTCGGCCCCCGGGCGGGCGTTCTCGGCCCGGACATCGAAGCCTCCGGACGGGNCGCCGCCGGGGCCGGTCGTCGGGAGGCGGGCCGCCTCGGACCGGCGCGGCGGGGGCGTGCCACCGACGCATCCCACGAGGACGAACCCGCATCCGATCACACAGACATAGGCCACAAGACGGATGAGTCGGCGCCGACGCACGGCTCATCGTCGCAGCATCCGCCCCGCCCGGCCTCCCGGGGTCGCCGAATTCGACCGGATCGACCGGGTATGGCGCGGGAGCCTGGCCTCATCCGGACCGAACCGGACCGAACCGAACCGGACCGGACCGGAACCGGAACCGGAACGAACCGGAACCGGAACCGGTCAGGTCACGGCGGAACCTGCGGCCGGGGTGCCGGACAGGTGGGCGAGGTACCGATGGCAGGCCCTCGCGCGGTCGGCGTCCTCCTTCATCACAGTGCGGAAGAACTCGGCGATCTCCCGCTCGTCGGCGTTCTCCGCATCGCGGATGAACTGGTCGTAGTCGTGCCCGGCCTTCAGGGCGTGGTACTGCACCGTGATCAGGTCGTGGACGATGTCACTGAACCCGGTCTCACCAGTCGCCATCAGAGATGCCTCCTTCTCGCAGTTCCGGGAGGTCGCAACGGATACCCCTGGCATTCCGCGGGGGCTCGCCGCCAAACACTGGCGGACCGTGCGCAACGCACCGCAGCCCGCCTCATGCACCCGCAGAAGCGACCCGGTCACAGCACTGCNGCAGCCGCTCGCATGCGCCTTTCCGCTCGGTGACGGCCTGCGATGTCCGACGGCGCTCGCCTCGCCGCCGGACGGTCCGCCGGAACCGCTCCGCGAGAGGCGTGCATGGGAGCGGAGCCACGTGGTTGCTTCGCATGGACAAATCGGACGCCGAACCATACAGAAGAACCACGGTGGCGGCTCTCCCACGCATCCGCCCCGAACCGCGGGCCGTCGCCCCTGTAGCGCCCAGTCGCAGCCACACCGCGACGTCACGGGTGAAAGCAGGACAGGAAACGAACCTCCGAGGCGACGACCACTAGCCCGCCCCGGCACGACCCGGCGGGAGGGCGGCGAGCACGGCGCGCAGGTCGTCCCAGGGAAAGGCCGTGTTCTCCCGGCCGGGCTGGTCGGCGCCACCGCGCGGGTCGCCGGGCCGGCCGAACACGAGGCGCACGCCCCAGGACCGCAGCGCCTCGACGCTCGCGGCGTAGGCGGGGTGACCGGCCAGGGCGCTGTTCGGATACGGCGCCATGATGATCGGCAGACCCGCGCCGAGAGCCTCGTTGAGCAGGCCCAGCGCCAGGGTGTCCGAGATGCCCGCGACGATCTTGTTGACGGTGTTGAACGTCGCCGGGGCGACGACGAAGGCGTCGGCCGGCGGCAGCACGTCGGGCTCCCCCGGCCGCTTGTACGCGGAGCGGACCGGATGGCCGGTGAGCTCGGCCAGCCGCCCGGCGTCGAGAAACGCCATCGCGGCCGGCGTGGCGATCACGCACACGTCCCACCCGGCGGACCGGGCATGCTCGACGAACGCCGGCAGCTCGGCCGCGGGATACCCACCGCACGCGACGAGGTAGAGCACCCGACCGTCGGCTGTCATGACCACCCTCCCGCGATCAGTACAGGATGCGCTGGCCCGGACCGGATCCACCGGCGGCGAGCGCCCGCGCGGACACCCGGTAGAGCGACGCCTGGGTGGCGTCGTTGCAGGTGTAGTACAGGTCGCCGCCGGGGTCGGCGAGGACGCCGAACAACCGCTCGGTGTCGCCGACGCACGCCTGCCGCAGGACGGGCCGGGCGAGGGCAGCAGTGTCGGAGCCGGGGGCGGCGGTGTCGGGGCCGGCGGTGCCGCTGCCGCTGCCGCCCGGTCGGTCGGTCACCTGCCACACCGTTCCGTGCCGGGCGTCGGTGAACAGCACTCCCCCGCCGCCCGGGGCCGGCGTGAGGCTGGTGATGTCGGCGTCGTCGAGGCCGCGGTCGACGACGGTCCTGATCGTTCCGTTCTCGACAACGTGGATGCGGGCGTGCCCGTCAGCGTAGGACAGGACGAACACCCGGCCGGCGGCGTCGACCGCGACGCTGTAGGCGTTGGCCAGCGGGACCTCGGTCGCCCGGTCGGTGCCGTCGTCGTACCGGCGTTCGTGGGCCGCCCGGTAGCCGCGGCCGGTGGCGATGCCGGTGCCGGCGACGAGCCGCGCCGCGGTGGTGCGGTAGTCACCGGTCCCGGCAGCGGGATCGATCTTCCAGACCTGGCCGGCGTAGCCGGTGGTGAAGTACAGGATCCCGCTCGGGCTCACCGCGACGCTGGTCGGCGTGCCGATCTGCGCGCCGACGTTCTTCGGCTCGTCCGCGCCACCCGCCGGGCAGATCGTCGCCGGCGCCACCGACTTGCCGCGGTCGGCCGCCCCCGCCAGCACCCGGTCCACCGCCTCCGTCGACGGCCGCCCCGCCACGGTCTCGACCCGCCACGGCTGACCCGCCGGCCGGTAGACCCGGCGGACGACGCAGTTCCACTCGTCGGCGACGAAGACGGACCCGCCGCCGGCGGCGATGCCGGCCGGGCGGCGCAGCGCGGCGACCGCGGCGGGTTCGTCCCGGGCCGGTCCCGGCTGGCCGCTGCGGTCGGCGGCGGCCCGCCCGATGACGGTGCCGGCCGTCCCCCGGACGAACAGCGTCAGCGCGTGCTGGCTGGAGTCGGCGAGCAGGATGCCGCCACCGCCGTCCGCCGCCAGGCTGACCAGGCCACGCAGCGGCAGCGGCGCGCTGACCGGGTACGCCGGCGGAGCACTCGGGCGGACGGGCGCGGCCGCGGGTCCGCCGCCGCCCGATCCGACGCGCAGGACGCCGGTGGCGAGCAGCACGGCGACGGCGAGGACGACCGCGATCAGCGCCGACGCGGACCAGCCGGGCTTCCCCACCCGCGCCCGCACCGGCCTGACCCGGTCCCGCAAGGACCGCAGGACCCCGGCGTACCGCGAGCCGGACCCGCCGCCACCTGCAGCCGCGAGCCGACCGTCGGCCGAGAGGCGGGCATCGGCCGAGAGGCGGGCATCGGCCGGCCGGTAACGCCGCGTCGGCGGGAGCGGGCCGCGGCTGCGGCGGCGCAGGTCCTCGTCGCCGCGGAAGCTGATCCCGGTGCCCGCCAGCCAGTCCGGTCCGAACGCGTACCTGGTGGCGGCGATCAGGTCCGCGGCGAAGGCCAGCGCGCTCGGCTGGCGGTCCGCCGGATCCTTCGCGAGGGCCCGCAGGGTGACGGCCGCCACCTCGGCGGGGATCCGCGGCAGCGGGTGCGGCACGGCGTGGCGGTGCCGCTCGGCCATGACGTGCGGCCGCGGGTCGGCGCCGAACGGCGGCGAGCCGGCGAGCAGCTCGTACAGCACCGCGCCGAGGGCATAGACGTCGGCGGCCACCCCGGCGGCGGCGAGGTCGAACTGCTCGGGCGCCAGGTATGGCGTCGAGCCGACCACGCTCGTCGGCGTGGCGGTGCCCGTCGCCTCCAGTAGCCGCGCGATGCCGAAGTCGGTGAGCTTGGGCGCCCCGTCCGCGGCGAACAGGATGTTCGACGGCTTGATGTCGCGGTGCAGCAGGCCCTCGCGGTGCACCCGGTCGAGGGCGACGGCGACCGCCGCGACGATGGCGCAGGCGGCCGGCGGCGCGAGCCCCGCCTGGGCGCGCCGGGCCAGCGTCCCGCCGGGCAGCAGCTCCATGACGATGAGCGCCATGTCCGCGTCGCGCACGTAGTCGAAGACCCGGACGATGTGCGGATGGTCGAGGCTCGCGACGATCCGCGCCTCGGCGTCGACGCCGTCGGCGGGCAGCTCCGGCGCGGGCGCGGGCACCGCCAGCACCTTGACCGCCACGTCCCGGTCGAGCCGGCGATGCCGGGCGGCGAACACGCGGCCGAACCCGCCCCGGCCGAGCTCGGCCCCGATCTCGTAGTCCGGCAGCACCGCCTGGACGTGCCCCTGCACGATCACGCGCTACCCCGCGTCCGCCGCGTTCCCCCGTCGCCTCCGGCCCGCCACCAGGCCGGGATCATCCGTGAGCCGACTATAACCGAGCCCCTCCGGCCCCTCCGGCCGCTCCGCCGCCGAGCGGTCGGGGTCGCGGGGCAAGGACGACGACGGGGACGGTGACGGGTGTCGACGAGCCGTCCACCCGGCAACGGCCGGCCGGCGTGCAGGGTTCAGGCGCCGGGCGAGAGGTCGGTGAGGGTGCCGCGACCGCCCATGGAGTGGGCGACGAGGACCAGTTTCGCGTCCGCGTTCCCAGGCTGGGGCCACCAGCGTTTCCCGAAACTCAGCATCACCTGCCGGTACCGACCTGGCCGTCAGCATGATCCACCGCCCGTGGCCGGCCGGGGATTACCGTCGGTGTCCTATCCGCGGTCCCCGAAGCGGGCGGGATGCGTTCGGCGGAACATCCACGCGGTACGGGATGACTCCCCCGCCGTTGTTCTCCCAGCAAACATCCCGAGCTTTTCACATCGGAATTTGACGGTTTCCAGGAACCCCGCATCGGTCGGGTCGCGGGAGAAGGCGCCGCGATAGCACGGGCCGTTCGACAGCCGGCGGCGGGTGGCGGCCGGCGGGCTACAGGCGGGCCCGCGGGTACCGGAACCACCGGCCGTCACGGGCCTTGCGGCCCGGTGGCACAATCGTCGCCGAGTCCGAAACGGGGGTGAGGACGGCGTGTCGGCCACNGGACGATGGGACTTCTTCCTTTCGTATGCGGCCGAAGATCGCCAGTGGGCCGAGTGGCTCGCCTGGCAGCTGGAGTCCGCNCATTACCGGGTGCTCATCCGGGCCTGGGACTTCGTGCCCGGATCGAACTGGAGCCTGCATCTCCAGCAGGGCGTCGTCGGCGCGGAACGCACCATCGTCGTGCTGTCGCCGGCGTATCTGCGCTCCCTGGACGACACCCCGGAATGGCAGGCGGCGTTCGCCGCCGACCCGTCCGGAGCCGGCCGGCGACTCCTACCCGTCCGGGTCGAGGAATGCGAGCTGCCCGGGTTGCTGAAGCAGCTCGCCCCCATCGACCTGTTCGACCATCCCGCCGATTCCGCTCGTGACACGCTGATCGCCCTGGTCCGGCACGCGATCGATGGACGCGCGAAGCCGAGCATCGAACCGGCCTTCCCAGCCCGGGCGCAAACCCGGCTGACCGAACCCGCCTTTCCGCCGGCCTCGGCTGGCGGTGGCTCCCAGGCCGGGAGTCCGGCCACACCGCCGACCGGCAGAGCGGCGTCCGCGTGGCGGCGAAGGGCGAACCAGGCTGCCGACACTCCTCGCCCCCCGGCCGCCGCACCCGGCGGTCCGCCCCGGACCACGCAGCCGCGGCCCGCGACGATGCTGGCGATCCGGCCGGGGGGCAGCGGCTTTGTCTCGGCGTCTTCCCTTCCGGACGCGGCCCCAGCCTCCCCGCTCCCAGGCCCTGCCGCCCGAGGCCCAGGCTCAGGCTCAGTTACCCGCAATCCAGAACAGGCCGCCCGCGACGCACCACGCGCGAACCCGCCGCAGGAGTCAGGTCGGCCGGCGGCGAGGCCCCGGGTCAGGCGCGGCGGAACCTGGGCGATGCTGCCCACGGATCGGGTCATCCGGCTGGCCGACACGGTCGAACCGGCGGTCCGCGCCGCGCTGGACCCGTTGCCCGCCGACGCGCCCGCCGTCCTCGGCTACCGTCCGGCCGCGCGGCCGTCGCTCGCCGCCTGCCAACGGGCGTTACTCGCCGATCTGGAGTCGGTCGCGGTGGCGCTGTTCCCCGGCTGGCTGCCGGGCGCCGAGGTGATCGAGTCGGCGGGCGGGGCCGGCGTGGCCGCGGCGCGGGCCCTCGCCGGCCGTGCCGCCGCCGCGCTCGATGTATTCGGGCCGTACCTGGCGGATCTGGCCGAGCGGTCGCTGCGCGGGGTGCCGACGGGGACACGGTTCACCGTCGAGGTGCGGGCCGCGGGCGTTGCGAAGGCCATTGCCGCCGGGTACGGCCGTGATCGGCTGGCACTGCTCGTCGATCCGGAGGCATCCGGGGGCCGGCCCCGCGACCGACGGACCGCCCTCGACGCACTGGCCTGGTTCGCCTACACGGCACGCGTCGGCGTGTGGTTGACCGGGCTCCCCGACGGCCCGGACGCCGACCGGGCCAGGACCGTGTCCTGCCCCGCAAGCGGGCGCCCGGCCCCGGCCGACCGGGCATCCGAGACGACGGCGTCCCCGCTGCCGGGCGAGGCCGCAGCGCCGACCCGGGCGGCCCGGACCCCGGCCGAGATCAACCAGACGGAGCCGGCGCCAGCGACGGCGACGGCCACGGCGACGGATGAGCCGGCTACGCCAGCGGGCGGTGATGGCCGACAGGAGCGGGTGGTGCTGCCCGCGGTCGTCGGCCGGCCGCATCCGGCGAGCCGGGCGGAGAAGCGGCTCGAAGGCGCGTTGCGCGCCCGGGAGTGGGCGCACGGGCGGGCCTGGAACCAGCCCCACCGCCCCGGCCCGCTGACCGGGCTGCACTACCTCGACCTCGTCTGGTCCGCCGAGCGGGTGGTCATCGAGGTCGACGGTCCGGAACACCGCGGGGTCGCGCACTACGAATCGGACCGCCGGCGGGACGCCGAACTCGTCCTCGACGGCTTTGCGGTCCTGCGGTTCACCAACGACCAGGTGCTCGACGACGTGGACGCCGTCGCGAGCCAGATCGAACGATGCGTTGAGGCACGCCGGAAGACTCCGAAAGAGGCATAGAACCATGACCCCCGCCACCTCCCCGACCACCGCCAGCTCCCCAGCCCCCGCCAGCTCGGCGGCCCCCAAGAGCTCTGCGGGCCGCCCGGCCACGGCGCGCCGCACGGGCTCGGCCAGCCGCGACCGCTCAGCCCTGTCCGCCCGGGAGGCGGCGATCCTGCTGGCCCTGCTCGCACAGGACCGGCCGATCTCCAACGAGGAACTGCGCGAGCGGTTCCGATTCACCTTGGTCGGCGCCGAGNGCCGCCGGCTCAACGAGCTCCGCCTCGTCGAGAGCGGCAAGGTGCCCGGCCACGGCAACTTCCTGTTCCACCAGGTCACCGACGCTGGCTGGGCGCGCGGTCGGCAGGAGCTGGCGCCGCGTGCGATCGAGGCGGGCAGCCTGCCCACCGGGGTCTTCTTCGCCGTCGCCGAGGGCCTGCACCGGTTCCTCGGGAGGGAGCGGATCACCATCGGGGAGTTGTTCCGCGCCGATCCGCCCGAGCCGGCCGATTCCCCGCCGGCGAGTGCCACGACACCAGCACCGCCCGACCCGGGCACGGAACCGGCCGCGGGCACTGCGCCGGCTCCATCGACAGCGACGATGGCAACCGCGGACGCTGAGCCCGCGGACAAGACCGGTCCCGCGGACTACGCCAGGCCCGCGGGCTACGCCAGACCTGCGGACAGCGGCCGGCTCGCGGAGGGCGCGGTCGACGAGGACGGCGGCGTGGCCATCGAGGCGGCCATTCGGGCGGCGTATGCCAGTCTCGCCGCCGGGCCGTACGACTGGGTGCGGCTGGCAAAGGTCCGCCCGCTTCTCGGCGGCACGGCCAAGGCACAGGTCGATCAGGCGTTGCGACGGATGGCGCGCCAGCCGGACGTGCGGGTCGTGCCCGACGAGGACCAGAAGTCGCTGAACGCCGCGGACCGCGCGGCGGCGGTCCGCATCGGCGAGCACGACAACCACCTGCTGCTGATCGGACCGTCATGATCACCGAACTGGACGCCCTGGCCGCCATCAGGCTGGACTGGGTGCACGCACTGGAGGACGTCTGGCGTAGTTCCCCGGTCCACGTCGACGGCCTGCACACGGAGCCGNGGCGACNCATCCTCGCCTCCCTCATGGAGGCCGACACGCACAAGCCGCTCGGCGTCGTCGTGCAGGGCCAAGCCGGCGCGGGCAAGACGCACCTGCTCGGCTGGGTCCGTCAGCAGGTCCAGGAACTCGGCGGGTACTTCTTCCTGGTCGGGCACGCGAGCAGCGAGGCGTTCCATGCCAGCGTCGTCGGGTCGATGCTGTCCGACCTGTTCCGGCCCGTCGACGGGGAGACCCAGCTTCGACGGTTCCTGCGGTCGCTGTGCGAGCTACTGCGCGTGCCCGCGGAGCTGACCGCCTCCGTCGTGGGCGAGACGGCGTTGGAGCCGGGATACCTGAAGGACCTCATCGTCGCGCTGGGCGACCACGACCGCGCGCTGGCCCGGGAGTGNCAGCACACCCTGCGGGCCCTGACGCTGTACAACTCCGACGACTACGACGAACTGACCGTTGGCGAGACCTACCTGCGATCGATGGACGAACAGGAGCCCGGCGAGCGGGCCCGCCGCGGCATCCGGCCCGCCACCCNCCGCCCGGCCGACATCGTGCACGAGCTGTCCCGGCTGCTGGCCCTGACCGGGCCGAGCGTGATCGCGGTGGACCAGGTCGACACGGTCGTGGCCGAGGCAGCGGTCCGTGACGACGATCCGGATGGGCGGCGCGGCGGGTCGGTGGCGTTCAACGTGCTCGCCGACGGGCTGCTCATGCTGCACGAGCGAACCGAGCGGACGCTATGCCTGCTGGCCTGCCTGCCGGCGAGCTGGATCCTGTTCCGGGAGAACGCGGTGACGTCCGTGCGCGACCGCTTCCACGAGATCATGCCGCTGAACCGGCTGGAGGATCCCGCGATCACCGTCCGGATCATCGAGCGGCGGTTCCGGGAGGACTTCGACCGGATCGGCTTCACCCCGCCCTACCCGACCTGGCCGGTGAAGCGCGCGGCATTCGACCGAGCCCCCCACTACACTCCGCGCGAGCTGCTGCAACGCATCGACCGGCACCTGGAGACCTGCCTGTCCGCCGGCGTCGTCCGCGAGCTGGACGACTTCGCCACGCCGCTCGCCCCAGACGCCGAAAAGGCCGGCGCTGAGAAGGCCGGCGCTGAGAAGGCCGGCGCCGAGAAGGCCGGCGCCGAGAAGTCGGCCGGCCTGCCGCCCGGCGAGGAGCAGGCGACCCCTGCCGAGGATCCCGACGAGAGCTCGGCCGAACCCGTCCCTGTCACGGTGACACCGCCGCCGGCCGGGCCGTACCTGGCGGAGCTTGACGCGGTGTTCGCTGAGCTGGTCGCGACCGTGCCGAGCGTGACGCCGGCCAATGAGGACATCGTCATGCCGGAGCTGCTGAACGCGGGACTCACCGCCTGGATCACCGAAAACGGCGGGACACGCCGCGGTTTCAGCCTCGAACCGAGCCCGAGCGCCCGCCCGCCGCTACACGCCCGGCTGTCCCACACCCTCAACGCCGAGACCGGCGAGCAGGCGCAGTGGTCGTTCCGGGCGATCACTTCCGGCCACGGCCGGGCGATCCTGCCCCGCATCACCAGCGCCTGCGTCATGTCCGGGATCGCCGCCGGCAACCCGCGCCGACGGTTGTTCCTGCTGCGCAACACCGCCTGGGGCCACGGGGCGAAGACGCACGAGGCGCTCGCCGCCTTCACCGCCGCGGGCGGCATCGTGCACCGCCTCGACCGCGACGATCTGGCCACCTTCGCGGCGCTGCGGACCATGTTCGACCGCCAGCATCCCCACCTGCGCGAATGGCTGACCGCGCGCCGCCCCGCCAGCGGAACGTCCCTGCTGCGCACGGCCCTTGAGGACGCCGCCGCCGACCTGCCCGGCGGCGGCGCCGACCTGCCCGGCGGTGGCGCCGCGGACCCCGGGGTCGGCGCCGCGAGTCGGACGGACGGCAGGACAGGTGCGGCGGCCGGCCGGTCGGCATCGACGGACGGCTCCCCCGATCGGGTCGCCGACATCCCCGCCCCCGCCGGGCGGACGAGCGCGCCGTCCGCCTTCGTCCTCGGCACCTCGCTGGTCTCGGCGGAGCCGGCCCGGCTCGACCTCGCCGTCCTGCGCCGGCACGTGGCGATCTTCGCCGGGTCCGGGTCGGGCAAGACCGTCCTGATCCGGCGGTTGGTCGAGGAGGCGGCGCTGCGGGGCGTGTCCTCGATCGTGCTTGACCCGAACAACGACCTGGCCCGGCTGGGCGAGGCGTGGCCGAGTCCGCCGGCCGGCTGGCGGGACGAGGACAAGAGCCTCGCCGACGAGTACCTCACCGGCACCGACGTGGTCATCTGGACACCGCGGCGCGACGGCGGCCGACCGGTGAGCTTCCAGCCGCTGCCCGACTTCGCCGGCCTGCGCGACGATCCGGACGAGTTCCAGACGGCGGTCGACGCGGCCGTGGCCACCCTGGCGGCGCGCGCGGGAGTGACCGGTACAACGTCCCGGGCCAGCATCGGCCGGGCGATCCTCACCGCCGCAGTGCGGCACTTCGCCGGGGGGAACCGATCGGGTCTCTCCGCGTTCGTCGAGCTGCTCGCGGACCTGCCCGACGGAGTAACCGACCTCGACCCGGCCGACAAGCTCGCGAAGGGCCTGGCCCAGACGCTGCGCGCGGCGATGGTGAACGACCCGCTGTTCGGCGGGCAGGGCGCACCGGTCGATCCAGGGGCGCTGCTTCGCCCGGCCCCGGGACGTCGCGCCCGCGTCTCCGTGATCAGCCTGATCGGGCTGCCCCGGGACGAGCAGCGGCAGAGCTTCGTCAACCAGCTCCAGCTCGCCCTGTTCGCCTGGGTGAAGCGCAACCCCGCGGGCGCGCGTCCCCTCGGCGGCCTGTTCGTCATGGACGAGGCGCAGACGTTCGCCCCGTCCGGGCCGACCACCGCCTGCACCGCCAGCACGCTGGCGCTCGCCGCCCAGGCCCGCAAGTACGGCCTCGGGCTGGTGTTCGCGACCCAGGCGCCGAAGAACCTGCACAACGGCATCCCCGGGAACGCGACCACGCAGTTGTTCGGCCGGCTGAACAGCCCGACCCAGATCGACGCGGCCCGNCTGATGGCGCGCGCCAGTGGCGGTGACGCGGCGGACATCGGCCGGCTCGGCGTCGGCGAGTTCTACGCCACCAGCGAGGCACTGACCTTCGAGAAGATCCGCACCCCGCTGTGTCTGACCCACCACCCCGCCTCCCCCCTGACCGACGAGGAGGTCATCGCCCGCGCCAAAGGCGACTGACCGGCAGGGCACGCGCCGTCGACGGTTCCGCAGCGACAGATCTCACGCATCCGCAAGCCTGAAACAGGCGCATAGGGCGCCAAACGGGCACCCGATGACACTGACGTCCGGGCTGATCCGAACGCCCGAACGCCGCCGGCTCCGCCGATTAGCGTTCGGCCCGTGGCCCGCTGCGGGGGCGGCACGGTCGGAGGCGGACATGCGGGTGGTCACCGTCGTCAACTACAAGGGCGGCGTCGGCAAGACCACCGTCACCGCCAATCTCGGCGCCCAGCTCGCCCGCGAGGGCCNCAAGGTCCTCCTCATCGACCTGGACCCGCAGTCCAGCCTCACGTTGTCCTTCTATCCGCCCGAGCACTGGGGCGATCGCCTGCGACCGAACCGGACGATCGCGCACTGGCTGAACTCGTGGCGATCCCGCGGGGATCCACCCGGCCTGACCGACGTCGTGGTGACCCCGGAGCAGGCAAACTTCTACCTCGACGGCGGACGGCTCGATCTCGTCGCCGCCGATCTCCAGCTCAGCGACGCCGAGGAGCGGCTCCTCTACGAACTGGGCAGCCCGACGCCCCCGCGCACGCCTTTCCTACGGGTCTACGGACGGCTCGTCGCCGCCGTGGCATCCGTGCGGGCCGCAGGCTACGACCTCGTGCTGCTCGACTGTGCGCCGAACTTCGGCGTTCTGACGCGCGCCGCGGTCGTCGCCAGCGACGGTCTCGTGGTGCCGGCCCGCCCGGACGAGCTGTCCAGGCTCGCAATCGGCCATCTCCGGGAGCGTCTCGGCTATTTCCAGGCCCGGTACAACGCCATGGGCGGCAGCGCGGCCGCCCGCCGCGGCATGCCCACCCGGCTGCTGCCGCGAATCCTCGGCGTGGTCTTCACGATGGCCCGCCGCCAACNGGGCAACGAGGTGTCCGCATCGCTGCGCACCTTCATTCACATGGTGCGAGAGGAGTACCCGACTTTCGAGTCCGTCATCTTCGACAATCCGGTCCCGTACGCAAGGGCGGCAGCAGAGAATGTGCCGCTGGTCCTCACCGATCCGCCGCCGGCCGGCGACCTGCTTGAGCAGTGGCAGGGGCTGGCCACGGAATTCACCAAACGACTGGAGGCCCTGGGCCATGCCTGACGATCGGTCAGCGGCGTTCGCGGCGTTCCTGCACCGGCTGGCCGTCCTCGTGGGGAGTCTCGATGACGACGGGCTGCAGGACCTCATCTCCGGCCGACGCGAGCTGATCCTCGGCGCGCCGACGACACCGGTGGAAGCCCGGACGGATGAGGCGAGCGCCGGGCCCGCGGACCTGGCCCACTCCGGCCGCACCGCCCCGGCCGCCTCGCCGCGTCAGGAGAGCCGACCGGGGCGCCCCAACCGCCTGACCACCGGGCGTCGGTCCGCCGCTCCCGTCCTGGCGGAGGAGGCGGCCGCGGTCCGAGGCACGCTGCTGACGATGGCGAGCCGCGCCGAGGCGCATGATCATCTGGATCGGTTCGGCACGGTGGCCCGCCTGACGTCCCTGGCCGACGCCCTGCGGATCCCGCATCTGGCCAAGGAGAACCGGGAGCGACTCATTCGCAAGATAATCGACGCGACCCTGGGCGCCAGGCTGAGCGACCGGGCCATGCAGGGAGACTCCCCGCCGTTGTCTTCCTAGCAATATTCTAGACTTTCAACATGGGGGAATCGATCACGGCTTCGAGAGGTTCGGCGCCCGGTGCACCGTCAAAGGGCGGACTGTTCGACGGGTTCGAGGCGTACCGCACGCCGTCGGTCGAGGACTACCGGCGAGTCCTGACCACCGGGATGGTCGTGNCGGACACCAATGTCCTGCTCAACCTGTACCGCTATCACCCGGATGCGCGCGACAACCTGTTGGACGTGCTCACCGGGCTCGGGGAGCGGGTCTGGGCACCGCATCAGGTCATCGCGGAGTTCTGGACCCAGCGCAACAATGTGCTGCGCGATCCGCGGGGCACGACGGCGACCCGAAACGACCTGGACAAGCTGCGCGGCCAGGCCGAGCAGGTGATCCGCACCTGGGCCAAGCGGCTGTCCCTCGATCCCGCGGAGGCAGCCGACCTGCGCAAGGCGCTCACCGCCGGATTCGATCACGTGTCAGAGCAGATCGCCGCCGCCCACGACCGCGAAATGGCCCGGTATTCCACCGATTCCAATCTCGACCCGGTCGTGAAGCGACTGGCGACCATCCTTGAGGGGCGGGTCGGCCCCGCGCTGGCGCCCCCCGAGCATCAGGCGGCGCTCGAGGAGGGACTGCGCCGGGTCGAGCAGCAGATCCCGCCTGGTTACAAGGACGGCGCGAAGAAGGGCACCGCTCCGGCCGGCGACTACGTGCTGTGGAAGCAGATCCAGGTGGAAGCCGCGACGCGACGCCGCCCCGTCCTCTTCGTCACCGGGGACGTCAAGGAGGACTGGTGGCGCCTCGACCAGGGACTCCCCATCGGCCCGCGGCCCGAGCTCGTCCGGGAGCTGCTCGACACCGCCGAGTGCGCGCTGTTCATGGTCCGGCCGGACGAGCTGCTCAGGTTGGCCGGGGAGGTGCTCAGCGTCGAGGTTCCCGCCGCCGCCCTGGCCGACGTCGGGCGCGTCCAACAACTCCAGCAGGAGCGCGACGATCGGGACGACGAGCCCGAGGACCAGGAGCCCGGCTGGACCGCGGTGGCGGTCGACGCGGTCCTCGGCCGGCTGCGCCAGGAGGCGGCGGTGCAGGCACGGGCGATCGAACGGGCCGCCGCGTCCGACGGTTTCATCAGTCGGGACGAGGTGTACCGGATCGCCGGCTACGAGGCGGACCGCAGCCTGCGCGGTTTCACCCGTCCCGTGCGCCGCATCGTCGCCTATTTCCAGGGCCGCGGGCGCATCCCGCTCGACGCCGAGCCGCTCCTGGATGCCGTCTACGACGACCAGTCCGGCCAGGCCATCGGCTTCCAGATCCCCGCCTCCGTCACCGCCCTGCTCGGCTCCCCCGCCGACCCCGCGGTCGACGAGACCTGAATCCGCCGGCCCCGGACATCCGATGACCTACACGAGTCCCGTGGACGTGTTACTGCTCCTGGTTCGTGACGACCAGGTGCTGCTGGCCCTGCGCGCGGGAACAGGGTTCGCCGACGGCTGGTGGAATTTGCCCAGCGGAAAACTCGAACAGAACGAGGACGCCGCCAGCGCCCTCGTGCGCGAGGCCCACGAGGAGACCGGCCTCGTCCTCGACCGGTCCAGGCTCTCCCTCACCGCCACGATCCACTCCCGCAATGACCGCGGCATCGCGCGCGTCGGCCTGGTCTTCCGGCCCGCGAGCTGGACGGGTGAGCCGGTCAACGCCGAGCCGGACAGGTGCGCCGGAATCGCCTGGTTCCCCCTCGACGCGATCCCCGCGCGGACCTATGGAACGTCCCGTACCGGCATCGAGCTGTTCCGACGCGGCGAGAACTTCGCCGCCGAAGGCTGGTCGTGAGTACCCCCGCCTGGCCGACAAGGACAGACGGCGTCTGTTCGGACGCCGTTCACCTCACAGGTCTTCCGCCGGTCACCCCCACCCGGAAAGTGTGACGGTATGACACCGATCCGTCGCACCGTCCTGGCGGCCGCCGCGGCAGCGGCACTCGCGTGTTCCGCCGCCACGGCCGCAGCCGCGGCGACGACGACAGCCTCACCGACGACGGCAGCCGCACCGACGGCCACCGCACCGACGGCCACCGGCAATCCCGCGGCGGCCGGTGCCGCCACAGCGCCGAGCGTGCCGTGGGAGAGGGCCTGCCCGCCCACCGCGGTCGCGGTCGGGTTCAGCGACGCGCTGGACAAGGCGTCGATCGACGGCGTGACGGTCGGGGGGCTGTCGGGGCTCGCCGCGGATCGGCGCAGCGGCGGGTACGTGGCGGTCCAGGACCACAGCGGGACGGAGCCGGCTCGGCTGTTCTTCTTCCGCGACCCGCGCCACCCCGGGCTGACGGGCACGCTGACCCTGCGCCGCCCGGACGGCACCCCGTACGACGCGGCGAGCTTCGACGGGGAGGGCGTCGCCGTCCTGCCGGACGGGCGGTTCCTGGTCAGCTCGGAGACGGAGCCGTCGGTGCGGGTGTTCGGGCGGGACGGCCGGCAGGCCGGGGAGCTCACGGTGCCGGCCCGGTTCGCGGTCGCACCCGCCGGCGAGGCGACGGCGAACGCCACCCTGGAGGGCCTGTCGATCTCGCCGTCGGGGCGGTTCGTCTACGCCGCGATGGAGGGCACGCTCGCCGGGGACGCCCCGGCCGGGGCCGGACAACCCGGGGCCGGACAACCCGGGAGCGGCCAGGCCCGATTCCGCCGGATCCTCGTCTACGCCGCCGACGCCGGCACGCCCGGCGGGTTCCGGCTGACCCGCCAGATCGGCTATCAGGTCGACCCGGGCAACCGGATCGCCGAGGCGACGGCGTACGGCGACGGGCGGCTGGTCGTGCTGGAGGCATCGTTCACGGCGAACGTCGGCAACACGGCGACCCTTTACGCCGTCACCGGCGCCGACCGGGCACCGGATGTCGGCGGCATCGCCGATCTCGCCACCGCGCCGGCCGCCGACATCGTGGCCAAACGGCCGGTCGCGGACCTCGTCCGCTGCCCGACTCTCGGCGCGCCCAGCCGGGAACCGCAGCTCAACCCGCTGCTCGACAACTACGAGGGCCTCGCCGTCGCCGCGGCGCCGCCGGCCGGCCGCGGCCCGGCGACGCTCACGCTGATCAGTGACGACAACCTCGCCGCCGCCCAGATCACCCGCGTGCTCACCCTCGCCGCGCCCCTGCCCTGACACCGACCGCTCCCGCGGGATGCGTGGGACAGCGCCTCCATGTCTCTTCCACAGGGTTCGGCATCCGTTGTGTCCCTGTGGAGGAGACAGGTTGCGCCGCTCCCATACACAGCACCGGCCGATTCACCCGTTCGGGGGGCCCGGGAAGGACCGGTCTCCCCCGGACGGGCGTGGCGGGGTCCACGATGTGGGCGCCCGAAGGAGCGTCGCCGGGCCGCCCGTCGAAGGTGCCTGGCGAGCAGCGTCACCATCGCTCGGTGCCGCGCGACCACCAGCGGCCACGCAGCCGGGCGGGCACCGTCGGGCGCCCTCGGGCAACGAGACGGCGACCCTTCTCAGGGGAGCACCCCCGGGCACACGGACTGCCTTCGTCAACGGGTGCCGGTCCCTAGGTCCCCCCGCAAAGCTCCATCAGTCCCGACGGGTTCGCAGCGACCGCCCAGGCAGAGTCNTCTCGACGATCCGTCGGTGACCGACCTGAAGGAGCCAGCGTGCCCATCTGGCACATCCGTCCCTACGAGACCGTCGACTACGCGGCCACCGTGCGGCTACTCGAAGAGGTGCACAGCACCCCGGGCGGGCCGCCGATCAACCTGACCGACACCGTGCTGGCGCTGCGGCACGAGCCGCCCGACACCGAGTCCCCGGTGGTGGTCGCCGTCGCCGGCGAGCACATCGTGGGGGCCGCGATCGGGCGCAAGGAGGGCGGCGCGGGTCGGGTTCTCACGGTCGCGCTTGCGCCGGCCTGGCGCCATCACGGCATCGGCTCAGGCCTGTTGCAGAGCGTGGAAAACCTGCTGCTGCACGCCGGCTGCCGACGGATCACCACGCTGATCACTCCCGGCCAGTCCGGGGAGGAGGCGTTCCTCAACCGCGGCTTCAGCGCCACCGGGCAGGTGCTCTACGACAAGCAGATCCCGCTGCGCCCGGCGGACGTGTCGACCGTCGAGCGCTGGGGCGGGGCCCTGCTGAGCACGTCCGAGTGGTCGAACCTCGCGGGCATGGAGGACGAGCGCAAGCTCATCGAGCAGCGGCTGCTGCTGCCGGTGCGGGAACGCGAGCTGGCCGAGGCGTACGGGGTGGTCATCCCGACGGCGATGTTGCTGTTCGGGCCGCCGGGAACCGGCAAGACGTCGTTCGCCCGCGCGGTCGCCGCCCGGCTGGAGTGGCCGTTCGTGGAGCTGCTGCCGTCGCGGCTGGCTTCGGGGGCGGCCGGGCTCGCCGCCGAGCTGCGGTCGGCGATCAACGACCTGATGGGCGTCGAGCGCGTCGTCGTGTTCATCGACGAGGTCGACGAGATCGCCCAGTCCCGCGAGACCCGGCCGGAGAACCAGTCGGTCGTCAACGAGCTGCTCAAGGCGATCCCGCTGTTCCGCGGGGTGCAGGGTCGGCTGCTGATCTGCGCGACGAACGCGGTGTCGGCGCTGGACCCGGCGTTCGTTCGGCCCGGCCGGTTCGACCTGGTACTTCCGGTCGGGCCGCCGGACGCCAGCGGGCGTNGCGTGCTGCTGGCAGGGCTGCTGGNGCGGGTCGCCAACAAGGCGGAGATCGACCTGGACGCGGTGGTGGCCGCGACCGACCTGTTCACCCCGGCGGACCTCTCCGCGGTCGTGCAGCGCTCGGCCGCGGCGGCCTTCCACCGGGCCGCCGACGACACCTGGCTGCACGGCAAGCCCGGCTCGGACGAGGCCGGCCCGGACGGCGGTCAGAATCCCGCCACCACGCCGCTGGGCACCCAGGACCTGCTCGACGCCGCCCGGCAGGCCCGACCGACGATCAGCCTGACCGAACTCGACCGCTTCCGCCGGGACGCGGAGGCCTTCACCCGCATCTGACCCGCAACCGCGGCAGACCCGCAACCGCGGCGGACCCGCAACCGCGCCTGCCCCTGCCCCTGTCCCTGTCCCCCTGCCGGTGCCCGGGTGCGGCGGGACCTTCGGACCGTCCGCACCCGACGTTCGGCAGCTCCGCCCGGAAAGTGGCCGAATCGCCGGGAGAATGACGGCTGGAACAAATGCTTCCGGTATCTCCGCGGCCTCGAGATNGGTTTCTTCGCCATGACTGTCGGACATCGCGCGCTCTACATCGTCGTCTGTGGCGGCGGGTATCCCGCCGACGACCTCCCGGTCTTCGTCAAGCAGGCGCAGTCCACCGGTTGGGACATCCGGGTCGTCGCCACCCCGTCGTCGCTGAAGTTCATCGACACCGGGCTGCTCGCCAGCCTCACCGGCCACGGGGTGCGCAGCGAGTACGCACTGGTCGAGGACGACAACGAGGAGCGCCCGGTACCCGACGCCATCGTGGTGGCGCCAGCCACCTTCAACACGGTGAACAAGTTCGCCGGTGGGATCTCGGACACCCTCGCGCTGAGCCTGCTCAACGAGACCATCTGCTCGGGAATCCCCATCATCATCGGGCTGCCGCCGAACCCGACCCACGCGAAGCATCCCGCGTTCCTCGCGAACATCGCGACCCTGCGCTCCTGGGGCGTGCAGGTGATCTTCGAATACGAGGACGTCGTGCTGGAGAACATCCCCGACATCGAGGCGTGGAAGGCCCTGTTCCCCTGGCAGAAGCTCCTCGACGCGCTCGAGGCCGCGAAGACCCCCTGACGAACGTTCGGCGGCCACCGACCTGATCCGGGTGACCGTGCGCAAGATCTGCCGCACGGTCACCCGGGTATCGGCTAAGCGGCGGCGGGCGCAGGTTGGCCCGCCCGCGTCCCCAACCCGGTGCGGAAGGCCGCACCTGCCAGGAGCAGCAGTCCGACGGCCGCCCAGACGACGAGGCAGATGACGCCGGAGGCGATGCCGCGGCCGTCGAAGTACTGGACGCCGCGCAGCACCGACAGGCCGCCGCCGTGGGGGAAGTACGGGGTCAGCGCGGCGTAGAAATCGTTGAGCAACGGCCGGCCCACCGGCCCGCCCGCGCTGGGATTACCGAGAACCGTCAGCGTCAGCGTGAGCACGATGGAGGCCAGCGTTCCGAACCGCGCCGCGACGCCCGTGCAGGCCAGACAGATCGCCGTCGTGTATCCCCAGAGCACGGCGAACAGCGGCACGGGATGGCCGGCGAGCGCGCCGTACACCCCGTCCACGAACACCGTGGCCGCCAGGCTGAGCAGGCCGGTGAAGAACATCAGGAATCCGACCCGCAGCCCCATGTGCCGGAGATTACGCACGGTTCCCAGAACCCGCCCCAGCACCGTGGCGCCCAGCGCGCTCCCGATCGCCAGGAAGACGATGGCATAGAACTCGATCGTTCCGCTGGGATTACTCGACGCGGTCGGGGCCAGGTCCGTGACGGTCAGCTTTGTCTTGCTCGCGGCGGCGAACCGCTCGCCCACCTGGACCAGTGCCGTCTGGACGGAGCGCGCGGCCCCGCTCGCGACCAGCAAGGTGGCCGAGTCCGCCCCCGTGAAGACCAACGCTCCGTACACGGAACGATGCTCGACCGCCCGCCGCGCCGCGGCCAGGTCGGCAACCTGATGTACGGCCAGTGCGGGCGACGCGTCGANCTGATCGGCGACCGCCTGCGGTGCCGCCACCGCAAAGCTGATGTCGTGCGGTGAGACNTTCCCGAAGGCACTCGCGTAGCTGCACATCAGAATCATGACGACGGCGATCAGGGCGACGGAGGCGATGAGGCCGTTACGCAGCGGCTCAAGCGAACCCGGACCCTCTTCCTGCAAAGGGCCGCCGGCAATGGTCTCGGCGGCATCATGAGGCTGCGCCGACGCCGGCGTCCCCTCGAGGGCCGCTCGCTGTCCGTCAACCATGCAATCCCATCCCATCCATTTATCGAAAATCACAATCGGTGCGGCCGTGGGCACGAAGCAGCCACGACTCTATTTCGCCATCAGGGCGCTTCCCAGACCCGGAGAAGTCGGACCGCGGTGTCGCGGCGCCCGGTTACCGGATCTGCCGGGCGCGGCCACTCAGGCGTGTAGCGGCAGGTCCACGGTCACGGCGGTCGGGCCGCCGGGCGGGCTGGTGGCGGCGAGCCAGCCGTCCACGGTGCGGACCCGATCCACCAGGCCCGCGAGCCCCCCGCCGCCCTCGGGGTCGATGCGCGCCCCGCCGGCACCGTCGTCGCCGACGACCACGCGCACCCGCCTGGCCCGCCCGATGATGCTGACGTGTGNCTCGCCGGCGTGGCTGTGCTTGGCAGCGTTGGCCAGCAGCTCGGCGACGCAGAAGTAGGCGATCGTCTCGATCGCCGCCGACGGGCGGTCCGGCAGGTCGACCCTCACCCGCACCGGCAGGGCACTGCCAGCGGTGAGGCTCGCAAGCGCGGCCTCAAGGCCCCGGTCGAGGATCGGCGGGTGGATCCCGCGGGCGAGGTTGCGCAGCTCGACGAGGGCTTCCTTGACGTCGCGGTGAGCCGCGTCGACCAGCGTGCGGGTGGCGTCCAGATCGACGGCGTCGCCGTCGGCGGCGAGGTGCTCTCGGGCGATGCCGAGGTTCATCGCCATCGCCACCAGCCGGGCCTGCGCCCCGTCGTGCAGGTCGCGTTCGATGCGGCGCAGCGCCGCGGCCGAGTCGTCCACGGCGGCGGCGCGGGTGCGTTCCAGGTCGCGCACCCGCTGCGCGGTGAGGGATCGCCGGGTCGGGCCGAGCAGTCCGCGGATCAGCAGCACGTCCAGGTGCACCAGCCCGCGCACCGTCCAGCGGGCGACGGGCAGCAGGAGCAGCCCCGTCACGGTCACCGCGACGATGAGGGGGGCGGTGTCGAGGAAGTAGTCGGTGCCGAACGAGGCGCCGCGGTGGCCCTGCCCGTCGCTGTCGTGCTGCAACGNCAGGAACGGCCGCCAGACCGCGTAGGTGACCCCGCCCAGCGCGTAGCCCCACAGCGTGATCGAGACCACCCCGCTGGCCACCGCGAGCGGATACTTCAGCAGCAGGTAGGCAAGGGCCCGCCAGCCGACCGTGTCGCCCAGCCCCGCCCGGATCCAGCCGGACGCGCCGGGACGGCTCGGCCGGAACGGGCGGGGCGCGGCGACGCCCGCGTCGAGCAGCGCGACGGCCAGCCGCCGGTTCGCCTCGCCGAGCCGGCGGGCGCCGACGATCAGGGCCGCCAGCAGCGGCAGGCCGACGACGGTGGCGGCGAGGCTGGCGCCGACGGAGATCGCGACGACCGCGTAGACGAAGCTGAGAATGCCCAGCGGCAGGCCGACCAGGGTGTAGGCGAACTCCCGGTGCACCCGCCAGCGCGGCGGGGGCCCGCCGGGCGGGGAATCGCCCCGTTGCTCACCGCCCCGCGGGCCGTCCACCGGCCGGCGCAGCGGTCCGGGCTCCCGCGAGGGGACGGGGGACGATGGGGTCGTCATGATCATCGGCGCCTTCGGAAGCAGTGTGTCACGGCCCGGCCGCCCGGGAACACAGTCTCCGCGGGACGCCCGGTCCCCAGGGGGACACCTCTCAGCGTGCCGCCGCGCCCTCGACGCTCCCAGCCGGTGCGCCCACCACTCGCCTTCGGGTTATCCCGACCCCACCCCGCCCCGTCCCCCCGCCTCGCCCCGGTTCGGATCTACCTGTCTAGCCGGCGGTGGCGAGCTCGGCGATGGCGGCGTCGACGGCGAGCAGCCGGCGGGCGTTGTCGACGTGCAGGTTCTCGATCATCCGCCCGTTGACGGTGACGACCCCCCGGCCCGCGGCCGCCGCCTCCGCCCAGGCCCGCACGATCTCCGCGGCCTCGGCAAGCTGCTCGGCGGACGGCGAGAACGCCTGGTTGCAGGGCTCGACCTGGCCGGGATGGATCAGGGTCTTGCCGTCGAACCCCAGCTCACGGCCCTGCCGGCACTCGGCGGCGAAACCCTCGGCGTCGCGGACGTCGTTGTAGACGCCGTCGAGGATCGCCTTACCGCTGGCCCGCGCCGCCAGCAGGCACAGCCCCAGACCGGTCAGCAGCGGCGCCCGGCCGGGCACATGCTCCGCGCGCAGCTCGTTGGCCAGGTCGTTGGTGCCCATGACGAGCACGGCCAGGCGCGGCGAGGACTGGGCGATCTCCAGGGCGCGCAGCATCGCGATCGGCGTCTCGACCATCGCCCAGATCCGGGTGCGCGCCGAGGCCCCGGCGGCATCCAGGTCCCGCTCGACGGCGTGCACGTCGGCCGGCGAGCCGATCTTCGGCACGACGACGGCGTCCGGTCCCGCCTGGGCGGCGGCGCGCAGGTCGTCGGCGTGCCAGGGCGTGTCGCGCCCGTTGACCCGGATCGCCACCTCGCGGCGGCCATAGGCGCCGGCGGCCACAGCGGCACAGACCCGCACCCGGGCGTCCTGCTTGGCGGCCGGGGCGACGGCGTCCTCCAGGTCGAGGATGAGCGCGTCGGCCGGCAGGCCCTTCGCCTTCTCCAGCGCCCGCTCGTTCGCCCCCGGCATGTACAGCACCGACCGGCGCGGTCGGTAGTCCGCCGCCGTCCCCCCGACCGCCGTCCCCCCGACCGTGGCCTTTTCGGCCGCTGCCCTCTTGGCCGCCGTCTCCTCGGCTGTCACCGCGTCCCTCCCCTCCCCGCGCGCCCGTGCGGGCCCGGCCCGGGCGTCATCCTCACGGGGCCGGATCGACGTCAGCCGCCACCCACCACCCGCCCCCGCGGGCCTGGCCTGAACCAAGACCTGTCGGCTTGCCAGCGCCAGGCGGACCTGGCCCCGCTCCGGCCAAACCGGCTGTTTCCGGTCGAGGACATGGCGGCCTCACCCTACTGGCCCGGTGGCCGGGACGCCGGAGCACGCCCCCGGCCAGGCCACTGTTCACCGGGCCGCGCCACCGGGTCGGATCTCCTCGCGGTTCAGACTCTCCTCGCGGTTCAGCGGTTCAGCGGTTCAGCGGTTCAGACCAGGCCACCCGCGGCGACGATGGCCTGCCCCGTCACCCACCGGGCGTCGTCCCCCGCCAGGAAGGCCACGATGTCGGCGATGTCGCGGGCCTCGCCGATCCGGCCGAGCGGCGTGGCGGCGACGAACGCGTCGAGATTCGCCCGGACGTCGGCGGACAGACCGTCGGTGTCGACGAGCCCGGGCAGCACCGTGTTCACGGTGATCCGACGCGGGCCGAGTTCACGGGACAGCGAACGCGCCATCTGCTCGACGGCCGCCTTCGTCCCCGCGTAGACGCCGACGTTCGGAAAGGTGGCCCGGGTGTAGCCGGTGGAGATGTTGACGATGCGCCCGCCGTCACGCAGGCGGCGGGCGGCCAGGCGCAGGGCGAGGAACGTGCCACGGACGTTGACGGCGAACAGCCGGTCGAAGGTGTCCTCGTCGACATCGGCCGTCGGCGCCACCGCCCCGATGCCCGCGTTGTTGACCAGGATGTCCACTCCCCCGAACGCCTCCTCGGCCGCGGCGAACAGCGTTTCGGGCCCGCCGCGATCGCCCAGGTCGGCGCGGACGGCCACGGCCCGGCCACCGGTGTCGACGATGCCCGCGACGACCTCGCGGGCCGCGCTGGCGCTGGTGTGCCAGTTGACGATGACGGCGGCGCCGTCCGCCGCGAGTCGGCGCGCCACGGCGCGGCCGATTCCGCGGGAGGCGGCGGTGACCACGGCGACCTTGCCGGCCAGAGGCGAGGCATACGGATCACGGACCGCCGCCGGCGGAGCCGGTGCGGTGGGCGGCCTGGAGGCAGAGTCGGCGGATTCGATCGGTGCGCTGCTCATGAGCGCGACGCTAAAGTCTGACATCGGTGTGAGAGTCAAGCCGGCCGATTCGAGAGAAGAGGATCACCGATGCGCATCGGGGAACTGGCCCGGCGCACCGCCGTGAGCGAGCGGCTGCTGCGCTACTACGAGGAGCAGGGGCTGCTGCGTCCGGCGCGGCTGCCCAGCGGCTACCGGGTGTACGCCGAATCGGACGTCGACCAGGTCCGCCGGATCCGGACGCTGCTCTCCGCCGGCCTGCCCACGACGCTGATCGCTCAGGTGCTGCCCTGTGTGCGGGAGGACGGAGGCCGCCTGGTGCCGTGCGCCGGCCTCGTCGCGGACCTCTCCCGGGAGCGGGCCCGGATCGACGCGCGGATCGACGATCTCGCCGCGTCCCGCCGGGTGCTCGACGCGGTGATCACCGCCGGCGAGACCGAACCCTACGACATCGCGCCGCCGCGGGACCGCCCCGCNGACCGCCGGGCCAACCCGACCAGGTGAGCGAGCGCAACGAGGTGAACCGACCGACCAGGTGAGCGGGCCCAACCAGGGAGGATGTGCGCGTGGTCAGTGCGAGCGGGTGGCGGTTGCCGGTGGTGGCGGGACTGGAGCTNCACGTCGAGGACGTGCGGCCGGACGACCACCCGCCCGGCGTGACGGCTCTGGCGGATGCCCCACCTACCGAGGTCGGTGCCCCGCCGGCCGAGGTCGGTGCGCCCGGGGCCCCAGACACCGGGGCCGGCGGCTGGGGCAGCCCGGTCGTGCTGGTCCACGGGATCGCCGGCAGCACCGCGGACTGGGCCGCGGTGGCATCCGAGCTGGCCGCGTCACGCCGCGTTGTCGCCTACGACCACCGGGGGCACGGCGCGAGCGGCCGGGCACCCGGCGGTCGGGCGGATTACACCTTCGACCTGCTCCTCGCCGACCTCGCCGCCCTGGTTGCGGCGCTCGGGCCGGCCGGGGTCCATCTCGTCGGCCACTCGCTGGGCGGGGTGATCGCGCTGCGGTACACGCTGGAGCACCCGGACCGGGTGCGTTCTCTCGTGCTCGTCGACACCGCGGCCGCGCCGGCCGCCGCCACCGGTCCGGTCGCGAGGCGAATCGTGGCGGCCGTGCTGGAGGGAGCGGCGGCGATCGCGTCGGGCAGCGGTGCGGCGCAGGGCGGTGGTGCGGCGCGGGGCGGCGACAGCGTGGGCGCGGTCCACGACCATCGCAACCCCGCCGAGCGCCAGGTGGCGGGGTTGGGTCAGGCGGACCCGGAGGCACTCGCCGCGCTGGGCCGGNAACTCGGCGGCTATCGGTCGCTCGTTCCCCGGCTCGGCGAGATCACCGTGCCGACGACCGTCATCGTCGGCGAGCACGACTCCACGCTGCGGGCGGGTGCGCAGACCCTGGCACACGACATCCGGGGGGCCCATCTCGCCGTGATCGCCGGCGCCGATCACAGCCCCCAGGTCAGCCGTCCGCTCGCGTGGCTGACCGCCGTCGACGACCACTTCGCCCGCGTCGAGACGGCTGCGGCCGGCGACACCCCGGCCGGCGACACCCCGGCCAGCGGGGTCAGGCGAGCAGGAGGACCGCGCCCTTCAGGGCGCACCACAGGCTGAAAGCGGCGAAGGCGAGAACCCAGAACAGCGCGGGAAGGTGGGTGCTCTCGGCGAGCTTGTCGGCGTCCGAGCCGACCGCACCGCGCCGGCGGGCCCGGTGCAGGACCAGGACCGACCGCGGGCCGGAGAACAGCAGCAGCCAGGTGAGCAGGTAGGCGTACCAGATCTGCACCCAGCCCGGGGCATACCGGNCGGCGAGGACCAGCGAGGCACCGACCGAGAGGACGACCAGTTCCCCGAAGCCGTTGCGCATCACGAGCAGCAACGCGGCGAGCGCCACCACCGCCAGGATGAGCACGGCGGTCACCTTGCCCGCCGCCAGCAGTCGCGCCGAGCAGACCCCGATCAGGGAGGGGAAGACTTGACCTCCTCTCCGCCCTGAAGGGCGGAGATTCCCGCCTGCTACACCCCGACGGGGGCAAGCTTCGGGTGGGTTCCCGCTTCGCCGCGCGGTGCCGGCACGGGTGCCGGTCTTACCTGCGCTCCACGGGCAGACGCCGCCAGTCCGGCGGCCTTCGCGACGTTGACCGCCGCGTTCACGTCCCTGTCGAGATGCGACCCGCAGGCCGCGCACGTCCACTCCCGGACGTCCAGCGGCTTCGGGCCGTCCTTCACACCGCAGGTCGAACACACCTGCGAGGTGGGCTCGAAGCGACCGATCCGGACGAACACCCGGCCGTACCGGGTGGCCTTGTAC